>JADLCY010000004.1 GCA_020846935.1 Gemmatimonadaceae bacterium
AGGCCGAGCAGCTGCGTATAGACACTATCGACCAGGTACTGGCCAGCGAACTGCCCTAAGCGAGCACGCTCGCTATCGTCTCTAGCCGACCGTCGAGTCATCAATACTCCTTCCTGTCTGCATAACGTCAGCTTGTGCTGTGGACGCTCCAATAATGCGGCCGCGGAGCGGCCGCCATCAATAGCGCGGCCATCAGTCACCAAGCGCCGTTATGCCGCTCCCGGCCGCTCGCCCTCCACGAAGCCGTCCCACTTCCTCATCACCGCGCTCGCGAGCTCTAACGCGTCCCATTTCGTTCCGTCGCTGAGGATGACTACGGACGTCCCGTTTCCGAGATTGCCCCCTGAGGGGTCGTACTCTAGCGCCTCCGATGGAGGGGCGGGCTGGCTTGGGGAACGAATGGTGTGATGCTTGTGCGAGTTGGCGAGATCGCGACACAGGCGCATCTCGGCGCTCGACTCGATGAATGCATCCAGATCGGACTGCTTCACGGCGCCGGAATCCGCGAGCCAGTCGCGCAGGTGAAACGCATTCTCGAAGAACGCGAACAGAAAGTCGTACCGGTCTGTGGGCGACGCTGCCAGCTGCAAGCGGGCATGCCATCTCCTAGCACGGTCCAACTGGGCGCTCCAACCGCCCGGCATGTGGAGGCTCCAGCCCACCTCTGGACGCTTCCCACCAAAACTCACACGAACCTCATCGAGTCGCGCTCGTCGGCATAACGTTTGCTTGTGCTGCAGACACTCAATGAGATGCGGCCGCGCAGCGGCCGCTTCAACAGCGTGGCTGTCAGCCACCAAGCATCGTTATGCGGGGCGGCCGCGAACATAGTCCATATACGCTCGCGCGAACGCATGATGGTGGTAATGGCAGTCCTCGCAAAGCACCTGTAGATCCTTCGGGAGTTCGGCTCCGCCCACACGGTCGTACGATACGTGATGAACGTGAAGGCCGGCATCTTGGTCGCCACACTCCTCACAGCGGAACCAGGCGTTCTTCAGCGCCCCCTCTCGCTTCGCTCTCCATACCGAACTCTTCAGGTACTCGGCGTAGGCTGCACGACGCTCGTTTGCAGCCTCGTCGGCAGGCAGGCCGGCAACGGAACCTGGAAACACGAGGACACCGTTCTCGTTGACAAGCCATGATTCAACGTCGTCGCCAAAGTCGATGTCGCTAGCCACCATGGTCGCGGCGGAAGACCAGCCACAACCGCACGCACCACACTGTGGACAGATGATGTTCAGCAGCGTACAGGCAGAGCACAGCGCATGAAGCTGACTGTCGACGGTAGCCTTGCAGTTGTAGCAATGGCTTGTACGCCGAGCAGGATCCACGGACCTTACGGACCCGAGGTACGGCAAGCCGCGACGCTTCAAGTCCTGGCGGTGTCGGACTCGAGGTACCCACTCGGGGCTTGCAGGAACGTGAGGACGCTTCGGCGGCGGCGGGGCTGACCGATCATTGCTGACGAGTCCGGTCTCTATTCGCGCCTTCTCTAAGCGCGCAGCCTCCAGAGGCGACGAGAAATCGACTGAGGTGTCGCGTCGCTTGAGCGGGACGTCAGGTGCGGCGGGTGCCTTGGGCTTCAGAGATGCCAAGTGGTCGCGGAGCTGCTCCTCGATGCTCTTGCCGACCATCAATCAACCTCCGCATAACGTTCAAGGTCAGCTGCGGCGGAATCCATAAGATCGCGCTGTGGACACGAGCGCAGCGAGTGCCTCAGCGCGTACCATACCTCCGCCGTCTGCTGCAACGCCAGTTAGGGCTCACGTGTTCGTGACGATCCGGCGGCCGCGCCCAACCCGAGTCGCAGAGCCCAGCCGACGCCAGTTCCGTGGCCGCGGATAGGTAAGGCGTGTGCGCGTAGCTCGGTGGCGGCCACAAGGGCGCTCGCGAGGGTCCACGGGCGCCGGAGATAGAGAGCGGCCATCGGACGAGGGGTGTCATGCCGCTCCCTGACGCGAGCAATGGTTGCTCCCGCCGTCCAAGCCCGCTCAGGTAGGTGATCGCCAAACGCGAAGCCCGCGCCCACTTCAATCACGCGAGCATCGTGAAGATCACAGAATCCGTCGCACCCAGTCGCAATGCCGAAGCGCGACGAGCCCGCGCGAAACTCGACACGTTGGAATCGTAAAGCGGCGCTACCTCCGAGCGCAGCCACCGCACCTGCGCCCTGAACGCCTCCCCCTTCGAAGTGGCCGAGCGCTTCCGCCCGCCATTGCGCGGCGACCTGGCCGGGTACGCTGAGAACCGAAAGCGCGACGATGAAAGCGAGCTTCACAATGTGGGGCATGCTGCTGGACGCGCCACCACGGCACGTCAACGACACGGACCTCACCGTAAAGGAAAGCGTCACACGCGGAAGTGGTGCTCGCGCGAACGCCGAAGTGCTCTCAAGGTGCCCGAGGCACTGCTCGGTGAGGCCTAACGGTCAGAATTGAGCTGCAAGGGCACCCAATAGGACGCGGCCGCAGGCCGCGAGTCCGCAGCGCAGCCCTTGCCAGCTCCAATTCCTGTTAGACCGCTCACGCGGTAAGCGGTTCGACAGGAAAGCCGTGAAGCCTACGTGGACAACTCATCAATAGAGTGAACGGACGATCATTCGCGCTGAAGCCGTGGCTTCGGTTCCCGGTGACCATGTCCTTCACGTTGCCACCTTGCTTCCGGAGGTGCTCCAGAAGCGCCGCCTCCGCACGCTTGTTCAATTGCTCAATATCGGGAAGCGGCGCAAGCCAGATCTCTAGATACTCGAGATACTCCCTGAGCACGGGAGCGCGTCGTTCCAAGTGTTCAAGATGCTCGATTGCGGAACGCCACCCGTCTCCCCGCCATCCGTATCCGCTCCAAACCCGCCGCACTTGGCCCCGCCGGCACTCGGGAATGCTCCAAGCGCTATACGACCCACTTAACTGCCGCTGCAGGTGGTCCAGAAACCGGAGCCGGTAGGGCTTGCCGGTCTCGCCAACGTAGATGATCCACCCACCGTCGTCTTCCCCAGGGCCGACCCAGAGATAGAGGCCGCTCATTAATGCCGCTGCGCAATTGAAAACGAGCGGCTCTGGGCCGCCGATGAACCGGAATGGACCTTGAAAGCTCACATCGATTTGCATTTATGATCTGCGCCACGAAGGTCGATGAGCGGTGTAACGTGGAAGCTGAGCTGCAGCCGAAGGCATTAGTGCGAGCGGAGCGAGCATACCATAGCTCGGCTGTCTGCTCCAGCGTGTGTTATGCGGCGTCTCACTCGTATGGAAGCTCATCGGGTCCGCGGCCAACGTGGTCCGGCTCCGGATCTTGATCGAACTGCACTGCTTCGATTCCCTGCCTACCCTGTAGTACGGCCTTGGCTACCCGGTGCATTCCGTCCATGACAGCACCTCGCGATGACAGGATTATCGGGTACGATAGATCTGCCTGTTCGATCAGCCTCATGTGCCCGATCATCGCCTGCCAGCTTTGCCGCTCATTGTCGCCGGACCAAGATTCGGCAAGTTCTCGAATCTCTGTCAGCGGGATCTGCTTCCGCGGCAGGTGGCGCGAAAGCTCGATCAAGCGGTCGACGTCCCAGGCCAAGAGGCCGCGGATGGAAGCCCAAAAGTAGTACTGCTTTCGCACGGCAGCGCTGCCTCATTCTAGGGTACGTGCCTTCGCGCCCGGCCGCATAACTACTTTTTCGGCTGCTTCGAGCCTACCGCCCAGCCTGCAAACCCGCAACGGCACGTGCCAGAAGCCCCCCGCCGTTAGCCTGCAAAGCCCGCGCGTTTGCAACGCCCCGGAATCTCCCGAAAACGCGTGCCCCAGCACCCGATTGAATCCAGGAACGGGTCCACCGCAGGGAGGGAAACCACACACCTGCAGCACCTTCGCCGTCTCGTACACCACGACACCACCCGCTCCGGCTCACGTCCCGCCATGTCGTGATATCTGGCCACGCGACCAATCCACGGCAGATACGCCTGCACTGTAGGCAATCAGCGGTGTCGCACGCACTGAGCGGAACGCGCTGGCGCCACGCGCTACCCAGCACGCGCTGCCCGAACTGCCACGTTGCCATAGATGGCACAGCCATGGCTCAAACCGGGAGCCGCTGCGCCCTCACGATCAGCCGCTCGCGACCGGTCCCGCGACGACGGCCCATCCGCACTACCTACGCCGTGCAGCCACGAGCGATCGCGGCCGTCCGAACGCCCGGCAAGGAATGCCGCTCCCCGGGCAAAATGTCCGGCGGGCGCGCACATCGCTTCGACCGCATCACGTCGGCGACAGCAATCATCACGCGGCGTGCGTGTCATGGCCCACACGTGCTGGCACGCGACTCGCTTGTCCTTGCGGTCATGATGACACGCCGCCACAGCCAGTACCGCTCGCGCCACGCGGCAATCTTTGGCGCCCTCCTCCTGATGACGGCAGCCTGCGCCGATGGAGACGGGTTCACGCCAGTGGAGCCGCTGGCTCCGGCCGTGGCTGCGGTGCTGGACTCACTGCTCACCGATGAGTGGAGGGCCGGCGCGCGGTACCAACAGGTGATGCAGCGTTTCGGCACGGTGTCGCCCTTCCGAGAGATGGAACCGGTACAGGAGAGCCGCGCGGCGAGCCTGCTGCAGATCTATCGGTCCTACCCGGCCTTCCCACCGAGCCGCCCCACGGGCGCCGTTCAAGGCATCGAGATCTATGCCTCGCTCGAGGGTGCGTGCGAGGTGGCCCTGGAGGCGGAAACCGCAACGGTGCAGCGGTACGCGCGCGCGCTCGCGCTGAATCCGCCAGAGATGGTGCAGCGGATCCTCCGATTCAATCGCGCCAATACACTCGCGTTCGAGGTGGTGGCAGCCGCGCGCTGCCGGTAGCCCGCCGGCATCGAGCTGACGGCGCGACCACGGCGTCGGCGAGGAGACTGCCGGGAACGGCGCACCACGCACGCACCACGCTCGGCGCGGATCCCAGGTGGCCCGTATGTCCGGGGTTGCAAACACTCTCAGGTCAAGCAACTCGACTGCTCCCTGGGCCCGTACGGCCAGAACGGCCGAGTCTGGCCCGGACTTTGTACCTGCCAGCGCCCGCAGCACACGCTCGCCACATGCGACGGGGCAGGACGATGGTCGGGGGCAGTCCGGCAGCAGATGGTTAGAGGCACGCGCGTCGTGTCCCTGGCCGGTCGCCCGCCCCCGATGCACGGCACCGTACCGCGGACCCTTCCGGTGGCAGTGTGACACCTCAAGGAGGAGTCCCTATGGTACGCGCAAGGGTAGTGTCCGCCGCGCTGTTGGCGGTGGTGACGGCATGCAGCGACAGCCCGCTGACGCCGGGAGGGCCGGTCGCGACGCGCCCGGCATTCGATGTGGGGAGCGCGGCGGCGTGTGGGGTCACCACGACGGTGAACCTGGAGCTGGCATCCAACGGACAATCCGTTGGCACGGTGGAGGCGTGGAACGACGCCAACGATCTGCACGTGATCTTCACCGCGACGCTCGTGAGCGAGTGGCGGCTGAAGGAGTCGTTCGTGTGGGCCGGCGGCTCGGCGTCGAGCATTCCGTTGCTGCCGAACGGCACGCCACGGTTGGGGGTGTTTCCCTACCAGGCCTTCCACAATCCGAACGTCAGCACGTACGAGTACGTGATCCCACTCAGCGCCGTGGGTGGTACGCCGGGCACCGACCTGGTCATCGCGGCGATCGGCATCGCGAAGCGTGGCCCGGCGACGGGCGTGGTGTACGGCGATGGCACGCAGATCAACCCGCCGGCCAGGCACGAGTACTTCGTCCACCCCGTGCAGCGCTGCGGCTCGCCGCCTCCGCCGCCGCCAGGCAAGGACATCGTGGTGTTCAACGACATTAACGTGTTCGATGGCAACGCCATGGTGAACGCGAACAACGTGAAGCTCGTGCAGAACCTCGCGAACTTCACCACGGCCGGTCCGCGCAACTCGGCTACCGAGGTCGCGTGGGACCGCGGCCGGAACTCGGTCTGCAGCCCGGCCGGCAACGACGAGTGCAACAACACCAACATGGCCTCCGCCCGCGCTGCGATCACCGGACAGGGCTTCAGCATGGTGGACATCACCTCGTCATCGGGAACGCTGGACGACCTCATCGCCAGTCAGGGAGCCAACTGGAAGTCACTCTGGCTGTGGACGCCCCTCGAGGCCTTCACCGTCGACGAAGTGAACGCGCTCAAGCAGTTCGCCGACGAAGGCGGGCGCGTGGTGTTCATCGGTGAATGGCTTGGCTACTACCCGCAGGCCGGCATCGACCTGGAGAACCAGCTGCTGCTGGACATGGGCGCCGTCATGACCAACACCGGCGGGGCCGTGAACTGCGGCTACAACACGTTGCCCGCGTCGTCCCTGCGTCCGCACCAGATCACCACCGGGCTCACCGATCTGACGATGGCCTGCTCGTCGGTGCTCCTGCCGGGGCCGAGCGACTTCCCGCTGTACTTCGACCTGTCCAACACGATGGTGCTGTCGGCCGTCGCGACGGTCGACGTAACCCCGATCTCCACCAGTCGGGTACGCGCGAACCGGCTGAGCTACGCAGCCTCGTTCCAGGATCTCAAGAAGTCGGGCAGTGGCCGGTAGCGGCCACCCGAGCGGGCAACACTGAGGGAGGAAATGGGGGGCGGGCGCCACGGCGTTCGCCCCCCATCGTCTGCAGGCACTTGCGGAAGGAGGGAAGGGAACCCCAACGCCTAACGCCCGTCGGTCTCTGACGCTCAGAAACATTGTCGTCGATACCGTCCAGCTTCAACAATCCGGGGCGCGACCTGCGGCGTACTGGTCTCGCACGCCACATCACCTCGGAGGTCGATCGCTGTGACGAATCGTACGACCATCATTGCTCTCGCCATTCTCGCCATGCCGGCGCCTGGCGCCGCACAGGCCACGGGCTCCATGTCCATGCCCTACGATGCCCACGCCTCGCAGGCCGCGTTTCGCGTCGGCGACACCCGCGGGTGGACCATCGGTGCTCCGCACATCGACCTGAACGGCGGCCTTTTCCTGCTGCCGGAGAAGGACGGTACACCCAAGCTGCAGACCGGCTTTGTGAACGTCCGCGCCCAGGCGGGCCTCGGGACGCAGCACGTGCAACTCGCCGCCAACGCGATCTTCGTTCCCAGGATCGGTGGGAGTCCGCAGTTCACCACCGTGCTGCAGGTCGTTCCGACGAGGCAGGAGAAGCTCGTGCACTTCTCCGTGGGCGCCGGCATGGTGAGTGGCGCCTTCGGGAGCTCCGATCGAGCGAATGCGTGGATCGAGTCCGTGCTGGCGCTGCGACTGCCCGTCCACGGCATCGCGCCGTTCGTTCAGGTCGGGGTGCCGCTCTACGACGACGCGCGCGCGCAGATCATGATCGGCGCCGCGCACCCCCTCATGCCCTATCGCTTCAAACTCTGGCATCGGTAGCGGAGCGGCGAGCGGGCACTCGGAAGGCCGTTGGTCCGCCTGCGTGCGTGCACGCAGCAAGAGGGGGAGGGCTCGCGTGAGCCCTCCCCCTTGCCGTGCCCTGGCAGTCCGGTGACCTCCAGCGACGCGGTCGCTATGGGCTGGTGGTCGCGGTCCGCTGCTCGGCGCCTTCCTCGAGCGTCTTGAGCACATCCTGCCACTTGAAGCCGCCCTTCCCGAGGATGTAGTGGTCCATCCACGCCTTCTCGGCCACGGACTTGAGCAGCTGATTGCGCGCGTCCGGAATGCCGTGAGACTGGCCGGGGTACACGAACAGTTCAGTCGGCACACCGAGCTTCTTGAGCGCCATGTGCAGCTCTTCGCTCTGCGGTCGCGGCACGCGCGGATCCCCATCGACGACGTGGATCATCGTCGGGGTCTTCGCTGCCGAGATGTAGCGGATCGGCGACTGCTTCCAGTACGGCTCGAAGTCTCCGTACGGGAGTTTGTTGCCGAGGTAGTGCATGCGCACGTACTGCATGTCCGACTGCGCGTACATCGAGATCCAGTTCACGGTGCCCGCGCCTGACGAAGCGGCCTTGAAGCGCGTGTTGTGGGTGATGATCCAGTTGGTCCAGTGGCCACCGGCCGACCAGCCGAGCACGCCCATCTTGCTGGAGTCGACCAGTCCCTGGGCGATCAGGTGGTCCACGCCCGTCATGATGTCTTCGTAGCCCTTCTTGAAGTAGTCGTTCACGATGCCCCACTTGTGGGCCTCGCCGTAGTTGGTCGAACCCCGGTAGTTGGGCTTGAGCACCATGTAGCCATCGCCGGCGTATGCCTGGGCGCCGTAGCCACCGTTGAAGCTCAACACATCGGCCGACTGCGGGCCGCCATGGATCGCGACGATGAGCGGATACCGCTTGCCGGCCTCGTAGCCAACAGGCTTCACGAGGATGCCGCAGGTCTGCTTCTTGTCGACCGAGGCCCAGCAGATCTCCTCCTCATCGCCGAGCTGGAAGTTCGCGACCTGCGGGTTGGCGTTGGTCACCTGCCGCCACGCGGATCGCGTCGCCACGTCGCCAACCTTGTCGACCACGAAGTGCACGGGCGGCGTCTTCGGGTCGGCGTAGGTGATGAGGATCTTGCCGCTCTCCTGATCGAGGGTCGCATTGAGCGCGGCCTTGACGTCAGTCACGGCCTTCACCGCGTTGCCGGCGATATCGAGCTGCATCAGCTGGTTGGTGGCGCGGACCCCGTCTCCGAAGTAGACGGTCTTCGCGTCCGGGCTCCACCAGCCAATCGTCACGTCACCGTCGTAGCCGCCGCCGAGCTTGGTCCACTGGCCGTTCACCGCGTCGATGGCGCGGGTGTAGACCTTGTTCGCCTTGAAGTACACGAAGTCGTCCGATGCCGAGAAGGCGATGGTGCGCCCATCGGGCGCGAAGGACAGGTTGCTCTCGGTGATCTCCTTGTTGTTGGTCAGCCGCTCCAGGTTGCCCGACTCGATGTTGAGCAGGTAGAGGTCGCCCGTGTTGTTCGCTTCGGTGACGGTGCGCGCGTAGCGATCGTTGGGCAGGGCGCGGATCCCGGCCCACTTTCCGTCATCTGAAAACGTCATGCCCTCGACAGAGAAGTCGCTGCTCTGCGTGAGGCGCTTCTCCTGGCCCGACGCGATATCGGCCATCCACAAGTGGTTGAGCGGCACGTCCTGATTGCGGATGCGCACGTCAAACTTCTTCTCGAGGCGTTCCTTGTTGAGCTTGTCCACCGAGTCGGGTGACACGAAATAGACGCGACGCGAGTCGTGCGAGAGCTGCCAGTTGCCGATGGGCGTCGCGTGGCGCGTGAGCTGAGTGGCCTTGCCGTCGGCGAGCGCGCCGGCCGGGAGGGACCAGAGTTGCTGCTCGTCGGGCTTGCCGGCCGCGAAGATGAGCCGCTGGCCGTCACGCGTGAACTGGAAGTTGCCGACGCCGTCCTTCGCGTCGGTGATCTTCTGCGCCTCGCCGCCGTCCGGCGACATCACGTAGAGCTGAGTCGTCGCGCCGTCGCGATTGGAGGCAAACACAAAGAGCTTCCCATCGCGCGTCCAGCGCGGCGTGTTCTCGTTCTTGTCCTTCGTGAACGTGAGCTGACGCGTGGTGGGCAAACCACCCGTGGTGCTCACGACGTAGATGTCGGTGTTGCGGCGCGCCTCCTTCCAGTTCGGCACGGACAGCGTGTACAGCAAGCGTGAGCCGTCCGGGCTCAGCGCCGGAGCGCCAGCCTGCTTCATGAGCTGCTGGTCGAGGAACGTCATCGGCCGCGGCGCCTGGGCGGCGAGGGCGGCGGGAAGGGCGAGCGCACACAGGGTGAACGTCGAACGGCGCATGGGAGACTCCAGGTAGGGCAAGGCGATGGTCCGAAGGCAGCATGACCACTACGCATCAATTCTTGCCCGCGTTCACTCCGGGTCAAGGCAACGAGACGTCGGTGCCGTGGGCGCGCACGCTGGCGGCCTCCCGGGCGGCAGGGCCAACTCCGGACAACCGGCGGGCCGTGGAACCCAGGAACCCCACGTGTCTCCCGTGTACAGAGGCATGAAGGCACGACTTTCACGGAGGGAACCATGCGGGCAATGATGATGCATTTCGCGCTGGGAGCGGCGCTCGCGACGGGGCTGGGCAAGCCCGTCGCCTATCGATATCCGACGGACGACGCCACGCTCAAGAAGGGCAGGACGGTCGTCGAGGTGCAGAACTCCGGCTTCCACGACGCGGTGATCTACGCGGTCAACGGTCTCCGCGTGCAGCGACTGGGCACAGTGACCGGGATGACGGTCAGTTCGCTGGCGATCCCCCGCGATCTGGCCTTCAACGGCACGTCACTGCGCTTTGCGGTGCATCCGATCGGGACGCGCAGCAACCAGGTGAGCGACGAGATCCCGATCGAGGTCGGGGCGAAGGTCAACCTCTTCATCCCGCCGTTCTGATGTTGGGCGAAGGACCCGCGTAAAGGCGTGAGGCGACTTCGCCGGTCGTCTCGCGCCTCATGCACGCGCGAGGAGTGCGTCGTCGACCGGTCGCTCTTCGGCGTGTCAGGGCCGCGGGCGCATCGTGGATGGGGCGCGTACCGCGACGACGCGCGCATGGACGCATTCGACGTCATCGGCGAACACGCCGAGTTCCACCACGACCTTGCGCTCGCTGACTTCGACGGCGCGCGAGCGCAACACGAGTTCAGGGCCGAGTGGCGTAGGGCGCCGATAATCCACATGGAGTGATGCCGTCACGAAGCGCGGCGTCTCGTCGCGGCCCGGCACGGCGCCCGCCGCAATCATCGTGGCGGCCGCCGCGGTCGCCATCGCGTGGCAGTCGGCCAGACAGGCAAGCAGTCCACCGTAGACAAAACCGGGGAGCGCGATGTGGTGCGGAGCTGGCTGGAAGCGCGCCACGCCTTCACCGTCCTGCCACTCGCTCCTGAGGTGCAGCCCATGGGTGTTGAGTCGGCCGCACCCATGGCAGTGCGCAAAATCGTCGGGATACAGATCCTGAATCGCGGTCATCGTCGGTCGATCGGAGGGGATGCGGGTGGTGATCCGGGCGCGGGGCGCATGCGCGTGTACGGATAACCGTTGCAGCCGGTGCGCGGCTGCTCCGGCCGCGCCACGCTCACGGTTTCCGCGACGGCGCGGGTGGGTGCCTGCCACGCGCTGTAGCAGAATCCCCACTCGTATGGCGGCAACGCGTTGAGCTGCACCCAGTCAATGCGCGTCCATCGTCCCGGGTCCGTGCGGTTGGTCGCGTCGTTGCGCGCGATGAGAAAGGCGCCACCGACCTCGACATGCACGACGTGATAGCGCAACGCGGGGTGCTGCTGCCACTCGCTCATCGAGATGGTGTAGCGATTGTCGTAGTCGTCAATGAACGTGCCTTGCATGAATCCCGGGATGTCGGCAGCCCCCGAGCGGGTGCGGTGCGCGCACCCGGCGAGGGCGACCGACGCAAGGGCTGCGATCGAGACGAGGCGAGACACGGATGAACTGGGCATTGGCGCGCGCGAGAGCCGAACTATAGCAGCAATCGCGCGTGCACACGCCTGGCGTACAAGACCATACGAGGGCGTTGCGGTATGGGTGGAGGTCGCCGCACCATTGTGAGTCTCCTTTCGCCCTCATGACTCGCCTTCAACTGCTCTCGGCGATGGCCGGCCTGTTCCTCGTCACCGCACCACTCGACGCCCAGTCCGCCGACGAGCGGCTGCGCACGGACTGGGCCTACCTGCAGCGCTATCGTGAGGCGAACGCCGCACTGCCGGCCCCTCGCGCCGACGAGTCGCGCGTCGTCTTCTATGGGAACTCGATCACCGAGGGCTGGGCGGGATACTTCGAGGCAATGTTTCCCGGAAAGCCATACATCGGTCGTGGAATCGGCGGGCAGACCACACCGCAGATGCTCGTGCGATTCCGGCAGGACGTCGTTGCCCTTGCGCCGCGGGTCGTGGTCATTCTCGCCGGTACGAACGACATCGCGGGCAATACCGGCCCGGCCACCCTGGCGATGATCGAACAGAACATTGCGTCGATGACGGAGATCGCGCAGGCGAACGGAATACGGGTCGTGCTGTGTTCCGTGTTGCCGGTCTTTGACTATCCGTGGCGCCGCGGACTCGAGCCGGCCGGAAAGATCGTGGCCCTCAACACCATGATCCGCGCGCTCGCGGCCCGGCGAGGCGCGACGTACGTGGACTACCACTCCGCGATGGCCGATGAGCGCCTCGGGCTTCCCCGGGGCCTCGCGGCCGATGGGGTGCATCCCACCGAAGCGGGCTACCGCGTGATGGTACCGCTCGTCGAGCGAGGAATCGCCCAGGCGCTGTTGGGGACCCGATGATCGCTACGTGGGCGGGAGCTGCACGTCGAGTTCGGCGAGCGAGTTGATCGGGCGCGGCCAGTAGCGCCGCACACCCATGTACAGCAGCAACCCGAAGAGGCAAACCGGAAACACGGGAACGAGCAGCCTTCCCCACCAGGGTTCCTGCTCGAGAGCGACCAGGGAGATCACGACGGACGCGATGGCGATCAGTCCGGTGGCGACGATACCAAAGATCGCATCGGCTCTGGACGACCCTTGTTCGAGACAATGCCGCCGACCGCGCTGCTCGAGACGTGCGGCCAGATCGCGCGTGGCGACTCCGTACTCTCGCCACGTTGCCACGAGGGGCACCAGGCGCAGTGGCTTCGGATCCTCCCAGCGCCAGAGCCTGCTCTCGTAGCTTCGGGAGCGACCGTCGAGGTAGCCCACGCGCAGACGGATGATGTCATCGAGGCGAACGCTCAGCTTCCCGCCGTCCGCCCCGGTGAGGTCGACACAGTCTTCCGTGATCCGCACCAGGGCACACCCGCCAGCCAAGCCATGCGAACGGAGCTGCGACGTGAGGGCCACTTCGTAGGTGACATCGAGCATGCGATGGAGAATGCTCGTGGAAACGGCCCGGTGTCCACCACGACGGCGAGAGTGGCGGGCGGCGACGACGGGCGAGATACTAGGCTGGCAGCTGGTCGCTCACGACGGGCGGCGGCGCACTCACCCTCCGCAGGAGTCCAGACATGTCCGTGGCCAAGGTCACCGAGATCATTTCGTCGTCGCCCACGTCCTTCGACGATGCGATCCACAAGGGCATCGAACGCGCCCACAAGACGCTGCGCAACGTGGAGGGCGCGTGGGTCGCGAGCATGAAGGTCGAGTGCAGCAACGGCAAGATCGTCGCGTACCGAGTCAACATGAAGGTCACTTTCGTGCTCACTGACTGATCGCTCGCAACGTCACCCCCGGCGCGCCGCCAAACCAGACACAGCGCGCCTGTGCCAGCGGGCTTGCAGGATCGCGAGGCGGAGGATCCTCTCCGTGTCGCCACCGTCACCGGCGTCGAGCGTCGATCCGGCGGGGCCGCCGCACGCCGGGTGTCGCTCCGCCGTGGGAGCCGATACCTTGGCGGCTCACCTGGTGACATGGGAGATACATGCCGTCCCTGGTTTCGCGTTTGCTGGTCGGGGCACTGGTGGTCGTACCGATCGGTGCGACGGCCCAGTTGCGAACGGATGTGTTGATCCGCGGTGGTCGCGTGATCGACGGCACCGGGGCCGCTGCGCGCGTCGCCGACGTCGGCATCACGGGCAACCGCATCACGTTTCTCGGTGATGCACGGGTGTCCGGCGTGTCGGCGGCGCGCACGATCGACGCGACCGGCCTGGTCGTGACTCCGGGCTTCATCGACCCGCACACGCATACCGCTGCCGACCTCGCCAGTCCGCAGCGCGCGCGCCGGCACAACGCGGCGTACCTGATGCAAGGCGTCACCACGGTCGTGACCGGAAACGACGGTGGTGGCCCGGTGGACGTGGGCGCAGCGCTCGCCAGGTATGGCGCCGACAGCATCGGGACCAATGCGGCACTCTTTGTCGGCTTCGGCACACTCCGCGGTCGCGTGCTCGGCGCGAGTAGCAGCGCGGCATCGCCGTCGCAGCTCGACGCCATGCGACGCATGGTCGCGCGAGCGATGGACGGAGGCGCGCTCGGCCTCAGCACTGGCCTGTACTACGCACCGCAGAGCTACGCCTCGACCGAAGAGGTGATCGCCGTCGCCAGGGAGGCCGCGTCCCGTGGCGGCGTATACGATTCCCACCTGCGTGACGAGAGTTCGTACACCATCGGGCTCGTGGGCGCGGTCGCCGAGGCCATCCGCGTTGGTCGCGAGGCGCGAATGCCCGTGCACATCGCCCACATCAAGGCGCTTGGCGTCGACGTGTGGGGGCGGAGTGACTCGGTCATCGCCATGATCCGGGCGGCGCGCGCCGCCGGCCAGGACGTGACCGCAGATCAGTACCCATACCCCGCCAGCGGGACCGCCGTGGGGGCGGCGCTCCTGCCGCGCTGGGCGGAGGCGGGTGGGCGAGATTCCCTGCGCAAGCGTGCGGCCGATCCGGCCACTCGCGAGCGACTGCTCTCCGACATGCGCGAGAACCTTCGGCGACGCAACGGCGCAGGCGCGCTGCTCATTACCGAGAGCTCGCGCCGAGACATTGCCGGCAAGACGCTGGAGCAGATCGCCGCGGCACGCGGCGTGGAACCCGTGATCGCCGGGCTCGACATCATCCTTGGCGGCGACGCGTCGGTGGCGTCGTTCAACATGCATGAGGACGACATCGTGCACTTCATGCGCGAGGACTTCGTGATGACCGGCAGCGACGGTTCGGATGGTCACCCGCGCAAGTACGGCACGTATCCGCTCAAGCTTCGGACGTACGTGCTCGACAAGCACGTGATCCCGCTCGAGACGTTCGTGCGACGGAGCAGCGCAGATGTGGCGCGCGCGTTCGGCATTGCCAACCGCGGCACCCTCACCGTGGGCGCGTTCGCCGACGTCCTGGTGTTCGACCCGACCCGGGTACGCGAGCGCTCGACCTACGAATCGCCCACTCTCCTGGCCGAAGGCATGTCGTACGTGTTCGTGAACGGCGCAGCCGCCGTGGATGGTGGAAAGCTCACCACCGTGCTGGCCGGTCGCGGGCTCTGGCGCGGTGTGGAGTAGCCCAGTGGCGTCGTCGCGGGCTGCCGTCCCTCGTGCAGCCCCTCGCATCTCGTGGATCCGGTGCGCCATGCTGGTGGTGCTCGGCATGACCGGCTCGGCGAGTCTGCATGCGCAGGTACCGCTGACGACGCGCCTCAACACGCTGCAGCATCCGCCCGGGTTGTCCTGGGACCGACTCGACGCGCCCCACTTCACGGTCATCCATCCGCGCCCGTTAGGCGCCGAGGCGCAGCGTGTGGCGAGGCTCCTCGAGGCGGCTTATCCATCGCTGCAGGCGAGTCTCGGCGCTGCACCGCCACGCATCCCGGTGGTGCTCGCCAATCAGTCGATGGTTGCCAACGCCTACGTCGCCTGGTCGCCGCGGCGCTCCCAATGGTACACCGCGCCCAATCCCACCGTGGACGCCTTCGGGCCCATGGAGTGGTTCACGCTCCTCGCCAGGCACGAGGGCCGCCACGTGGTCCAGCAGGAGGCGGTGCGCAGCGGCTGGGTTGGGTTGGCCGCGCGATTGTTCGGTGACAATACGCTTTCGACCCTGGGCAGCATCTACTTCCCAGCGTGGTTCTGGGAGGGCGATGCGGTTGGGATGGAAACGGCGCTCTCGGCGATGGGACGTGGCCGGCAGCCCGCGTTCACGGCGCGCATGCGCGCGCTCACCGCCGAGGGAGCGCCATACGAGTACTACCCGGCGTGGCAGGGGACGTATCGCACCGCGCTGCCCGATTGGTATGAGCAGGGATACGTCATCACGAGCTGGGTCCGTCGGCACTACGGTGACTCGGCGTGGCGGCGCGTCATCCGGCGTGCCACGCGCAATCCGCTGGCGCCGTGGGCGCTCAGCATGGCGCTCAAACGCGAGACCGGACGTGCAATCCCGGCCGTTCATCGCGCCGCTGTCGCCGAGATCGATTCCATGTGGCGCGAGCAGCGCGCCGCGATCGCCGAAACGCCCGCCGAGATCAGATCGCCGGCCGCTCCCGACTATCGCGTCTGGTCGCAGCCGCAATACGCCGGTGATGGCAGCGTCATCGCCGCGTACTCCGACCTCAACACCGTATCGCAGATCGTTCGGCTGCGCGGCGATCGTCGCGAGGTCCTGGTGGAGCGCGCGGGCCTCTTTGGCGACCTGCAGTTTCACGTGCGAGGTGATCGCGCGGTGTGGGCAGAATACGAAGCCGATTCCCGCTGGGGCGAACGCAGCTATCTCGTGCTCAAGCGCCTCGACCTTTCCACGGGCAAGGTCACACGCCTCACCGACCGCTCGCGGTACTACGGCCCCCAGCTCTCCCCCGACGGGCAGCGCATCGTTGCCGTCGAGTTCACGCCCGAACGTCGCTCGCGCCTCGTGATCCTCGACGCGGCTTCGGGCGCGGTGATGCAGCGGCTGCCTGACGAGCGCGCGACGCTGGTCACGCCGACCTTCACGTCCGACGGGCGCGGCCTGTTGGTGGTGCGCATCGACGAGGTGCGAGGCAATGCGCTCGTCCGCGTGTCCCTCGACGGCGGGGCGGAGCGCACCCTGATCGACTACGTCCCGTGGGGCATTTCGCGACCACAGGCGGTGCAGGATCTGGTGGTCTTCGGATCGCCGCGCTCCGGGCTCGACGGCATCTGGGCGGTGGACTCGCTCGGCGGTGCCACGTGGCGTGTGGCCTCGCGAAGGTTCGGGGCCAGCTGGCCCGCGCCGTCAGCCGACGGCAGGCGCCTACTCTTCTCGGACTACGGACCACGCGGATACGACATCGCCGAAGCCCCGCTCGATCGCTCGCGCTTTCAGCCCGCGTCGGACGTGCCCCTGCACGAGGTGCTCTTTGCCGATTCGGTGGTCGCGCAGGAGTCGCGCCTCGTCAGGGTCGTCCCCATCGAGGTCGAGACATTCCCCGTGCGCCCGTTCAGGGGCTGGTCGCGCGCGTTCGACTTTCACAGTCGAACCATCGCGCCGACGAGCGACGACCTCAACACGGGCCTCGCCATCGAATCGCGCAATCTCCTCAACACCTTCGGCATGAACCTCGGTGTCACCTTCAACACCAACGAGCGCACATTCGCGGTGGAGACCGGGGCGAGCTATGCCGGGTGGCCCGTGATCGTCGACGGCAGTGCAAGACTCGGTTCTCGCACGTCGTCGTTTGTGGACAGCGCCGGCACTGCGCGCCGGTTTGGCTGGGACGAGCGCAGCGTGAATCTCGCGGCGAGGCTTCCGCTCACACGGCTCAACGGGCAGCGCCGGCAGTCGCTGGTCGCCACGGTGGGGGTCGGCCTCACCGACATTGCCAACCAGCCCGTGCGTTTCCGCTTCGACCAGAACGACGGCACGTTCATGCCGGTGTCGTATGTTCTGGCCGCGAGCCACGTGCGTGCCGCGGCATTTCGGGACCTGTTCCAGACCGGCGTGAGCGCCTTCGGCGTGTATCGCCACACGCCAGAGTCGAGCGACACCGACAGTCACATCGCTGCGCTGCGCACCACGGCCATCGTGCCGGGAGTCTTTGCCAACCACGGCATCGTCCTCGAGGCCGGCCACGAAGAGCAGCGGCCGACCAATTATCGGTTCTCCAGCGAAGTGCCGTTTCCGCGCGGTTTCGGGCGTCGGTACGCCGATCGACTGACGCGCATCGGCGTGAGCTACGCCATGCCACTGTGGTATCCCGATCTGGCAATCGGCCCGCTGCTCTACGTGCGCCGAGTGCAGGGTGCAGTGCTCGGCGACGCCGCTCGTGCGAGCGATCGTGCCAACACGCGCGTGGTGCAGTACCGCGCCGTCGGTGGCGAAGTCACGGCCGACGTTGCCCCCTTTGGCACCCGCTCCACCATGCGGCTCGGCGTGCGCCTGATGCAGCGCCTCACGCAGGACCGGAAGGCGGTCGCCGAGTTCGTCCTCACCCTCCCGCAGTAGCCAATCGACCTCTCATGCCGGTTCGCCCCGCGAGTCACTACGACAAAGCCTACTTCGACAAGTGGTATCGTCAGTCACGCACGCGCGTGAAGTCGCGGCTCGATATCGATCGCCAGCTCGCGTTCGTCATCAGCGCCACCGAATACCTGCTCGAGCGGCCGGTGACGAAGGTGCTCGACGTTGGAGCGGGCGAAGGCAACTGGAGCGTCGCGCTCAGGCGTCTGCGGCCCCGAGCGAAGTACTTCGGTGTGGATCCCTCGACCTACGCGGTGGAGCGGTACGGAAAGCGCCGCAACATCCGCCTGGGCGGCTTTGGCAACGTCGGCACCCTGGGCCTGCCCGACGACTTCGACCTGATTCTTTGCTGCGGCGTGATGAACTATGTGAGCGCCCGCGAGCTGGCGCGCGGGCTCGACGCGCTCACGTATCTCTGCGTCGGGGCCGCGTACTTCGAAATCTTCAGCTCGGCCGATGACGCCACGGGCGACTTTACACGCTCGGCGGCCCGCTCTCCGGCGTCGTGGCGCCGCCTGCTGCGACGGACCGGGTGGGAAGCGCTCGGCATGCACCTGTACCTGCGCAGCGACATGGCCGGCATTGCCTCGGCGCTGGAGCGCGCGCGTTAGGCGTGCAGGCGCGCGATCGGTCCTCGTGCGTGCGGCGCAGGTCGAGTGACGATCATCAGGAGCGTATCGTCGCCTAACGCTTCAGGGAGTCGAGCGCGGGGAGCAGCGCGTCCTGCACCCAGCCGTTCTGCGGTTCGAGTGCCAGTGCCCGCTGGTAGGCCTGTCGGGCGTCGTCGACCTTCCCGTCCAGCGCCAGCACCTGACCCAGCCACCCAAACGCCTCGGCGTGGCCCCACGACGGCGCGGGCGACACTGGGTGGTCCGTTTCGAACAACTCGAGTGCCTTGCGCAGGTCGCGTTCCGCCTTGTCACGACCGCCGCCGAACATCCTGGGCTTGTAGATGGCGGAGACCCCGCGGAGCATCAGCACGCGCGGGTTTGCCGGATCGAGACGCATCGCCTCCTTGAACTCGTCGTTTGCCCGAGGGCCAAGTCGCATGACCGTCAGCATGCCACCAGTGCGGATGAGCTGACCAAGAATGGCGGCGCGCAGCGCGCGCGTCTCCGGCCAGTCGAGCACGGCCGCTGACCGCTCGAGCACATCGTTCGCCTCCTCGAGCATGGGCTTGATCTCGGATCCCCTGGCCCGGCGTGCCAGCATGAGGCTCGCCTTCCTGTAGAGGGCGTAGCCCTTGTAGTGCAACATCACTCCGCCCGAGGGCGTGATGGCGAGGACGCGATCGACCATGCCAATGGCTTGATCGAACGCCTGGATGTCCATGGCCATCGTGCCGCGGGCGATGAGTCCGGCGACCGAGTCGACCCAGGCCGGATTGTTCGGCGCCTGCGCAAGCGCCGCAGCGGGGCCAACGGCCAGGGCCAGCAGCGCGCTTACGAAGCAGTGTCGTGCAGCGAGGGCAGTCATGGCGCGTGCCGGATGAGGGTGGCTCCAAAATAGACAGGGCGATGGAAGCAGGTTACGCGTGTTGCGCCGCCGGGGTGTCGGGTAGTCTCGTGCCATCCGTCCAGTGGAATAAGGGCCGCGAGTGGCACCCAATTGAGAATACGCTATCATTAGCACATGGAACGACGCACCCGGCAACGGCAGGCCATCGAAGCGGCGCTCGCAGCGGCGGAACGTCCCCTGACGCCGGTCGAGGTCCTCGACGCGGCCCGGCACCACGTGCCGCAACTGGGGCTCGCCACCGTGTATCGCGCGCTGCGCGCGCTGATCCAGGACGGGGCCGCTCACCTCGTGGAGATCCCCGGCACGCCACCGCGCTACGAAACCGCGCACCTCGGGCACCACCACCATTTCCATTGTCGTCAGTGCCATCGGTTGTACGAGGTCGAGGGATGCCCAGGCAACCTTGCCCGGTACGCGCCTCCCGGGTTTCGACTCGATGGGCACGACGTCGTGCTCTACGGGCGGTGCGCGCAATGCGGCGCGGCGTGAGGCAGACATGACCTGGTCCGGCAGTCTCGCCGCCGTCGCCCTCATCTCGGCCATCCCCATGGCCGCGATGATGCTGGCGTCGTGGCGCGCGTCGCGCCTCGAACGGCTGATCCCTCGCCTGGTGCCCATCGCCGCGGGCGCGCTCGCGGGGGCAGCGTTCTTTCACCTCATCCCCGAGTCGTTGGCCGCCAAGGGCGGGCGCGGCACGTGGCTCCTCGGTCTCACGGGCTTTGCGGTGTTTCTCGTGGTCGACCGACTCGTGCATCGCGCGAGCGTCGAGGCGACCACCGGCTCGGCGTCGGCGCTCGGAGCCTCGGGCCTCCTGCCGCTCGCCATGGCCGGCGATGCGCTTCACAACGTGATCGACGGCATGCTGATCGCCGCTGCCTACCTCGGCGATGCATCGCTTGGCATCCTCACGGCCGCGGCGATCGCCCTGCACGAGTTGCCCCGCGAGCTGGGAACGTTCGCGATCCTCGTCCGGGGTGGCATGAGTGTGCGCAGGGCGCTGGCGTTCAATGCGCTCACCGCGGCGGGCGCGGTGGCGGGAGCGCTCGCCACCCTCACGCTCGGGACGCGGGTGGCCGCGATCGGCACGGCACTCGTGCCGTTTGCGGCCGGGACGTTCGTCTACCTGGCTGGCGCGATCGCGCGCGCGGAGTACCAGGCCACGGCGTCACGCACCGATGGCGTGCGCAAGCTCGCGCTCGCGCTGATTGGACTGGTCGTCACCGCGGTGACGCTACGGGGGTGAGCGGGTGGGCGGGGCGGCGCGCCACCCGCGATCTTCCCGGTTGCGGACGAAAAGGGGTGAAACGGAGGATCAGGCTTTCGGTACGCGGTCCGCGCCTTCGTGGATCCAGGTCGCCTAACGACGGGCCGGAGCGGTGACGCTGCCGCTCGTCACCTCGACCTCGGCGCGGCGGTTGCGGCGCCAGCACGACTCGTCGGCCTCGGTGCAGGCCGGGCGCTCCTCACCCATGGACACGATCGACACGCGTGTGTCCGAGATCCCGCGGTCAGTGAGGTATCGCTTGACGGTAGCGGCGCGGCGCTGGCCGAGTGCGAGGTTGTACTCGTCAGAGCCCCGTTCGTCAGCGTGGCCGGTGAGGCGAATGCTCACGCCCGGGTTGGCGACGAGTACGCCGAGCTTGCCGTCGAGCTGCGACTGGGCCTCGACGCTCAGGGCGTCCTGATCGTATTCGAAATAGATCACGCCGGTCAGCGTGGCGAGCGCGGCGGCAACCGCCGAGGCGTTGGCGTCGGCCGTCGGAGCCGGGGCGCTCGTCGCGGGTGAAGAAGTCGAGCCGGTGGCGGCCGGCTGAGAGGGCGTTGGTGCGGGCGTGGGCGCTGCGGTGGGTTTCGCCTTCTTGCACGCGCTAGCGAGCAGGACGAGACCGACGACGACAGTGAGGACGCGGCGCGAAGTCGACATGACCAGGGCAGTGAAAGGAAAGTTGACGTCCCGGCCGAAGGCTAAACCAATGCGCGACAACCCGTAAGTGCTGGTCAGGCTTTCATCTACGGTGCCGAGGCCGGCCGCTGTTTGGGGGACGGATTTCCGCGATGTTCCGTCACGCCCCGGCCGAACACATCGGGCGAAGCGCGGTAACCAGACCGCGCCGCCGGGTAGTAGCTTGAAAGCCCGTCAGGCGATCGCCCACCTGGCTGCGCTCAACCCCCCATCATCGTCACATGCCGTCTCGCCGCTCCGTACTTCGTCGTCTGGCCGCCGCGCTCGTGGTCGTTGCCTCCGTCGGCGCCATCGCCGCCGTGGCCCCGGCCTACGCATCCGCTCGCCTTCACCTGTACCTCGTGAAGTCGGAGCCATCCAAGGGCGACACGGTAGCGACACCAAAGGCCGTGAAGCTCTGGTTCTCCGAGGCGGCGACGATCGCGGTGACCACGGTGCGACTGACGGGTCCCGATGGCAAGAACGTGGCCCTCGGCAAGCCCACCTTTACCGGCGACGTCAAGCAGCCCGTGGAGGTGGCCGTGACCGGCGCCGTGAGCACCGGCCGGTACACGGTCGCCTACAAGACCGCATCCGGGGATATGCATCCCGTTACCGGCGAGTTCACCTTCGTCGTTCGTTAGGCGATGGTCGAGGCAGTTACGGCGGCGAGTGTGGCCGCCGTCCTGCGCTGGATCGCGTTCGTGGCGGCGTCGATCGTCTGCGGCGTCACCGCGAGCCGCTTCCTGCTGCCGCGTGAGGGACCCCACCCCACCCAGCGGGTGGCAGCGCTGGTTCGGACCGCGGCGCTGGCGATCATCGCGACGCTCGCTGGTCGCATGGCGCAGCAGGCCCTGGCCTTTGCCGCGGAGCCTTCGGGTGCATGGGCGATGGTCCCCGTCCTGTTGGGAACACCCTGGGGATGGGCGTGGGCCGGCCAGGCCGCTGGCGCGATCACGCTCGCCCTTCGTCCGGGGCTGATTGCCACGTCGTCGCGTGCCTTCGTGGCGTGGCTCGTGACCGGCGTTGTTGTAGCGGCGCCGGCCTTTCAGGGACACGCCTTCGGGGCGCCGCGGCTGAGCGGGTACGCGACGGCGGCCGACGTCGTGCACCTGGTCGCTGCGGGGCTCTGGATCGGTACGCTCTTCGTCATCGTCGTCGACCGGCTGCCCGGCAGCACGCCAGCGTCGGCGGGAGTGGTGATCCGGGCCTTTTCGCCCTGGGCCCTGACGAGCGCGGCCACGTTAGGCGCGACCGGCGTCTTTGCCTCATGGCTGCACGTGGGCACGCTGCCGGCGCTCTGGGGATCGAGCTATGGCCGCATGGTGCTGCTCAAGCTGTCGCTCGTCGCCGCGGTGGCCGTAGTCGGAGCCATCAACTGGCGGCGGCTCACTCCCGGGCTCCTGCGACCGGACGGCGTGCAACGGCTCGCGGCATCGGCCCGCGTGGAACTGGCGCTCGCTGCCGCGGTGTTTGCCGCCACGGCCGTGCTGGTCGCCACGCCCCTGCCGGGCGAGTAGCCAACGCCAACCGTCGCGCCAGATTACTGCCCATGCACCTGCGCTCCGGGCTCCTGCGGACGACACCGGTTCTGGCTGCCCTGCTTGGCGCGCACGCCTGCGACCGGTTGAGAGGCGAGACGGTCCCGCCGCCGTTCGAGGTCATCGCGCGCTACCCGCACGACACCGCGGCCTACACCCAGGGGCTCGTCTTCGAGAACGGTGCGCTCTACGAAAGCACCGGTCGCTACGGATACTCGCAGGTTCGCCGGGTGGACCTGCGCACGGGCTCGGCGCGCCGTACCGCTCGGCTCGGCGACGATCGCTTTGGAGAAGGTCTCGCGCTGCTCGACGGCAGGCTCTGGCTCCTCACGTGGGAATCGCGCGTGGGGTACGTGCTCGACGCTGCGACGTTGGCTGTCGTGGATTCGTTTGCGGTTGCGGGCGAGGGGTGGGGCCTGACGACAGACGGGCGGTCGCTCATCATGAGCGACGGGTCGGATTCGTTGCGCGTCCTGTCGCCGATGACGAGGCAGGTCGAGCGCGTCGTGCACGTCACGCGCGACGGGTCGCCGCTGTCAAAGCTCAACGAGCTGGAGTTCGTGGATGGTGAGGTGCTCGCCAACGTCTACGAATCCGACTGGGTGGCGCGGATCGATCCCGCGACCGGTGTCGTGCGCGCACTGATCGACCTGGCCGACCTCTACCCCCGGGACCAGCGCCGGCCCGGAGACGACGTGATGAACGGCATTGCCCGCGGCCCGCAGCCCGGCACGCTGCTGGTGACCGGAAAGATGTGGCCGTGGCTCTGGCACATCCGTCTCAAGCCCGCAGCGCAGAGGTAGGGGTTCACGGCACGACGTTGCTGGTATCGGCGAGCTTGCGGAGAATTTCCTCATAGTACGGCTTCTCGCGCAGCGAAGCGCGCGACCCCGGAAAGTAGACCAGGCTGAGCGAGGCACCGAAGTCGTTCATGTCGGTGAGCACGATGGCCACGCGCTGGTCGCTGGAGAGTCGCGTGTTGTCGATCATCGGCGTGCTGAAGAAGCCGAGCGGGAACTCGACGACGTTGCGGCTCGCCGCGGAGGCCGCGAGCGCGCCCTGCGTCGGGGTCTCGATCTCGAGGCCAACCTTGAGCTCGCGCCGTTCCAGGTCTGCACCGGTGAGCGAAACACGGAAGCGCCGGCGGATGCCGTCGAGTGTGAGTTCGACGTCCTCGAGCTGTTCGGTCCGTGAGCCGCTCGTGAGGCTGTCGCTGAACACGACCGTCCAGTCGAAGCGCTTGCCGCCTGCCTCGAGCACGATCATCTGCTTGCGCGTGACTTCGCGGGCGAGTTCGCTGAGGCGCTCTTCGTATCCGCGCTGGACGTCGCGCGACAGGCCGGAGCCGGCGATCTCGCGCTGGATGTGCTCGAACAGCGGCACGAGGTTCAGCGCTTCGTGAAAGTTCTGCGCGAGGAGCTCCATCTTGAGGAGCCTGGTCTCCAGCGTGGCCGACTTCGCGTCGAAGAAGGAACCGATGATGGACTGGAACATCTCCTTGCGCAGCGTGGCTTCCGACTCTTCACGCCGCGTCATCAGCTCCGAATAGAGCCGCAGCTTGGCCTCGTTGGACTGCTGGCGCTCGATGGTGCGCGAGCCCATGTAGCCCAGGCTGGCGACGGCGATGGCCGTGAGAAGGCCACCAAGCGGCGAGAGCACGATCTGCAGAATGTCCCAGAAGTCCTTGTGATCGCGCGTGCGGACCGCGACCTCGGGCTCCTTTCCGCCGTTGCCGCTCACGTCAGACCCGCTTGAGGACGTAACCGCCGTCCTTGCGTTCGAGGATCAGGCGGTAGCGCGCCGGCTTCTCGAACACGACGACGTCCACGGAGGCCGCCTTGCCCTCGTAGGTCAGAGTCACGACGCACTTGCCGCTGCCCTTCGAGGCCAGGCGAAAGGATCCCGCGTCATCGGTCACGGCGCGCACGGTGTCCGCACCGCACGCCATCTGGATGGGCGCCTTGGCGACGTACTTCTCGCCGATGCGGACGTCGCCGAAGATCTCGCCGGCGAGCGTCGTGGTCGTGGCCAGCACAAGGGCAGGCAGGAGGGGCATCAGAGCAGACATCGGAAGCGATTGGGTAGGGAAAGAGGCACGGAGCATGGCGAACAGGCAATGGCGCCACGAACTGCGGAAATGTCACCCCTCGCCCATCGGAAAGTTGCGACAGCGATGCGCGGATTGGCTCCGGTAGCCGTCGCTCCTACCGGAGGTGCTCTGCGTCGTACGCGAGCTGATCCAGAACGTCCATGGATTCGTCATATCGGATCGTCCAGATGAGCAACCAGGCCTGCTCGACCCTGGCGCCAACGTCGGTCGGGAGCGAACGCAGGATCTCGGGCGGAAGCTCGGCGAGGGACGCCTTCAGGTCAAAAAGGATCTGTTTCGCTTCGCCGGTCATGGTCCCCGAGAGCGCGCGCCGAGCCGCGTGAATGTTCCAGTGGAGCCAGCCGACGGGGTCGCTGCTGCGGTCTGGTGCGGGCTCATCGGTGAGGTCGGGCAGGTCGACGGCCTGGGGGAAGGTCGCCTTGAACCGGGCACGTTCCTCCGCCCACGGATCCTCGGGTTCAACACGTCGCGCAAACAGGCGACGAAGCATCTCGAACACGGCTGTTTTCGGGAGGGAGTGGGTCTGCCGGGAACTCGACCGAGCGAATGTGCCGTTGGGACTCTCGCCGCGCCACGCAGTCGCGCCGCTGGTCGTGGGTCCGGTTGAGACCCCACGACCCAACGCGGCTCCCGCAGGAACACTTGACCGATGACGGGCTGTCGCTCCTGAGGCCGGTACCCGGTGGGCAGGGACGAACCGAGCTGCACCGGGCCATCTCAACGAAGCCCTGGGTGCGGCGCCCGGCCGCCTGACCCCGCCGCCGCAGCGGGCCTAACTCCCGTTGGCGTCCAGACTCCATAGATTTCGCGCGTTCCGTCATCGTGCTCGGCGCTCCGGGCCCACCCAAACGGAAGGAGCCCTCGATTGGCTGCTTACAAGACCGAGCAACGCTTCCTGGTGCACCGCGGGGTCGAGTGCCACTTCGTCTCGTACGAGGGTCAGGCCGCCAACCCCCGCAAGTCGCTCCCCGCTACGCCTCCGACGTGGTACTTCATGAAGTCCGGCAAGCGCTTCGCGGTCATGGAACAGGTCGCGGGCCAGAGCGAGGCGGAGGTGGATCGTCTGCTGCTGGGGTGGCTCGACTCGCTGGCTCTGGCTGGTTGACGCACTCGAGCTGCACGGCGCGGACGGCTGCACGCAGCGGTTTGATTCACGTCGTCAAGGCCTCAGGGGTCTGACGGCGAGGAAGGACCGTTCGCCTTTCGGGCAGGTTCAGCGCTGGCCGCCCCGCGACTGCATTCGCGGACTATTCGAGCGGCCCCAATTCAACGCCTGGTGCGAATGGACGTCGATCGTCCCTTGCACGACAAGGCCCGCCGGACGCAAATCCGGCGGGCCTGATTCGTGCCACCGGCAGCCTCAAACGGCGTCCGACAGGCTCGTGAAGTTGAAGTCCCGCACCTTGATGGGCGGCACGATCACCGCCCCCCCCGCCTCGGTGCCGGCGAGGCGCTGCGGCCGACCCATCGCCTCGAGGTTGTTGAGCATGAAGAGCGGCGAGTCGTTGAAGCGGAAGTTCTTGAGTGACTTCGTGATCCTGCCGTTCTCGATCAGGAAGGTGCCGTCGCGCGTGAGGCCGGTGTAGAGGATCGTCCGCGGATCCACCTCACGCAGGTACCACAGGCGCGTCACGAGCACGCCGCGTGGTGTGCCCGCGATCATCTGCTCGACGGATTGGTCACCACCCGTCATGCAGAACGACGTCGGCGCGCCAGTCGGTGCGACGCCCTTCTGCCTGGCCCAGAAGCGCGAGTAGTAGAGCGTCGCCAGCTTGCCGTTCTTCACGAACTCCTGCCGGCCAAGCGGCAGCCCGTCGCCATCCCATGGCTGCGCGCGCACCATGGGGTCGAACGGATCCGCATAGATGTTCACGCGCTCATCCACGATCTTCTCGCCGATCTTCGTGCCGCCGCCCTGTTTGACGAACGGCGATCGCCCTTCGTCGGTCGCGCGCGCGTCGGCGTAAAACCCGATGAGCTGGCACAGATCGCCCACGGCCTGCGGCTCGAGGATCACGGTGTAGCGCCCGGGCTCGATGGCCACCGGTCCGCGTGACAGCCGCGCCTTGTCGATGGCGCGCTGGCTCACGGCCGCAAAGTCCACCTGCTGGGCGTCGTTGTGCTCGGCGCCCGCCCAGCCGGATCCGGTGCCATCCTTCGTGCGCACGGTGACCGTGTAGTTGGCGCTCGTCGAGCGGTGGTACGCAAAGTTGCCCGCGCTGTTGCCGTAGGCGTTGAAGCCCACGTTGGTGATGAGGAACCCGGCAGCGGTGAGATCGCCGGCCCGGCGTGCCGGCTCGAGCGCGGTCAGCGCCACCTTCGCCCGTTCCTCGGCGCTCATGTTCGCCACGGAGTCGAAGTACGCCTCGACGGGCTGGAACTTCTGCGGGCCGAGCTGTGGCATGGCTTCCGGGTCGTCCGGTGCGAGCCGTGCGAGCTTTTCCGACTTCTCGACCGCGGCACGGATCGAAGCCTCGGTCAGCTCGTTGGTGGTCACCACGGCGTGTTTGGGCCCGAAATGGCTCTGGATTCCCAGGGTCATGTCGCCAATGCCGCCCGCGGTAGACATCTGATTGTCGGCAAAGCGGACGTTGGCCGCATAACCTCCGAACATCTGCACGTCGAAGGCTTCGGCCCTGGACATTCCCTTCACTTGCGCGACGAGCGCCTCGCATTCATCGCGCGAGAGGATGGCCGCGGACGGCGCCGAGCTCCCGTCGCGTTCGAGCAGACGGCGGGGGCCGGAGAGGACGTCGATGATGTCGTGTCGCATGGGATGATGGCTCCGTTACGCCTTGCGGCCCGTGTTGATGACGTTGACCTGGCGGAAGCGCGCCGGCACGGAGCCGTGGCTCACCGCGTTGACCTGACCCGGCTGCCCCTTGCCGTCGAAGAACGAGCCCCAGACCTCGTAACTCCTGCGTCCGCCGATCATGTCCATGGAGTTCCAGAACTCGGGTGTACGGATCTGGTAGGCCACGTCCTTGAGCATCCCGACGATCTTGCCGCCGCGGATCTCGTGGAAGAGCTGGCCGCCAAACTGCGCGTTGTAGCGCTGCTGGTCGATGGAAAACGAGCCGTCGCCGACGATCGCGATGCCACGATCGGTCTGCGCGATAAGGTCCTCGAACGACAGGTCGCGCTCGCCGGGAAGCAGCGACACGTTGGGCATGCGCTGGAACTGCACGCTCGACCAGTTGTCGGCGTATGAACAGCCGTGCGATCGGGTGGGCCTGCCGTTCTTGTCGTACCACCACCTGAGCCACGGCGCCTGCTCGCGTGTGGTCTGGTAGTCGTTGACGACTCCGCCCTTGATGATGAGGAAGTCATCGGGCTGCACGCCGTCGTCGTCGTACCCGATGGTGGAGAGCGCCCCGGGCTGCGAACGATCGCCCTGGATGTTCATGAAATCCGGGCCGTACCTGAACGTGCCAAGGTGTTTCTCGGGCGGCGCAACGAAGGACGTGCCGGCGTAGTTGGCCTCGTATCCCATCGCGCGATCGAGCTCCGTGGGGTGTGCGATGGCCTCGTGAATGGTGAGCCACAGGTGCGAAGGATGCAGCACGAGGTCATAGCGGCCCACGTCCACCGGCTTTGCCTTGAGCTTTTCGCTCGCCTCTTCGCCCCACTTGCGCGAGTTCTCGACGAGATTTGCCTGCTGCACCCACTCATACCCTCGCCCAACGGGCGGCAGCGTGTTGCCGCGGTTCTGGAAGTCGGTAAAGTCCGACGAAACCGCCGTGAACTGCTGCTGCAGCGCGCTTTGCACGACGGTCTGCGCAATCACCGAGCCGTCGGTGTTGGCGTAATTGCGCTCCATCCGACGAAAGAAGAGGCCGCTGAACACGTACTTCACGTTCGGCGCCTTCATGCCCTCGGTGTTCGCGCGAATCAGCAGGTCGGCCTTTTCCTCGATCGGAATGGTGAATGGATCGATGGTAAAGGCACTCTTCCAGGTGGCGTTGGGGTGCGCCGGTGCCGCAGCCAGCTCCACGGAACGGTCACGGGCCACGCGGTTGGCCCTGGCGATCGCCGCGGCTTCGCGGGCCGCGGCGGCAACGCCAGCCTTGGTCAGGTCGCGTGAGGCAGCAAAACCCCACGTGCCGTCGACGAGGGCACGCACGCCAACGCCGATCGAATCCGTATCGACGACGTTGAGGATCTGCTTTTCGCGTGTGAACACGAAGTTCTGCTGGTAGCGCCCGATGCGCGCGTCAGCGAACGACGCACCGGCCAAGGTGGCGGCGCCGAGTGCTTCGAGGAGCAGCTCCTTGACCGAAGCGTCCATGGCATCTGGCGGGGCGGTCGCCAGTGGCGTGGCCGCCTGCGCCCGGGAGAGTGCGCCCCCGATCGCCACGGCGCCGGCGGCGGCGGTTCCCTGTTTCAGAAAGTCGCGACGAGATGACATGGGTCACGTTGGTAGTGGAGTGGACGTCCGGAGCGGCCCCGGAATCTGGCGGGTCGACCTCGGGTGGATGCATCCGTTGGGGGGCGTACGTTCGAAAGGGCCGCGGAGTGACAGATCAGGGGGACGGATGGAGGATGGGCGGATCGACAGGTGGCGCGCGCGCGGAGCGATGGACGGATCGACGGCCACGTCTGCCGATGGCGAGGTGAGGGCGACACATTCCCTCGGCCAATGCGCATCCCCAGCACACCAAGCGCCTGGACGCCGGCCCGAGCCAATCT
The DNA here is from genome assembly GCA_020846935.1 of Gemmatimonadaceae bacterium. Classification (NCBI taxonomy): domain Bacteria; kingdom Pseudomonadati; phylum Gemmatimonadota; class Gemmatimonadia; order Gemmatimonadales; family Gemmatimonadaceae; species Gemmatimonadaceae bacterium. The sequence goes on from JADLCY010000004.1 coordinate 29,659, forward strand.
CGTGCTCGGGCTCTTTGCCGTCCTCATCTTCAGCAACGCGACGCTGCTGTTCGTCGTGCAGCCGATGTTCACCAAGCTGGTCCTGCCGCTGCTTGGTGGCACGCCGGCGGTATGGAACACGTGCCTCATGTTCTTTCAGGCCGCGTTGCTGGTGGGCTACCTGTATGCACACGCCACGAGCAAGCGTCTGACGCCGCGCGCGCAGGGCATGCTGCACCTGGCCCTCATGCTGCTGGCGCTGGTGTTCCTCCCGCTCGGCGTGCCGTCAGGCATCGAGCCGCCGCCGGGGATGGCGGCGCCGGTGGTGTGGCTGCTCGTGCTCCTCACGATCACGCTCGGGCTTCCGTTCGTGCTGCTCTCGGCAGGCGCTCCGATGTTCCAGCGATGGCTCGCGGCCACGTCACATCCGGCGGCGGGCAATCCGTATGTGCTGTACGTCGCGAGCAACCTGGGGAGCTTTGCCGCGCTGATCGCGTATCCGACGCTGATCGAGCCGGTGCTGCGGCTGGGACAGCAGCGGATGTATTGGGCATACGGGTACTACGGCCTCGTGGCGTTGGTGGGGCTCACGCTCTGGCTGACGCTCCGGACGCTGCGGGAAAAAGACACGAGCGGGGATGTGATGGTGCCGCGAAACCCGGGACGCGGTGAAAGATTGAGCTCGGGGGGGCCCCCCATGGCCTCCATGGCCTCACAGGAATCCCCGACCCCAGGCGCCGTCCCCACTTCTCCACAGGCACCAGCCTCGGTCAGTGCGCTCCCCGATCGTGACGACTTCGATGTCCCCACCACCGCGCCATCGATCATCCCGACCAAGGCGTGGCGACTGCGCTGGGTGCTGCTTTCCTTCGCGCCATCGTCGCTACTGATCGGCGTCACCACGTTCCTCAGCACCGACGTCGCCGCCGTCCCGCTGCTCTGGGTCGTACCGCTCGCGCTCTACCTCCTCACCTTCGTGCTCGTGTTCGCCGAGCGCCCGTTGCTCGGCCGCAGGTTCATGCTGGTGTTTCAGCTGCTCGTGGCGCTCGCGCTGCTGGTGATCATCGGCATGACACCCACGCGGCTCCGGCTCGCGCACCTGGCGCTGCACCTCATCGGATTCTTCGCCACCGCGATGGTCTGTCATCGCGAGCTGGCCGACTCGCGACCGCGCGCCGACCACCTCACCGAGTTCTACCTGTGGATGTCGGTCGGTGGGTTGTTGGGTGGAGTGTTCAACGTCGTCCTTGCGCCGCTCATGTACGATCGGGTGCTGGAATACCCGTTTGCTCTCATCGTCGCGCTCGGCCTCAGACCCGTGGCGACGCGACAGGATACGGGGCTGCGCGCGATGCTGCTCGATCTGGCCCTGCCGGTCGGCCTCTATCTCGCGCTGCTCGCGTCCTTCCAGATCCAGGTGCCAGCCGGCCGTACCGGGACCGTGGCCATGTGGACGCTGTTCACGATCGCCGCACTCGTCCTCGCGACGTTCCACCGCCGACCGCTCCGGCTCGCGCTCGGTGCCGCCGCACTCTTTGTTGCCGTTGACGGGCGCGGCCGCACCCAGGATGCCGTGTACCAGGAGCGGAGTTTCTTTGGCGTCTATCGGGTGCATCGCTGGGACAACGCGCTGGTGCTGCAGCACGGCACGACGACGCACGGCGCGCAGAGCCTGCGTGCCGACACGCGTCGTGAGCCGCTGACCTACTACGCGCGGCGCGGGCCCCTGGGTGATGCCTTCTCGGTCCTCACCGACACCATGACGCTGCGCAACGTCGCCCTGGTCGGTCTCGGGACCGGAACGACGGCGTGCTACTCACGGCCGTTCGAGATGTGGACGTACTACGAAATCGATCCCGTCATTGCGCGGATGGCGACCAGCGGGCGGCTCTTCACCTACATGAGCCTCTGTGGACCGACGCACCGCGTCCGGCTGGGGGACGCGCGGCTCCGCCTGAGGGAAGCCGCGGACTCCTCGTACGACCTCATCGCGCTCGACGCATTCAGCAGTGACGCGATCCCCGTACACCTGATGACGCGGGAAGCGCTGCAGCTCTACCTGAGGAAGCTCAAGCCGAACGGCACGATCCTCTTCCACATCAGCAATCGGTACCTCGATCTCGAGCCGGTGGTCGCGCGTCTGGCTCGTGATGCGGGCCTCGCCGCCGCAGAACGGGACTACGATCCCACGAGCGAGGAAAAGCTGCGGCTGTTCTATGCGTCGCGCTGGATCGCGCTGTCACGCGAGTCCGCGATCCTCGCCCCGCTCGTCGCCGATCACGGTTGGCGCATCCTGCAGGCGGACACGACGCTCCGTCCCTGGACCGACGACTACTCCGACATCGTGAGTGTTCTCAAGGGCCAGTAACGCACGAGGTGGGGCGCGCCGCTCGACGACACCTGCGAGGCGTCGCTCGCCGGGCGCTTTTACTCCGGGACGCCCGACCCCTGGAACTCCTTCAGCAACAGCGTGATGCTGCCAAAGGCGACATGTGTCTCCATGCGCACCATCATGTGGCGATCATCGTCGGTGAACCATACTTCGGCGCGACCATTCTGCCCGAAGATCCCGAGCGACTTGAACGTCGGGCGTACAACGATGGAATGGAACTCGCCGGCCGGCACTCTCACCTTCTCCTTGCGCAGCACGGCGAGCGTCACGGGGTTGCTCGTCGGCTTGTAGTATCGGTCGAATGCGTATGTCTTGCCCAGCTCGAGCGGCACCGTGCGGGCGAAGAAGAGAAACGACGCCTGGTCGAGTGGCTGGGCGACCGATGGATGTTCCCCGCGGTCGATCTCCTGCAGCCCTCCCCCGTTCTTCGACGGTCGCCAGTCCGTCTCGCGATACACCTTGCGATCGGGAAAAATCTCGGCAACGCGGCGCTCTTCCTTGCCGCCCTGTTGGGTCTCCAACCGATAGCGCAGGGCGTGAAACGTCTCGACGTCGACCCAGCTCTCGAGCGTGTTCTGCACCCGAAACCCCGGGATGCCGGCCCGGAGCTCGAGTCGGAGGTGCCACGCTGGCGTGCCACGAATCGTGTCGATGCCCGCTACGAACATGCGGCCGCTCCCAACCGTCAGCGGACCGAACTTCACGTCGTAGCTCATGGACTCGCCGACGCCAAACGGCACGCTGTAACGGGTCCCTTGGGCGGCGAGCACAGGCGCAACGACGAGCGCGCTCGCGGCGATCGCGAGGAAAGAACGGAGACGAGTCACAGAGGGAGGTCGTGAAGACGAGGAATATACCGGAGCTGGCCCGGCGTCCGTCCCCTACCCGGTGCGGTCCGGCACGGTTCCCGCAACTGCGCCCTGAGGCGGACGGGAGCGATCGATGCGTATCCGTCACGCAACAGGTCGGCGACCACGTCCCAGTCGGGGGACTCCTCCAGATGGACACCGATCCAGCCCGACGGCCCCACATGGGGTGCTACAAAGAACCGCGCCGCGTCTGACGCGATCAGCAACTGCTGGTTGGTGGCCGTGCACTTGATCCATGCCGAATGCCGGCCGCCGCCGTGGTGATTGCCGGAATGCGCGTACATGGCAAACAGTTTGTTGCGCACGCGGAACGTCGGCTCGCCCCATGCTTCGACCTCATGAGCTTCGGGGAGCGCGAGGGCCAGCTTGCGAAGTCGCGCCAGCGGTCGAGGAATGGGCATTGGCCGCGGGGTTGCGGTCGTCCATCAGGGAAACTCACGAGCGCCGCTGACCGCGCGCTGCGCGTGACTCGACTTTCCCGCGGGGGAGTACTCAAGCAATCGGCATCCCGACTCCCAGCGCTCCGGGGACGAGTGGCGGCGCATCGACATCGGCGAATCCTCGATGTGCCAGGTCGGGCCGCAGCCTCCGGGAGAAAGTACCCGCAGCAGAGTCACGCCGCTGAGCAGGCCCGTTCACGCGCTCGTCCGCACGAGGACCGACGATCGTCGATTGCCTCGCGCCGTCCGTGGTGCCAGCTTGGCCCGCCCCCCGTCCCTGCAGGAATTCGTGGCCCATTCCACCACCCGCCTCCCCGTCTCCACGCTCGCCAGCGGTTTCGAGCTTGGTCTCACGATCCATGACGTGACCAGCGGCCGGCCCGGACCGCGCGTCGGGATCTCGGCGATGATCCACGGCGACGAACTCGATGGCTGGCTCATCATCCGCGAGTTCCTGCGCGCGATGGATGAAGGTTTGCTGCGCGGCTCGCTCCGCCTGCTCCCGGTCGCCAACCCGCTCGGCATGGAGGCGATCGCGCGCAACACGCCGACTGACACGCTGGACATGAACCGGCTCTTTCCCGGGGCTCCGGACGGATGGCTCTCCGAGCAGCTCGCGCATGTGATCACCACCGGTTTCCTCGACACGATCGACGTGCTGATCGACATCCACGCCGGCGGCACGTTTCCGTGGGTCGACTACTGCTACGTCGGCAACGACCTCGAACTCTCGCGTGCCTTCCTTCCGGCCGTGCTGTACCGACCGTCGTCGTGGTATCCGGGCACGAGCGCCTCGCACGCCATCGCGCGCGGCATCCCCACCACGGTGATCGAGATCGGCGGTGGCTATCGCGATCAGGCCGGCCACATCGCCAATGGATTGCGCGGCCTGCGCAACATGCTGCGACATCTCGGGGTCATGGCCGGCGACGTGGAACATCGCCCGCGCCAGCTGCTGCTCACTGAGATGAAGGTGATGCGACCGCAGCAGGGCGGGGTGTGCGTGCCGCGCGGGCGGCTCGTGCCGGGCGAGTGGCTGGAGGCGGGCCACGTGCTCGCCGACATCGTGTCGCCCTACACGTTCGACGTGCTGGAGACGATGGTCGCGCCCTGGCAGCGCAATGTGGTCGTGCTCACGCGCAACTATGCGACGCGCATCCACCCCGGTGACTATGGCTTCATGATCGGCAACGGCGACTCGGCGACGTGGCTCGACTGAAGGCCTGCATCTGCCTGTGGGTCGCGGTGGTTCTCACCGCGCCACGCACACTGCCAGCTCAACGCGAGTCACTGCCGGCCGACTCGGTGGCCATCGACGTGGACGTGCGCCCTTCGCAGTCCCTCGTGAGCGCCCGCTACTGGTTCGCGCGGCCGGTGCGTGCCCTCGACCTGGTCCATCTCACCAACTCCTGCACGTCGATCCGTGACCTGCGAGCCACGCGCAACGGCCTCGTTGCCGGACTCACGAGCGACACCACGCGTCCCTGGGTCGTGTGGCACGATACGTCCGAGGTGGCCGACGCCGAGGGGTCGTTGACGTATGCGTTCACCTATCGGGTCGACCACGGTCCCGCGGCGCGTCTGGCGCTGCCGATGGTCCTGCCTGACCGGCCGCTCGACGCACGGAACGCGCCGGTCACTCCCAAGGTGCGGCTGTCGGTCCGCATCGAGGGCGAGCCGTCCAATGCGCCCGAGTTCCCGCGGTTCGTACGAGAGCCGGACGGCCGTTGGTCCGCGGCCCTGATCGCCGTGCCGGCCACCATCGTCGTGCGCGGCGCATTGCGCGAGGACCAGACGCCCTGTGACGACGCCATCCGCATGGAGGGCAGCAACGGCGGGTTTGTGACGCGATTGTCAGCGTTCATCGGAACGCTCGCGCTCTGGATACCGCTCTACTTCTGGTGGGCCACGCGCAAGCGACGCGGCGACAACGAGCCGGAGACCGCATGAGCGCCACCACGTTCTTCGCCGCGGTCACGGCGTACATCGTCCTCGTGTGCGGCATCGGGCTCTGGAGCTTTCGCCGCGCCAGTTCCTCCGAGGGGTTCCTTGTCGCGGGCCGGAGCCTCGGTCCGATCCTCGGAGGTGCGACGCTCATGGCGAACCAGGTGAGCGCGGGCGCCACGATCGGCATGGTGGGATTCCACTACTTCTCGGGCATCAGCTACGCGTGGACGTGGCCACTCGTCTGGCTGGGCTGGCTCGTCGCAGCGGTGTTCGTGGCCCCAAAGATCCGAAACATCAAGGGCCTCACGCTCCCTGACTACTTTGCCGCGCGCTACGACAGCCCGGCCGCCCGAGCCGTCGCGGCCGTCTTCATCCTCATCGCCTACACGGTGATGCTGTCTGCGCAGTATCAGGCAGGCGGCCTGCTCTTTCAGCTCGTGGGCGGGCTGCCCTATGGACAGGCGCTCCTCCTCGTGGCGGGAATCACCACCGTCTATACGGTGCTGGGCGGCATGTACGGCAACGCCCACGTCGGGTTGCTCAAGGCGGCGCTGCTCCTCGGCGCGTACGCGCTCGCGGTGCCGTTCCTGTGGCAGCACGTGGGCGGCGCCGAGAGCATCGGGAATGCGCTCCACGCGCTCGATCCGCGACTCACCGGCAACTGGTTCGGTTGGCGCCAACTGTTCGCGATCTCGTTCGCCATCGGACTCGGCATTGCCGCGGCTCCGTATGAGATCTCCGCGATCTACGCGATGCAGAGCCGTCGAGCGGCGCGACTGGCGATTGGATGGTCGTTCGTGTTTCAGGGGTGCATCGGCGTCGGCATCCTGCTCTTTGGCCTCGCGACCCGCGTCGCCGTACCCCAGCTACCCAACCCGGACCTGGGCACGCCCATCCTCGGGATGTCGCTGCTTCCGGGCTGGATAGGCATGTTGGTTCTCCTCGCCGCGGTCGTGACACTGACGCGAACCGGGGGCGCGATTCTGCTGACCGCGGCGTCCGCGGTGTCCCACGACCTCTACGGCAAGCTGCTGCGGCCAGATGCCGACGACAGGACCCGGGTATTCGTGGGGCGGCTCGCGGTGGTGGTCTTCAGCGCGATTCCAGTCGTGCTCGCCTGGCGACCGTTCGACCTCGTGAACTTCATCGTCATCTATGCGGCCAAACTCACGGTGTCGTTCCTGTTCGTGCCGGTGGTGCTGGGCCTGCATTGGCGCGGTGGGACGCGGGCCGGCGCGTTGGCATCCATGATCGGTGGGCTGAGCACCTGTCTCCTGGCCAGCGTCGTGGGTCGCCCGTACTTCTTCGGGTTCGATCCGGCCGAGGCAGGCGTGTTGGTGAGCGCGGTCGCATTCATTGGGGTCAGCGCCCTCACCCGTCCCGTCGCCGCGGACCGGCTCCGCGTCTTCTTTCCGTCGGGGTGAGTTGCGGCGGTAGCCTCTGGCTGGCATGATGGTCGCACACCGGAGGTACCGATGCAGACCTCGCCTGCTGCGCCACCCACCGAAACCCGCAAGCCGCGCGACGACGAGATCGATATCCACGGGCTCACCCACGTGGGCAAAGTGCGCGACGACAACCAGGATCACTTCCTGATCTGCTCGCTGCGCAAGCACCTCGACGTGCACAGCACGAGCCTGCCGGCCGATGAGCTGGCGGGCGTGAAGACGGACCGACTGGCCTTCATTGCGATGGTGGCGGATGGCGTGGGTGGTGGGGTTGGCGGCGAGGAAGCGAGTCGCTTCGCATTGCGCGCCGTGTCCGAGTACGTCACGCAGAGCGCGCACTGCTACTACACGGCCGATGCATCCGACGACGAGGCGTTCCGGGAGACGCTCGAGGAGGCGGCCACGCGCGTGCACGAGGCGTTGCAACGTGCGTCCGAGGGGCGCACGCGGGCGACGACGCTCAGCCTCCTGCTCGGCGTGTGGCCGCGCCTGTACCTGCTGCAGGTGGGCGACAGTCGCTACTACCTGTGGCGGGACCGGCGGCTCACCCAGGTGTCGCGGGATCAGACGATCGCGCAGGACCTGATCGATGCCGGTGTATTGCGTCGCGGCGACCGGCTCGGCCGACTGGCGAACACGCTGTCGAGCGCGATCGGCGGGCCGACGTCGCGGCCCGAAGTGACGGCCGTGGAGAACTCCTGGGGATGCGTGCATCTGCTGTGCAGCGACGGGCTCACGAAACACGTGAGCGACGAGCGCATTGCCGAGGTGCTCTCGACGATGACGTCGGCCCGCCAGGCGTGCGAGCAGCTGCTCGCCGAGGCGTTAGGCGCCGGCGGCACGGACAACATCACGATTCTCGTGGGTCGGACGCTGCGGCATGGCGCGTGAGCCCCACGTGTCGGACCCCACGCGGCGGTCGTTCGTCGCCGCAGGGACGGTGGCACTCGCCAACGTGGCGATCGCCCGGCGCATGCCGGTGCAGGCGCCCACGTACGACCTCGTGGTACGCGGCGGGACGGTGTTTGACGGCACCGCGAGCGCTGGTCGCGAACTCGACGTCGCGACGCGTGACGGTCGCATGGCCGCGATTGGCCCAGGCCTTCCCGGCCGCGGCCGCGACGAGATCGATGCTCGGGGTCGCGCGGTCGCGCCGGGCTTCATCGACATCCATTCCCACGGTGATGGCTCGCTCGACGACGACCCGCGCGCGGAGTCGGTGATCCGACAGGGCATCACCACGATCATCGTGGGGCAGGACGGGTCGTCGCGTGGCGAGGATCCTGGCCAGCTGCGCCCCTGGCGCGAGCGGCTCGAACGCTCCAGGGTGGCGGTGAACGTTGCCACGATGATCGGGCTGGGATCGGTGCGCGGCGCCGTCGTCGGTGACGTCGATCGACCGGCCTCACCAACCGAGCTGCAGCGCATGGTGCGGATGGTGACTAGCGCCGTGGAGCAGGGAGCGTGCGGCGCGTCGTCGGGCCTCGAGTACACGCCCGGCGCGTTCGCGGGCCGCGAGGAACTGATCGCGCTCTGTCGTCCGCTCGCGGCCCGGCGGCTGGTCTACGCGACGCACATGCGCAACGAAGACGATCAGCTGCTGGACTCGATCGATGAGTCGATCGCGGTCGCGGTGGGCGCGGGGTGCGGGCTCCAGGTGTCGCACCTCAAGACGCAGGGGCCGCGGAACTGGTCGCGGCTCGGCGATGCGTTTGCGCGTATCGAACGCGCGCGGTCCACCGGGCTCGACGTGGCGTTCGATCGTTACCCCTACATCGCCTACCAGACGGGCCTCACGAACATCTTCCCGGTTTGGAGTCGCGACGGGGGAACTAACGCGTTCCTCGCGCGCCTCGACGATCCATCGGTGCGCGATCGCATTCGCGCCGAGGCGCTCGCAAAGGTCGACCTCATCGGTGGCTGGGATCATGTGATGGTCGCTTCGGCGCGCGCCGTCGAGGATCGCGCGGCCGAGGGCAAGCGCCTGGGGGCGTATGCCGCATCGCTTGGCGCCGATCCGTATGCCACCGCGGTCGCGATGCTCAGGCGCAATCGTGCGAGCGTGGGCATGGTGGGCTTTGCGATGAGCGAGGAGAACCTCGATCGCATTCTCGCGCATCCGGCCGGCATGGTGTGCAGCGACGGTGGAGCGTATGCGATCGAGGGGCCGACACGACGCGGGAGTCCGCATCCGCGCGGTGGTGGTTCGTTCCCCCGCGTCCTTGGGCGCTACGTCCGCGAGCGCAAGGCGCTCACGCTCGAGCAGGCGATCCACAAGATGACAGCGTTTCCCGCGTCGCGGGTCCGGCTCTCCGACCGCGGTCGACTGGCGGTGGGACACGCAGCCGACCTCGTGGTGTTCGATCCGGGTCGCGTCGCCGACACGGCGACCTATGAGCAGCCGTTCCAGTATCCGGTGGGCATATCCCTCGTCGTCGTGAACGGCCAGGTGGCCCTGCGAGATGGTGAGCGCATCGGTGCGCACGCCGGTCGTCCACTGTCCGCTTCGTCCTGACTCCCAGCCAGATGCTCCTGCATCTTCCACGTCCCGCCGCCTCAGGCGCGCTCCTCGCCGCCCTCGCCCTCACGCCTGCCGCGCCGGCGCCGGGGCAGGCGCCAGCGGTCATCGATGTCACGGTCACGGAGGGCACGTCGATGTCGGTGGCCGCATCGCGCGACGGGCGCCAGCTCGCCATCGACCTGCAGGGGAGCATTTGGGTCATGCCGAGCAGCGGTGGGCGCGCGCAGCGCGTCACCGACGAGTACAACGATGCGAGGCAGCCCACGTGGTCGCCGGATGGCCGCGTGATCGCCTTTCAGGGATATCGCGACGGTGGCTATGACATCTGGGCCGTCGACGCGGACGGGACGCACCTCAGGCAGCTCACGTCGGGACCCTTCGACGATCGTGAACCCACCTGGTCCGCCGACGGCCGTTTCGTCGCGTTTGCCTCGGACCGCGGCGGTTCCTACGACATCTGGCTGCTCACGGTGGCCACCGGCGCCCTGCGTCAGGTGACGCGTGACCCCGGCGAGGACTACATGCCCACCTTTTCGCCCGAGGCTGACGAGATCGCGTTCGTGAGCACGCGGCAAGGAGCGCCAGCGGTCTATGCCGTGCAGGTGTCGACGGGCGCCGAGCGGAGGCTCACGACGACGAGCGGGCGATACGACGCCCCGTCGTGGGGCCCCGGCGGCGAGATCGTCGTTCACAACACCGCGCAGGGCGCGAGCCGATTCGAGCACAACGGCAAGCCGATCACCGCGGACGAAAACGTGTTCGCGTTCCGCGCGGGCTGGCTGTCGCCCGGCGAGATCGTGTACGTCGCGGATGGCCACATCCGGCGACGCTCGATTGCCAGCGGTGTGTCGGCGACGATCGACTTCTCGGCCACGCTGCAGGTCAGGAGGGCGGCGCTCACGCCGCGCCGGCGGGACACGCAATCCCGGGTGCCCCGCCGCGCGCTCGGTGTGGTGGCTCCTGTCGTCTCGCCCGACGGGCGCCAGGTGGCCTTTGCCGCGTTAGGCAACCTGTACCTCATGCCCGTGGGCGGCGCGCCGCGCAAACTCACCGACGACCCATGGCTGGACACCGAACCCGCGTGGTCACCCGACGGTCGGTATCTCGCCTGGTCGTCCGATCGCGGCCGTGGGACGCTGCTCGACCTGTGGGTGTACGACACGCAGACCGGGACGTCGCGACAGCTCACCCGGGAGGGCACCTCGGCGATGGGTGCGGCGTGGTCGCCGGACGGCACGCGCATCGCCTTCCTCGACGTCGACGGGATCTGGCGCCGGGCCAACGTGTCCGTGGTGGACGTTGCGACAGGCACCGTGACGCAGATCCACCCCTCGCTCTTCGGGCCCGGCGCGCCCACCTGGTCACCGGACGGCCGTCGCGTGCTGGTCGCCGCACTCGTGGCGTATTCGACGCGCTTTCGCGAGGGCACCAATCAGCTGCTCTCCATTCCGGTCGATGGTGGGCAACCGACCGTGTACACGCCGGTGGAGCACCTCTCCATCGACTCGCGTGTGGGTGCGGGACCGGCGTGGTCGCCCGATGGGCGCCGCGTCGCACTCATCTATGAAGGGGTGCTCGCCGTGGTCCCGGTGGACGCCAGCGGTCGTCCCGTGGGACCGCCGCGTCGCCTGACCAACGAGATTGCGCACGCGCCATCATGGACCGGTGATTCGCGATCGATCCTGTATCAGTCCAACGAGCGCCTGCGCCTGCTCGACGTGGAGACCGGCGCGGTGCGGGACGTGCCCGTCGCGTTGAGCTATGCGCCGTCGATCCCGACCGGCCAGGTCCTGGTGCATGCGGGCCGGCTGATCGATGGCCGCAGCGACCGCGTACGCACCGACGTCGACGTGCTGATCCGCGGCAACCGGATCGAGCGCGTGGTGCCGCATGCAACGCATCCGGCCGGTGTGCGCGTCGTCGATGCCTCCGGGCTCACGGTCATGCCGGGACTCATCGAGTACCACACGCATCTGCAGAAGGACCTCGGCGAAGCGTCGTACCGGGCTTACCTCGCCTTTGGCGTCACCACGGTGCGAAGCCCCGGGAGCACGCCCTATGAAGCCGTGGAAGACCGCGAAGCCGTGGATGCCGGTGTGCGGCCTGGTCCTCGGCTCTTTGTGACCGGCTACCTCATGGAATGGAACCGCGTCTACTACAAGATGGCGGTGGCCGTGTCGAGCCATGCGCACCTCGATCTGGAGCTTGCGCGTGCGAAGGTGCTCGAATTCGACATGCTCAAGAGCTACGTCCGGATGCCCGACCTGCAGCAGAAGCGCATCATCGAGTTTGCGCACCGGATGGGCGTGCCCGTCTCGTCACACGAGGTATTCCCCTCGACCCTGTCCGGCATCGACGCGACCGAGCACACGACCGGCACGAGTCGTCGCGGGTACTCACCCAAGGCCGCGACGCTGCAACGTTCGTACGCCGACGTGGCTCAGCTCTTCGCCGCATCGGGAGTGCCACTCACGCCGACGCTCGCCCTCAGCGGCGGCGGTCTGCGACGCCTCCTGGAACGCGACACCACGCTGCGGCACGACTCGCGCTTTCGCCTGTACCCGGAGTGGCTGCAGGCGCAGCTCGCGGCCGGCGGGGCAGGCGGGGCGCCACCGGGCGCCGTGGACGCCAACGCCGGCGGGCGCATGGTGATGGGGCTCATGCGGGCCGGAACGCGCATCGTGGCCGGCACCGACACACCGAACGCGGCGACGCTGCACGGCGAGCTGTTCACGTACGTCCTGGCCGGCATGACGCCGTTCGAGGCGCTGAAGACCGCGACGGTCAACGGCGCCGCGCTGCTCGGGCTGGACGCAGGAACCATCGAAGCAGGTAGACTCGCCGACCTCGCCATCGTGAACGGCAACCCATTAGAGGACATCTCGGCGACGACGCGCGTGCGGTATACCATCGCCAACGGTCGCGTGTTTTCCGTCGATGATCTCGTGAAGCCATGAAGACTGTACCGTCCCTGCTCGCCGCAGTGCTGTTCGCCACCAGCGTGGGCGCTCAGCCCCGGACGCGGCCAAACATCGTGTTCATCTTCAGCGACGACCACGCCACCGCATCGATCGGCGCCTACGGGTCACGGTGGAACCAAACGCCCAACCTCGACCGCATCGCGCGCGAGGGCATGCTCTTCAAGAGTGCGTTCGTCACCAACGCCATCTGCGGCCCCAGTCGTGCGACGGTGCTCACCGGACAGTTCGGACATCTGAACGGCGTGCCGACCAACAACGACTCGCTGCATCCCACCACGCTCACGTTCCCGCGACTCCTGCGGGCGAGTGGGTACCAGACGGCCCTCGTCGGCAAGTGGCACCTCACGACACGGCCCGAAGGGTTCGATCACTACGAGATCCTTCGCGGCCAGGGCACCTACTACAACCCGGTGTTCTTCCGGTCCAGGGACACGACCCGGTTCGAGGGCTATACGACCGACGTCATCACCGACCGCGCCCTGGCCTGGCTCGCGCAGCGCGATCAGCGCAAGCCGTTTCTCCTCATGCTGCAGCACAAGGCGCCGCACCGGCCGTGGGATCCCGGCCCGGCGCATCTCGACCAGGAACGCGATCGCTATTTCCCCGAGGCGTATTCACTCTTCGACGACTACGCCACACGCGCCCGACCCGCGCGCGAACAGGAGATGACCATCGCGCGCCACCTCACGGATCGCGACCTCAAGTTCACGCCGCCCGCGGAACTCACGTCATCGCAGCTCGATCGCTGGAATCGCACCTACCTGCCGCTCAACCAGGTCTTCCGCGACTCGGCCCTCACCGATTCCGCCCTCGTGCGCTGGAAGTTCCAGCGCTACCTCGGCGACTACCTCCGCACCGTGCAGTCCGTCGACGACAACGTGGGCCGCGTGCTCGCCTGGCTCGATGAGAGCGGGCTCGCGAACAACACCATCGTCGTGTACTCCTCCGACCAGGGGTTCTTTCTTGGCGAGCACGGATGGTTCGACAAGCGCTTCATGTACGAGGAGTCGATGCGCACGCCGCTCATGATCCGGTGGCCCGGTGTCGTGCGTCCGGGTTCCGTGAACGCGGATCTCGTGCAGAACCTCGACTACGCGGAAACGCTGCTCGAAGTCGCCGGGGTGCGCGTGCCAAAGGCGATGCAGGGGAGAAGCCTGGTGCCTCTGCTCCGGGGACGCCGTCCCGTCAACTGGCGTGACGCGCTGTACTACCAGTACTACGAGTATCCCGCCGAGCACATGGTGCGGCGCCACTATGGGGTGCGCACCAATCGCTTCAAGCTCATTCACTACTACGAGATCGACGAATGGGAACTGTTCGACCTCGAGCGCGATCCGTTCGAGATGAAGAACGTCTACGCGGTGCCCGAGTACCGGCACACGATCTACGCGTTGAAGCGTAAGCTTGGTCAGTTGCGCTCGGAGTATCGCGTGCCGGCCGTGGACCACGTGCCGTACCCCGAGGCGCGCCGGTGATCGACCCGCGCAGCGACGCCAAAGTCATCGACTCGTGGCACGTGAACGCCGACGCATGGACGCAGGCCGTTCGCGAGGAGCAGATCGAGAGCCGGCGACTCGTGACCGATGCCGCGATCGTCGACGCGGTGCTGGCGCTCCGTCCAGCCACCGTGCTCGACCTCGGATGTGGCGAGGGTTGGTTGGTGCGTGCACTCCGTGCGCGCGGCGTCGCGGGCACGGGCGTCGACGCCGTCCCCGCTCTCGTCGAACAGGCGCGTCAGGCCGGTGGTGGCATCTTTGAAGTCGTCACGTATGAGGCGATCGCCTCCGGACGGTGGTCGACGACAGCTGACGTGGTCGTCGCCAACTTCTCACTGATCGGGCACGAGGCGGTGACGCGACTCCTGCATCGCGTACCCGCGCTGCTCCATTCGGGCGGCGCGCTCGTCATCCAGACCCTGCATCCCATGGTCGCGTGCGGCGACCTGCCCTATGCGGACGGCTGGCGCGACGGATCGTGGGCGGGATTCTCCAGCGTGTTCACCGATCCGGCGCCGTGGTACTTCCGGACGATCGGGAGCTGGCTCGCGCTGCTCGACGCATGCGGCCTTCCGTTCGTACGCCTGCGCGAGCCTTTGCATCCCGCGACGGCGAAGCCGGCTTCGCTCATCCTGACGGCGCTGGCTGGCTAGGGCCACCGGCGGTCGATAACATTTGCGACGCTGTTCCACCGCGCCGGCGGCTTGCGCCGAGGCGCACATCGGAGACGTTCGGATGACCTTCAGGCCTGTTCGATGGCGTGCCGCGGTGCTGGCCATCGCGGCAATCGTTCCCACACTTGGTGCTGCCCAGGGCGCCACCGGGTCGGTACGCGGACGCGTGACCGACGCCGCGAGCGGTCGCGGGATTGCCGACGCGCAAGTCACCGTGGCCGGCACACGCGTCGGTGCGATGACCAATGCCAACGGCGAGTATGCGCTCGCGCAGGTTCCGGTCGGCGCGCGCAGCATCTCGGCGCGACGCCTCGGCTTCAGTCCCGCTTCGCTCGACATCACGCTGGCGGCCGGCGGAACCGCAACAGCGGACTTTGCGCTCCACGTGAGCGCGGTCAACCTCTCGGAGGTCGTCGTCACCGGGTCCGGCACGCCCACCGAACGGCGCAAGCTCGGGACGAGCGTGGCGGCGGTCGACTCCACCATCATCGGTCGTGCGCAAGCGGTAACGGTGGACCAGGCACTGCAGGGCAAACTGCCCGGTGCGCAGATCACGCAGAATTCCGGCAGCCCGGGCGGCGGAGGCATTTCGGTGCGCCTGCGTGGCGTGAACTCGTTCATTTCCGGTTCCGATCCGCTCTACATCGTCGACGGCATCATCATCGACAACGGCTCAGCGCAGATGGCGGATCTCGGCGGTCGATCGAATCCGCAGAACCGCCTGGCCGACCTCAACCCTACCGACATCGAGCGAATCGAAGTGATCCGTGGCGCGGCTGCCGCGGCGCTTTACGGTTCGCGCGCCAACAACGGGGTGGTGCAGATCTTCACCAAGCGCGGCACGATCGGACGTCCGCGCTTCAACTTCACGTCGCGATACGGGTCGGCCGAGCTGCGTGAGCAGCAGCCTTTCAACCTGTACCCGTTCGACCAGGCCGGCCGCCCGATCGCGAGGTTCAACTACCAGGACGACATCTTCCATCGCGCCGCGCAGCACGAGCTGAACCTGACCGTCGAGGGTGGCAACGATCAGACTCGCTACTTCGTGAGCGGCAATCGGTCCGACGAGGACGGCATCCTCCGGTCGACGTCCTCGCAGCGGACGGGTGCGCGGGTGAACCTGCAGCAGCAGCTCTCGTCGCGGCTCATCGGCAACGTGACCGCGAACTACGTCACGACAAAGAACCAGCTGCAGGCCTTTGGCGAGAACAACAGCTACGGCATCATGGGCTCGCTCTTCTTTGCCCCCACGCAAGTGGACTTCCGTCCTGTCAACGGCATCTACCCGCTCCCGCCGTCGCTCGGCACCAATCCGCTGCTCGCCATCGATCGCATCCGCAACCCGCAGGTGATCGAGCGGTTCATCGGGTCCACCAAGCTCACGTGGACGCCGGCCACGCGTCTGCTGTTCGACTACACCATCGGCATCGACAACATCGGCGCCGAGCAGCGCCAGTTCGTCCCGCGCGGCGCCGTACTCGGCACCGCTCCCGACGCCACCGGGCGGTCGCAGTCGATCTTCCAGAACAACCGCGTGGTCAACCAGGACGGCGTGGGGACCTACACGTGGCCCACGCTCGCCGGACTCGAACTCCGCACCACCGCCGGATTCAACTACACCGCGCAGCAGATCCGGACCACGAATGCGATCGCCAACGGTCTCGGCCCGGTGGGAGAGCTCATCAGCGCGGGATCGGTCTTCAACGCCGCGCAGAGCGACGTGCAGCTGCGCACGCTGGGCTTCTACGGTCAGCAGGAAGTGTCCATCGGTGATCGGCTCTTCCTCAACGGTGCGGTGCGCTACGATGCGTCGAGCACGTTCGCCCCGGACGAGCGCTGGCAGGTCTTCCCGAAATTCTCGGCGTCGTACGTGGTGACGGACGCGCGACCCGGCATGTTCAACAACCTGCGCGTGCGTGGAGCACTGGGGTGGGCGGGCAGCCAGCCCGGCATCGTGAACGCCTATTCGCAGTTCATCAGCTTTGCACCGGCCGCGTTCGCCGGGCGTCCCGGGTTTGCCAACGACATCACGTTCGGCAACCCGAGCCTGCGCAACGAGCGCGCGCGGGAATGGGAGGTTGGCGCCGAAGTGGGTGTGCTTGGCGGACGAGTGGGCGCCGAAGCGACGTACTACGATCGCCTCGTCGACGATCTGCTCTTCTTCCGGCCGCTCCCCACGAGCACTGGCTTTTCGCGGCAGTTCTTCCCTATCGGCTCGATGTCGAACAAGGGGTTCGAGCTGCTGCTCCGCACCAGCAACGTCGACATGCCGCGCCTTTCGTGGAACTCGACGTTCACGTTCACGAAGAACACCAACCGCGTCGAACGCCTGGCGATCCAGGACTTCCAGTCGGCGGGCGGCTACCCCAACCGCATCCGCACGGGTGAGCCGGCTGGCGTGTTCTATGGGTCGTATGCGGCGCGCAACTGCGTCACGGGCGCGCTGCTCCTCGACTCCCTGGGTCGGTATCGGCGCAGCAACCAGGCGGTCGACATGGGGGCAACGCCTGCGCAACGCCGGGCCATTTCGGGTGGCACCTGCAACGATTCGCTGAACCGCGTCATCGGCGATCCCAACCCTGCCTGGATGGGTTCGTTGCTCAACGAGTTCACGATCGCGCGGAAGCTGCGGGTGCGCATGCTCCTCGATGGCGTGTTCGGCAACGACATCATGAACCTGTCGACGCGCGCGCAGAATGCCGGCATCGCCTCCAACTCAAAGGAGTTCGAGCGCGAGCTGCTGCCCTATGGCGATTCGCGCAAGCTGCCGCCGGGCTACAATGCGCGCACGCAGGGCATCTTCGAGTACTGGATCGAAGATGGCACGTTCGTGAAGCTGCGCGAACTGTCGGCGAGCTACACGCTCGACCTCCCGTCGGTGAAGCGCGTGTTCCGGGACGGCGTCGAGTTCACGCTGTCGGGCCGCAACCTGTGGGTGTGGACCGACTACAGCGGCTACGATCCCGAACTCAACCTCTTCGGCACCAACGCCGGCGGCATCGGCTCGGTGCAGACGACCGCAGCCGACCGGGGCTTCGACTTTGGTGGCTATCCCATCCCTCGCGTGTGGTCGATCTCCGCACGCGTCACCTACTGACCGGCGGATGACGACGATGACCAATCTCCGCCGCACGGGCGTGATGCTCACGGTTGCCCTCACGACCGGGTGCAACCTCGACCTCCAGAACCCCAACTCTCCGACGCAGGAACAGGTCACCACGAGCGTGGACGGCGTGATCGCCCTCGCGACCGGGCTGCAGGGGCGCTTTGCCAGCTCGTATTTCAACTACGCCTACATGGCGGGACTCGTGACCGACGAGTTCGCGGCCACGAGCGCGTCGCTCATCTCCATCAGCGACGCCGAACAGGGCGCGGTGCCCTCAGGCACGGGCGTTGCCGAGAACGTGTTCAATTCGATCTATCGCACCGTGCGCACGGCCGACGATCTGCTGGCCGGCTCAGTCGCGCTTGCTTCACAGATCGACCCAGGCACGCGCAGCGGCCTGCGCGCGCTGGCGTTCACGCTCAAGGCCGAGGCCCTCGGTGAAGCGCTGCAGTCGTACCAGAAGATTCCGATCCGCACGTTTGGCGTGACGGCGCCGACCTACGTCGCGCGGGCAGAGGCCCTGCCGTACGTGCGCGCCCTGCTCGACTCGGCGGCCCAGGAGATCACCGCCACGCCGCCCAGTGGCTTCTTCAACACGAACATTCTGACACCGGGCGTGAACCTGACGAACGTACTGAACCTGTTCCGTGCACGGTACGCGCGCATGGCGAACGACCATGCGACGGCCCTGGCGGCGGTCAACCAGGTCGCCCGGACGGGTCCGGCCGCGTTCTCCCTGCTCGCGTTCCCGGCGCCGGCGGTCAATCCCTACGCCAACGTCACGGGCGGCACCAACGGCATCGCACCACGGCGGCAATGGCGTCTGTCGATGTCGCCGCAGGATCAGCGCTTCGGCTACTTCGTAATTCCTTCCACGACGGCGACCGGTCGCGTCGGCGCCCTCATCGATCCGTGGAATCGTTATGCAAACGCGCAAGCGCCGCTGCCGGTCTACTTTCCCGACGAAGCGCTGTTGATCAAGGCCGAAGCCCTGGCGAATCAGTCGCAGCTTGCTGCCGCGCAGGCCGCGCTCGACTCGGTGCGTACCGACTGCACCGGTGGGCGCGGGCTCGATGATCCCAAGGCCTGCCTGACGCCGTTGGCGGGAAGCCTGACGCAGGCCGAGTTGCTGACCGAGATCTACGTGCAGCGCCGCTACGAGCTGCTGGGCACCGGGCTGCGGTGGGAGGACGCGCGCCGCCGCAGCGCGATTCGCGGGCCGACCGCGGCGCCCGGCGTTCCGTCCGACGGACAGCGCTGCTGGCTGCCGTACGCGCTGGGTGATCGCAACGCCAATCCCAACGCCACGTTTGCCGCCTTTCCGGACCCCACCGAACCGTCGACCTTCCCGTCGGGGTGTGCCCTCTGATGCCGACCTCCCTCATGATGACGCAACATCGAATGCGGTTGCTCGCCCTTGCCGCCGCCGTGACACTGTCGGGCGCCGCATGCGGCACGACCGACGCTGCCGCGCCGCTTGCCCCGTCGGGACCGCAGGGACGCGTGCGCCTGGTGAACCTGATCAACGACCCGGCTCGCCTGCCGGTGAACGCGATCCTCGAACGTGTCCCGTTTGGCGTCAACCTCGGGTACACGCAGACCACACCGTTCACGCTCGCCGCGCCCAACAACGCGCCGTACGCGGCCGTGCTGGCTGGCGCGCGCAGCATCGTGCTCAAGCGGACGGCGGACACCAGCGTGGTGGTGGGTACGCTCGCGTTCACCGTGAACGCGGACCAGGACAAGACCATCTACGCCGTGGGTGGTGTGGGTGGATCGGCTGTGACCGCGCTGGAGACCGTGGATGACAACCAGACCCCGGGTGCCGGGCAGGTGCGCGTGCGGTTCGTGAACCTGAGCCCAACGGCTGGCGCGGTGGATGTGTTCATCACGGCGGCGGGGGCCGATCTCGCCGCAGCCACGCCCGCGTTTACCGGGGTGGCCAACCGGGCCGCGTCGACCTACGCGTCCGTAGCAGCTGGCACGTACATGGTTCGCACGGTGCCGACCGGTACGGCGGCGGCGGCCCGGAACGGTGCGGTCAACATCACGCTCGCCGCGGCGGCATATCCGGCGCTCGCGGCGCGCACGTTCGTCGCGGCGGAGAACACCACGGGCGGAGCGCCGCTCCGTCTGTTCGGGTTGACGGATCGCTGATCGGGAGTGGACCGTAACGTGCGAGGCCCGGGGATCTCCCGGGCCTCGCTGCGTTCGTAGCTCCTCCGGTGCTCCCGCGAGCCTGAGCCGAAGATCCAGTCTGATCGGCGCGCCGCGACCGGTGGCGAGCTCAGTCGAAGAGCGAATCGAGCCGACAGGTGAACCCCGGCAGCAGCGCCTCGCCGTCGAGCGCCTCGTCGCGCGCGAGTTCTGCCTGCGAGCCGTCCGCCCGATACACGCGAGCACGCTGCCGGATCGGATCGATCACCCAGACCATCGCACATCCCGCTTTCAGCCAATCCGCCGCCTTCTCCAGCACCTCGCCGGGCCGGTCGTCTGGCGAGAGCACCTCAACCGCGAGATCCGGCGCGAGCTCCGGAAAACCACGAGTCGACGGTGCCAACAGGCGCTCCGTTCGAATGAATGCCGCATCCGGCGCGCGAACGGTGTCGGGGTTGCGGAACAGCGTAAAACCCGTCTCCGCGGCGAACACGCGCCCAAGCTGCCGCCCACGGCAATGTTCGAAGAGCGCTGCGCCGATACGCATGGCCACATCGCCGTGCTGGTAGCCCGCCGGCTCGCGCACGATCAACCGGCCGCGCACCAGCTCCGTGCGCTTGTCCGGCAGGTTGAGCGCCAGCAGCTCCTCGGCAGTCATCAGCGCCGCAGCCGTCATGCGGTCAATATGCCGGATGGTCTCGGCCATGGCCAGCACGCTAGCGTTCAGCGTCACGCCACCGTCACGCATGAGCGCACCCACCATCGTCAACGTCGGTTTCCGCTCCACCAACTTCTGGGTCGTGAGCGTTGGCACCTCACGTCTTCTTGTCGACCTCGGCTGGCCGGGAATGTTCACGTCGCTCCAGGCGAACCTCGACCGCATGGGCGTTCCCCTCAGGGAGATTCGCTACGGCCTCGCCACGCACTACCACATCGACCACGCCGGCGCGGCCCAGGATCTCAAGCAGCGCGGCATGCGGCTCATCGTGACGCCCGAACAACAGGCCCACATTCCGCTCATGAGGCAGTGGATCAAGCCGGGTGAGCCCTACACCGAGATCACCACCCACGACAACACGCAGGTGCCGCTCGACCAGAGCCGCGCGTTCCTGCGCGACATCGGTATCGACGGCGAGATCGTGCACACACCCGGCCACTCCGACGATTCGGTAACGCTCGTGCTCGACACCGGCGCCGCGTTCACCGGCGACCTCACCATGGAAGCCATGGTGGGCGCCGAAGACCCGAGCGTCATCGCCCGCAGCTGGCAGGCATTGCGCGATCGCGGTGTCACCACGATCTACGGCGGACACGGGCCGATTCATCCGATCCCGCCACCGCTCGATCGCGGCTGACGTTGGCGCGTTTGCCCCAAGGGGATAACGTTCCCCGACGGCGCGGGCTCGAGCGCCTGCCATCCCAATCATGCACGCATGGCGACCAACGTCCACGACAGCATCCTCGGCACCATCGGCCACACGCCGCTCGTCCGGCTCAATCGGGTCACGCGCGAAATCCCGGCAACGGTCTACGCCAAGGTCGAAACCTTCAACCCTGGCCACAGCATCAAGGACCGCATGGCGGTCCGCATGGTGGAAGACGCCGAGCGGAACGGCCTGCTCAGGCCCGGGGGAACGATCATCGAGGGCACGAGCGGCAACACCGGCATGGGCCTCGCCATTGCGGCCATCGTGAAGGGCTATCGCTGCATCTTCACCACCACCGACAAGCAATCGAAGGAAAAGGTCGACGCGCTGCGCGCGTTTGGCGCGGAGGTGATCGTGTGCCCGACCGATGTCGAGCCGGAGGACCCGCGTTCGTACTACTCCGTGTCGTCGCGGCTCGAACGCGAGGTGCCTAACGCATGGAAGCCGAACCAGTACGACAACCTGAGCAACTCACAGGCGCACTACGAGACCACCGGGCCCGAACTCTGGGGCCAGCTCGATGGCCGCATCGACCATCTCGTGGTGGGCGTCGGTACCGGCGGCACCATCTGCGGCACCGGCCGGTTCCTCAAGGAGCGCAACCCAAAGCTCAGGGTCTGGGGCATCGACACGTACGGATCGGTCTTCAAGAAGTACAAGGAGCAGGGCGTGCTCGACCGGCACGAGATCTATCCGTATGTAACCGAAGGGATCGGCGAGGACTTTCTGCCACGGAACGTCGACTTCGACGTCATCGATCACTTCGAAAAGGTCACCGACCGCGACGCGGCCATCTTCACCCGCGAGATCGTGCGCCAGGAAGGCATCTGGGTCGGCAACTCCGCGGGTTCGGCCGTCGCCGGACTGCTGCAGCTCAAGGATCGGTTCAAGGCGGGCGAGGTGGTGGTGGTGATCTTCCACGACCACGGCACACGCTATCTGGGCAAGATCTTCAACCCCGACTGGATGCGCCGCATGGGCTACGAAACCGTTGCCGGCCCCACCGCGCGGAGCCTGGTGCAGAACAAGCGCGTGGCCGACATCGTGGGACTCGAACAAACCGCCACCGTCGCCCAGGCCGTGGCGCGCATGAGCGAGAACGACTTCTCGCAGATCCCGATCACCAAGGAGCACCGCATCGTGGGTTCGCTGCGCGACACGCATGCCTACGCCAGCATCGTCGCGGATCACGCGGTGCGCGACCAGCCGGTGTCCACCATCATGCAGAAGGCATTCCCATACGTGGACATCGAAACGCCGATCGAACTGCTCGCCCCGATGATCACGCCCGAAACGCCTGCGCTCCTGGTGCGCGACTTCGCCGCCGACAAGACCTGGGTGATCACGGGCTACGACATCCTGCAGGCAATGCGTTAGGCAGTCCACGATCGACACTCACCTCTCACCACGAACCACATGCGCCGTTCATTCCTTCTCCTCGCCCTCGCGGCCTGCGCGCCAGGCGCCGAGCGCGCCGACAGCGCCACGGCCGCCGTGCCGCCGGGCGTTGCCTCGCGTGAGGTGGCATACCAGGAAGGCGCCACCTCGCTCAAGGGCTATATGGCGTGGGACTCGTCGCGCACCACGCCGCGACCGGGCGTCATCGTCGTGCACGAGTGGTGGGGCCACAACGAACACGCACGCAACGCCGCGCGAAAGCTGGCCGAAGCGGGCTATGTGGGATTTGCACTCGACATGTACGGCGACGGCAAGAACACCACGCACCCGGACTCGGCGGCGGCGTTCGCGGCCGCCGCCGCGTCGAATATCGAGTCCCTCACCGCCCGGTTTGCGGCGGCGATCGCGCAGCTCAAGGCGAATCCCGGCGTGGACTCCACGCGCATTGCGGCCATCGGCTACTGCTTTGGTGGCGCCGTGGTCCTTGGCATGGCGCGCTCCAGCGCGGATCTCGATGCCGTTGCCTCGTTTCATGGCGCGCTGCCGCCCGACGCGCCCATCGACTCCGGGTCCGTGAAGGCGCGCATTCTCATACTGAATGGAGCCGCGGACCCGATGGTGCCGCTGGATCAGGTGCAGGCCTTCGCCGACCGGCTCACCAAAGCCGGGGCCTCGGTGGAGCTGGTCAACTACCCGGGCGTCATGCACAGCTTTACCAACCCGCGCGCCGATAGCGTCGGCATGCAGGGCTTGAGGTACGACAGCGCCGCTGACCAGCAGTCATGGGCGGCCCTGCTCAAGATGCTCGGCGAAGTCTTCCCGGGCTGACCCCGGGCAGGCCTCGGCCGCACACGTCCTGGATCATCGGTGAACCACGCGCACGGCGCTCACTCCCGTGCGCGTGCGCCGATCGGAGGGGCCTGACAGCTCCCCGCGCTCGGCTGCGCAATGCTGAAGGAAACCACCACTGCCAAGGGTCCAGATGCCGTCCATCAGCTGCCGACACGTTCGTGCCGTCCTGCTCCTCCTGTTCGCCACGATCGTTGCCGCATGCGGTGGCGGTGGCGACAAGGGCGGGCCCACGCAGCCGCCAGGCAACACCGGCACGTTGACTCTGAGTGCCGGGACCCCGGCGGTCCAGCTGAGCACGGGCGGTTCGGCAACCGCGGCGGTGTCGATCGTACGCGGCGGCGGATTCTCCGGTACCGTCACCCTCGCCCTGAGCGGCTTGCCAACCGGCGTCACCGGTGCCTTCAATCCTCCGAGTCTCGACGCCAGCACCAGTGCAAGCACGCTGACGCTCACTGCAGCGGCCAACGCGGCGCCGGGCCTGGCCACCATCACCATCACCGCATCGGGGACGGGTGTCACGTCGTCCACAACGACCGTGCAGGTGGTGGTCACGCAGCCAACGATCGCCATCTCGCTCACTCCGGCCACGCTCTCCATCACCGCGGGCCAGGCTGGGTCCACGGTGGTGAACATCGTGCGATCGGCCGGCTTCACCGGTGCGGTGACGCTCGCGTTGATCAACCCGCCGACCGGCGTCACTGGCGCGTTTGCACCGTCGCCGACCACGGCGATCACCTCGACGCTCAGTCTCAACGTCGCCTCGTCGGTCGCCGCAGGTAACCAGACCCTCACGATCCGTGCGTCGGCCACCGGCGTGCAGGACGTGACCGCAACGCTCACGCTGACCGTGGTCGCTTCGGGCCCGGTGGGCTTCAGTGTCGCGATCGATCCCGTCGAGTTCGAACTCCCGGCGGGCCGAGGGTGGAGTGCGAACGGCATCGTGTCCATCCAGCGCGCCAATGGGTTCGCCGGCCCGGTTTCCGTGTCGATCCAGGGCCTCAGCTTTCCGGCCGTGGTGGCGGTGACGCCCGCGCAGATCGCTGCCAATCAGGTCGCGACCAATGCGCTGGCCCTCGCTGTCGATCAGGCCACACCGGGCCTCTACACCGGCACCGTCCGCGTCTCCGCTCCGGGTTTTGCCGACCAGACCGCGCAGGTCCGGTTCCGCGTGTCGTTGCCTTCGACCGGCAGTATCACGTGGACGTATTGTCGTGCCGATCGCGTGCCCAAGTGGTTTGCCGTGCGTGACGGCAATGGCGCGTGGAAACACATCGTGCCGGCAGGCCCGGCAGCCGCGACCGCCAGCGATCCGACGCGGTTCTCCTTCGACATCAGCAGCAGCACGGCGTCGGTGGCACTCGTCAGGCTCGGCGAAAAGACGAGTGCGTCTCCGCTCATCGAGGGCCACCACTGGGAGGTGTATTACCTCTCGCGCCAGGAAGTCATCGACGCCGCGACCGCCGAGTGCGTCGACAACCGCGACACATCACCGCGCACCATCACCGGCACCGTGACCGGGTATCAGTCGTTCGACGCGATCATCGCCTCCACCAGCCGCCGCGGCAACGCATTTGTAGGCAGCACGGGGCCGCTCTCCACCACGTTCACCGCGCAAAACCAGCCCGCGGGACCGTTCGACCTCCTGCTCACCCGTTCGAGCGCCGTCGGCCTGCTTCAGGACCTCGCCGTCCGCTCGCTCGTCCTGCGGCGCGGGCTCGATCCTGCGACGGGTGTGCCGATCGCCCCGATCGACTTTGCCACGCAGGGCGTTGCCCCGGCGAGCGCGACGCTCACGTTCGCCAACCTCAATGGCGAGAACTTCACCAACGCCATGACCTTCCGCACCGTGGCGGGGCTCAACGCCTGGTTCGTCGCCAGCGGGCAGTTCGCGTCGGCCACCCGTACGTGGTATGGCGTGCCGGCGGCACAGCAGATCGCGGGCGACCTGCATCAGATCACGGCGACGACCGCCAGCACCACGGCGCGCCGCCAGATCATCCACTTCTCGACGGGCGTGGCCAACCGCACGCTCACCTTTGGTACGCCGCTCGCCCAACCAGCGGTTTCACCGGTGTTCACCACGCCTGGTGCTATCAATGCCGCCGGCATCCTGGCGCCGGAGTATGCGTCACGTGTGGCGATGTACTATCGCGAGCAGGCCGCGGACCCGCGGACCCTCATCGTGGTGGCCACGCGCGGATTCCTTGGCGGCTCGACGCAATACGACGTGAGCGTCCCGCAGCTGCCGGGTACGACGGGCTTCATGAACTTCTGGTACCCGCGTCGCGGGAACACCGTGCGATGGACCGTCACCGGTGGTGAGGGGTCCACCGGCGAGGCACTCAGCGATTCGTTCTGCGTGATCCAGGGCTACTGTCCCGTGAAACCCGTCGCCGGCGTCACGTACCTCTCGGCGCAGGCGACCGGGACAGTGGGAATTCCGCAGTAGCAGCGATTCGGCCCCGTCCCAGATGGCGTCTCTGCTCACGGGGCCGTCAGGCCCGCATCGTGGACTTCCTGGCGGGCTGCGCCTTGCCCTGCCTGTTGACCACGATCGCTGCGCGAACCAGAGCCTTGAACGCAGCTGCGTCGACCACCGCGCCCTCGCGAATGTCGATCGCTCGGCGAACGCGGCCTTCCAGGCTCGCGTTGAAGAGGCCCCGGGGGTCGGGGAGCGAGGCACCCTTGGGGAAGGTCAGCTTCACAGTCGACTTGTACGATTCGCCGGTGCAGATGATGCCATCGTGTGACCAGACCGGGTTGGCCCACTTCCATTCCTCCACGACGTCCGGATCGGCAGCCTTGATCAGCGCTCGCACCCGAGCGAGTGTCTCTCCCCTCCAGTCATCGAGCTCCGCGATGCGTCTGGAGATGTGCGCCGATGCGGGCTGATCCGGGCTCGGCGCTGACTTCTTCATCATGCGTGACCTCTGGGCGGTGGACGGTACATCCCGGCTACGCGCCCACCGGAGCCGCTCGACGCGCGCGGTGCTCTTCCCATTCGATGAACGGCCCATCGAAGTCCGTCAGGTGCGCACCGTCGAATGCCCAGACGCGCGTCGCCACCTCACGAAGAAAGGCGCGATCGTGACTCACCAGCAACACCGACCCTTCGTACTCATCGAGCGCATCCTCGAGCACCTCGATGTTCTCGACGTCGAGATGGTTGGTGGGCTCATCGAGGATCAGCAGGTTCGCGTGCGAGAGCGTCATGAGGGCGAGCGCCATCCGGGCGCGCTCGCCACCGGAGAGCGTCCGGATCTCGCGAAAGATCTCCTCGCCGCTGAATCCAAAGGCGCCCAGGCAGTTCTGCACCTGGCCCCGGTTCCAGAGCGGCCGCTTGTCCTGGATCGCGTCTGAGAGTGACTTGTCGAGCGGAAGGTCGGCCAGATCCTGCCGGAACCACGCCGCCGTGATCGACCCGCCGATCCGTGCTTCGCCGCCGGCCGGCGCGCGGTCGCCAATGATGGTCGAGATGAACGAGGACTTGCCGGCGCCGTTCGGCCCGACGAGTGCCACGAAATCGTTCCGGCGCAGCACCGCCGAGAAGTCCTTCACGAGCACTCGGCCCGGCACTTCCACGCGCAGATCCCGGATCGCGATCACCTGATCGCCACCCCGTTCGGCCGGCTCGAACTGGAGCGACATCGCCGCCGGATCTCCCGGCGGCGGCGCGAGCCGCGGCAGCCGCTCCAGTCGCTTGCGCTTGCCCTTGGCCTGGAACGAGTTCACCCCTGCAATGTTGCGACGGATGTACTCCTCCTCCTTCTTCACGTAGGCGCGTTGCCGCTCCAGCTCCCGTTCTCTCGTCAGGCGCCGTTCGGCGCGCTGCGGGACAAACTGGGAGTAGTTCCCCTTGTACCACTCGCTCGTCCGCCCTTCCACATGCACGATGTGCGTGGCAATCGCGTCGAGGAACGCACGGTCGTGCGAGACCACGATGACCGTTTCGTTCGCCTCGAGGAGCCACTCCTGAAGCCACGTCGTCGTGTCCAGATCGAGGTGGTTCGTCGGCTCGTCGAGCAGGAGCAGGTCGGCCGGTGCGATGAGCTGTGCGGCGAGGCCGACACGCCCGCGCTCTCCGCCAGAGAGCGAGGCCACCGAGCGCACCTTCGACTCCTCGGCGTCAAAGCCCAGGCCCTGGAGCACCGCGTCGACCCGCGCGTGGTAGACGTAGCCGCCAAGGTCCGCGAACCGCTCCTGATCGTGCCCGAACTGCTCGAGGAACGCCTCGGTGACTCGATCTCCGAGTTCGCCCATCTCGATGGCCTGTTCCGCCAGGCGCTGCTCGAGTGCAATCACCTCCCGCCACGCGGCCGCCCCAGCATCCCAGACCGTCGTCGCACCCTCGAACGCACGATGCTGGTCCAGCAGCGCATGCCGCAGGCCGGGTTTGCGCGCGACGCTCCCGGTCGTGGGTTTGAGTTCGCCGGTGATGAGCCTGAAGATCGACGACTTGCCCGCGCCGTTGCGGCCGATCACGCCCCACCGTTCGCCTTCGCCGACGGTGAACGTGACGTTCTTGAAGAGTTCCGTGGCGCCGAAGGAAACGCCGACGCCGGCAAGCGAAAGTAGGGTCACGCGAAGCGAGAGGAGGCCCGGGGAACGATGCAGGTCGCGCGCGCTCAAGTCCGAACGCGCGCGGCACCGGGTAAACTAACCTGACCGCAGTGCTCCCCTCGACGGTGGAACCCGGGGAAGGATCCACAGAGCCTCGGAACGCAGGCTTCGCGCCCCTTCAGCGCCGGCAAGCGTGTCGCGGGCTGTCCCGGCAGTAGCTGGCATACCGCTGTTAGTCCCGGCGAGCCCTCGTTTGTCGCCGGGAGATGGAAAGTGACGGCACCACGATGATGCGTCTGGAATTGATTCCGAGCGCCGACCGGTCGTGGAACACCCCCACCTCCGGCATGAAGGCATACTCCTCATTCCCCACCTTTGCCCCGAACGCCACGCCGATCGTCGGCCAGTCGGAGACCGCGCCTCGTCGCAGGGGCACCACCTGGCTCATGCGCAGTGCGCCGTATGGCGTGATCGCTTTCGGCACCAGCTCCGAGGCGGACACATGCAGGATCAGTTCCCCATACAGGTGGTTGCCGCCGTTCACGACCCCGCCGCCGAGGGTATAGGCTCGCCAGATGCTGCTCTGTTCGTCGAACTGACGCCGCTTCATGTTCACGATCAGGCCACTCAGGCTCGGCATCCGAACGCCCACGTCCATCGCCTCATCGACGCCGTAGCGATACTCCAGGTCCATGCCCCCACGCGGCGCGTACTTGCGGCCGGAGTCGCCGCGCAACTCGTATCCATGCGGCATCAGGAAGCTTGACTGGGAGAGCACCATGCTGCCTGGCTCCACGGTCTGCGCAGTCTGTCCCACGGCATACGGGATGCACCCGGTCAGGGCGAGCAGGCCCAGATGGGCGAGGCGAGTGGATCGCGTTTCCAGCGTTGTGCTGGCCCTTCCGCATCGTGAGCGGGCGACTTCGTGATCCAGGCGGCTTGGAACTCGACGCGATGGTGGGCGACCGCATTGCTCAAGCTACTTCTTGATGGCGTAGGCGACCTCGAACCCCGTGTGATACAGGCGGTCGGTGTCCACGGCCGCCGTGTAGGTGCACTGCCCCGGAGTGCCGAAGCCCCCGCAGGCTCGCCAGGCGACTTCGCCCGTTGACGCGCGCACTGCGGCCAAGTGCCCGCCCGCATGTGTAATGAAGACCAAGCTGTCGTCGGCCACCAGCGGATCGGTGGCTGAGCCTCGCTGCGTATTCATACGCCACCGCTCGGCACCGGTTGCGAGATCCAGCCCGACGATCGTTCCGAACGATGAGCCCAGCACCACGATGGAGCCCACCACCGCGGCAAACCTCGTGTCGCCAAGATCATCGCGCACGACGTGTGGTGCACGCCACCGCTCCGTCCCGGTGAGCTCGTCCACGGCGAGGACGTAGCCGTCGTCCATCGCCGTCACGATCACCAGACCACCGCCGACCGCCACGTTCCCGAGGCATCGCGAGGTGCGGAGCGGCCGACGAACGCGCAGTGGGCGTTCCCAAAGCACTGTGCCCGTGGCGCTGGCGAGGGCAACCAGCACACTGGTCCAGTCGCTCGACAGACACCCGAACACCCGGCCCCGCGCATAGACCGGGTCGTAGGCGACGTTAGTGTCTCCCGAGATCGGTTGCACCCGCCAGATCGTTGCGCCGGTCCTCGCGTCGATCGCGACAAACTGGCCGTTGCTGGACCCGCCGAACACCGTGTCACCGTGCGCCGTGGGATTCGACTGGGCCAGCACTACCCCCGGCAGCCCCACGCGCCACGCGGGGGCACCCGTGCGCCGATCGAAGGCCCACAGATCCACATCGGTGACGACCACGTTCGGGCCCGCGACCACTGTCCCGAAGCCCAAGGTCGCGCCCCCCGGCGCACCGATCGTGCGTCGCCAGCGCTCACGCCCGCTCCGCTTGTCCACGGCAAGGACTTCGTGGTTTCGCCCCAGAAAGAACGCGCTGGAGTCGTCGAACGAAGCCAGCCCTTGGCCGACGAGTGGCACCGACCATAGGTAGTCGCCGGGGTTCCGCGCCGGGGCGGGCCCTCCGTCGCCGGGAGGCAGGACACCCTCGCGCGAGCAGCCCTCGGCGCCGGCGAGCGCGATTGCGAGCAGGGCAGCTCGCCACAGGCCGCAGTGCATATGCTTATGGAACCGCGAGTGGACCTCCGGAACGCAGCAATCCGGCCATTCGCTGATAGACGAGATCTGATGAGGTCTCACCGAAATGATTTGGCCCGTCGGGAACGGTCAGCAGGCCTCCACCAGGGTAGATCGCCTTCTCCAGCCCCACTACCGAATCCCCTACACACGAGTACGGCACGCCCGTGTACAACTCGCAGTACACCTCGTCCAGATTCCACAACGCCATCGTCCCGTACAGCCACTCGAACGCAAAGAAGTGGGCCTGATACTCCATGGCCAGGTTCCCGGGATTGCGATAAAGCAGATAGTGCCAGTACGTCGCCTCGTACAGATCGGCCAGCGCATACTGAACGTAGGCACAGCCCGTTTGGCTCATCCACAGCCCGCACAAGTACCCGCCGATCTGCGGCACGACCGACATGATCCCGTGCCGCCCCTGCGGCATCTCGGTGGCCTCTCGCGTCAGCGTGGTATCGTGATTGAGGTTCGCGTTGAAGGCCGACCCCGGTGCCATCTGGGTGCGGAGTTCACCGCTCATCAACCCGAGGAATCCATCCACGACGAAGGCCGTGGCCTGCGCCAACACGCCAGTGTAGGTCAGCGCTTCGATCCACACCAGCGTCGTCTGGTTGTCCGCTCCACCCAGGATGGTATTGAAGTGGCTGATCGGGTGCGCGAGTTCCACCCCCGTGCTCATCACGAGCCCGGCCACCGCACCTGCGTTGCCGAACAGCGGCGCACCGCCGTGCGGGGTGCCCACCGTCACGATGCCTCGGTGCGTCGCCGGGGAATACCGACTCGCCATGCGGCTGGCGATGCCTCCGTTGCTGTGCCCCACGAAGATGCCCCCGTTCGGCCACCCGGCGGTATTGTACGCCAGCACCACGCCCTGCGCCTCGTATGTCGAATTGTCGGGCAGGTTCGGCCGATACACCTGGATGCGCGAGCCAAACTCCTGCACCAGGCGCTGCTCGGTGAGTTGCCATGTGCTGCCTGACGAGTTGAACCCATGAATCAGGCCAATGCGCTGCTGCGCGTCCGCTGTACGCGACGCCAGCGCGACGGCCATCGCGAACGCCGCGCGGGCGCTCAGCATTCGGGAGGCGATCATCGGTAGTCTCCGGATACGCGGCGAAGCACAGGATTGATCAGGCGAATCTCCACGGTGCGGCGCGTTGCTCCCCCACCGGGATCCGCCGTCTCGTGCCGCGAGTACGTGCGCACGAGTTCCCCACCACGAATCGCCTGGTAGCCATAGTGCGTCCGCGCCACGAGCTGCTGACGATCGATCAGATTCTCCTCCACCACCACCCCGCTGCCAGGATCGACCGAAACTTCCAGCAGACGCGATCCGATGGGCAGCACGTACCGGTCATACCCACCACGCGCGGTGACCCTGGCCGCCCCCGCGGCCAACAGATCCCGCACCGAGGCACCGGATCCTTTCTGATACACCACGCTGCCTAACCACGCATCGGGATCGACCGCTCGGCTCGACGGAGCGCTCGCGGACGGCTTGGACCGGAACAGCTGGGGGACGTACTTCGCGGCCGCAGGCGCCGGCGCACCCGTTGGCGCCTGTCGCCACGCCGGGTTCAGATCGAGCGCCTCGCCCCTG
Source organism: Gemmatimonadaceae bacterium (assembly GCA_020846935.1). Classification (NCBI taxonomy): domain Bacteria; kingdom Pseudomonadati; phylum Gemmatimonadota; class Gemmatimonadia; order Gemmatimonadales; family Gemmatimonadaceae; species Gemmatimonadaceae bacterium. The sequence goes on from JADLCY010000004.1 coordinate 61,655, forward strand.
GCGTTGCGCACGACCACGTCGCCGAACGCATCGCTCAGCTCGAGGCTGGCGGGCAGTGAGTCTGATGTGGCTGGGGCCGCCCACGTGGCCGGCGCATGCGCGATCGTGGTAAGCCAGCCACCACGGGGGTCGCGACGCCGAGTCATCCTGAGTCGTCGGGCGGGACTCGAGTCGGTGCGAGTCCTGGTGACCCGGATCAGCCGCACTTCGTATTCCGTCGCGAACTCGAGGACGGAGTCGGCGCTCATCACGAGCGCTGCGGGATCAACGGACAGCGAGCGCTGCGGTGGCGCGTCGCCGACACAGGCTACCACCCACGGTAGCCACAGAAGCCTGCGGTATGCCCAGTATCGCCCACCCCACGGCCGAGCCTGCTCTCCCTCTCCCGTCCTCTCTCTCTCTCTCTCTCCATTCCTCCACCCCGTGAACGCGACGCGCCGAGTGTAGGCGCGTCGTGTTCACCTGTCAATGCCGATCATGCGGATGAGGACGGCATCGAGGCCGACGAGCTCTGCTGGCTGCATGCTGTTGACAGTTTGCCTCACCTCGCACACACCCGCGCCCGCGCATGACGCTCGGCCGCACTACATCAAATTGCACCCCTCGCTCCTGGCGCAGGCCGGATCGATCCGCGGGAGACGGAGCCGAGCCAGTTCCGCGTTCACCGCGGCCAGATCCACCCGCCACACCTCGGCCAGGCGTGTCGTGTAGCCCTTGAGTTCGGTCTCGAGAATCCCAAAGATCTCCGGCATGTAGGTGGTGGGCCGCCCGTCACCGCGCTCCGACATCGACAGCAGGTTCGCGAGCCGGTTGTTCACCTTGATCGGGAAGTTGAGCGGATCCTGGCCGCTCTGGTTGCGCACCTGGTACACGTTCTCCTCCACTTGCGAGGAATTTGTCCGCAGCGTCTCTCCCTTCGCTTTCAGGGCCGCGTCATCGGACTTCTTCAGGCGATCGTCGAGCTGTGACTTCACGCGGCGAATGGCGATGACTGCGTTGTTCGCCTCGGTCACCTTGTCGCGCACCTGACGGCCAAACAGGTACTGCGCGCGCAAGTCGGCGTCGGTGACGTCGGTGAGCCACGGATTGCGGCGCACCACGAGGGGAGCGCTCACCGTGTGCGCGTCGGCGGTGAGGCGCGCGGTATAGCGTCCGGGAGGCAACGCCGGGCCGTTGGTGCCCGCGCCCCAGAGGATCATTCCCGGAAAGCTGCTGGCGCTCGCCGAGCGTCCGTCCCAGGCCAAACGGTTCATGCCTGCCACGTTGGAGAGCGGAGGCGGTGCGCCAAAGCGACCACCGCCTTGCGGCGCGTTGGTTGAGTCGCGACGCGGTGGCGTCGTGTCATTCTCCCAGGATCGCAGCACGGCGCCGGTGGAATCCATGATCTCGAGCACGGCGCGCTTTGCCGGCGCCTTGAGCCACCAGCTCAACACGGCACCCGGGCCCGAGCGCACCGCCGGCGGTGGCGTGAACATGTGTGCGTCCTTCGCCAGCACCGCGGGCTCGTATTGACGCAGCGGGGCGATGTTGTCGAGCACCCAGAAGCTGCGACCGTGCGTGGCGATGACCAGCTCGTTGCCTTCGACGATGAGGTCGGCCACGGGAACGTCGGGTAGTCCCGGGTTGAGTTCACTCCAGTTCGCTCCGTCGTCATACGAGATGTAGACGCCGTGTTGCGTGGCGGCGTACAGCAGGCCGCGACGCGTCGGGTCTTCGCGGACCGCGTGAACATAGGCGTCCTCGCGGATGCCGTTCACGATCTTCGTCCACGTGCGCCCGAAGTCCGTGGTCCTGAAGATGTATGGGCGCAGATCGTTGAGCAGTGGCTTGCGCACCGAGATGTTCGCCGTGCCCGGCGAGAACACCGACGCATCGATCTGGCTCACGCGGCCGAAGTCGGGCATGTCGGGCGGCGTCACGTTGCGCCACGTCTTCCCGAAGTCGCGCGTCACGTGCACCAGGCCGTCGTCTGAGCCCGTCCAGATGAGGTTCGCGTCCTTCTTGCCGGGGCCCACGGAGAAGATCACGCCGTACACCTCGGGGCCGTTCATATCGCCGGTGATCGGGCCGCCGGACTTCTCCTGCGTCTCCGGCGCGTGGCGCGTGAGGTCGCCGGAGAGCTTCATCCACGTCTTGCCGCCGTCACGCGTGCCCCACAGGCGCTGCGACGACACGAACAGGAGCGAAGGGTCGGCCTTGGAGAAGATGATCGGGAACGTCCACTGCCAGCGCTCCTTGATCTCCTTCGAGGGCTCGCCAGAGTAGAACCATGGATAGGGATTCACTTCCCGCGACGTATTGAGCCTTCGATTGAACTTGTCGACGTACGCGCCGTTGTTCGTGCCCGAGTAGAACAGGTCGGGATCGCGGGGGTCCGGGGCGATGTACCCCGGCTCGCCACCACCTGCCTGATAGGACACGGCCATACCGCCCGAGGTGATATCGCGCGCCGGTCCTCCGGCGCCGCCGCCACCGCCGCGCCGACCGCCGGTTCCCAGACCGAACGCGGCGGCGTTCCAGTTGAACGGAATACACAGCGTGCTGTTGTCCTGCTGGGAACCGCACACGTGATACGGCACGTGGGCCGTGGTGATCGCGTGGTACCACTGCGCAGTGGGGAAGTCCTGGTCGGACCACCGCCCGCCCGTGTTCGTCGTGATGGCGCCGCCGCCGTCGTTGCCGATCACGAGGTGCGTAGCGTCGTCCGGATCGATCCACATGTCGTGGAAGTCGCCGTGCGTGCCGTTGCCCGTATTCACGAGCGTCTTGCCACCGTCGGTCGATCGATACTGGCTCACGTTCTGCAACCATACTACGTCGGCGTTCTTCGTGTCGGCGGTGACGTGCGTGTAGTAGAACGCCCGTTGCCGGATGTTGCGATCGCTGTTGATGAGCGCCCACGTAGCGCCCGCGTCTTCACTGCGGAACAGGCCGCCCTTCTCGTTCTCAACGAGTGCGAACACGCGGTTCGGGTTCACCGGCGACACGGCGACACCGATGCGTCCCACGAGGCCCGTCGGCATGCCCGGGTTGCGCGTGATCTCGGTCCAACTCTCGCCACCGTCAGTGGACTTGAACAGCCCACTCGACGGACCGCCGCTCGACATCTGGTATTCCTTCCGGTACGCCTCCCAGAGCGACGCATACATCACGTTGGGGTTGGTGCGGTCGATCGACAGGTCGATCGCCCCGGCCTTGCCGTCACGGAACAACACTCGGCGCCACGACCGACCGCCGTCGGTGCTCTTGAAGACGCCGCGCTCCTCGCTTGGCACGCTGTACTTGCCGAACGAGGCGACGAACACGATCTCGGGATTCGTGGGATGGATGCGGATCTTTGCGATGGCCTGCGACTCGCGAAAGCCCACGTGCGTCCACGTCTTGCCGGCATCGGAGCTCTTGTACACGCCATCGCCCGGCATGATGTTGCCGCGGATACACGTCTCGCCCATCCCGATGTAGACCACGTCGGGGTTGGTCTCGCTGACGGCCACGGCGCCCACCGACGCGCTGCGGATCTGGCCGTCGGTGACGGGCGCCCATGTGTCGCCGCCGTCGGTCGTCTTCCACAGGCCGCCGCCGACCGCGCCAAAGTACGCTTCGTTCCGTCGGCCCTTCACGCCCGAGGCGGCAATGGAGCGGCCGCCACGGTCGGGGCCGATGTTGCGCCAGCGGTACCCGGCGAGGAGCGCGGAGTCGAGCGCGAGTGGAACGTCGTCGCGGAGGTGGTCGTGCACGTGCGGCGCCAGGGCAACGAGCGGCACTGGCGCACTCGAGTCGGCAAGCCGCGTGGTGGGCACGGCCACCACGGCCGCGGCCAGGGGAGCGAGGAGCAGCGGACGCGAGATGAACATCGTCTCTCTGGGACGGTGGGTTGACGCGTGTCGAGCAATCGGGGACTCTGGAAACGTTGCAGCCGGGCGCACGCATTGGCAAACCCCGGATCCAGCGGTCCGCGCGTTCCCTTCCGTCACCCTGCTCGCGCCACGTCCTCGATCCCGGATCGCGGACGCGTCCCATCAGACGACGTCAACGTCGATGTGTTGTTCGGCCGGATGTCCGGTTAGATCACATCCGACATCCCTCGCGTTGCCACCATACGATGATCTGTTGGGCGGCGCTCGCCGCGGCCTCGAGGCGATCAACCTGATCGCGCACCGGGCGCTGCAGGTCGAGGTCGCGAAGTGCAGGGGTGGTCGCGTCAATCAGCAGGGTGTTCGTACCCGTGGCCCCTGCCGTGAAGCCGGCCGCGGCCGCACTGCTCCGCAGCGCCGAGTTCGTGCCGTTCTCCGGCACCTGGAGCGAGACGCGGCCAGGTTGCGCCTCTTTCGTCTTGAGCTGCAAGGTGACCTCGTGTCCCGAAGCACTCGGCAGCATCCGCTCATTGAAGCGGATGTGGCGACCTCGTTTCGCGGCTCCGGTGGTCCGTTGTCGTGGTGCCACTTCAAGCTTGATGTCGTTCACCGCCGCGATCACATCTGCGGCGTCGGCGTTCCAGTCGTCGATGTCACGTGCTCCGATGGCTGCGACGGCGCGCTGGATTCGCTGCCTCACATCGAAAAGCTGCTGCCGGCAACGAAGGCGGCGGGCAAGTTCCAGGCTCGCCACGCTTCCGTTCTCCTCCAGGTCCTGTGCGCGGGTGCCCAGGTGCGCGGCCACTTCCTCGAAGGAGATGCAGCAGTCAAAGAGATCGCTTTCGGACGTATGGCGGAGCATCCACGCGTCGGGCGCCATGAGAAGGCTCACCGCGCGCTCGGCTGACGCCTTGATGTCCTTCGCGTACCGGAGCGCCTGTTCAGGCTGAGGATTCGCGGTCAGCTTGTCCTCGATGTGAATGACAGCCTTCTCGCCCGATTGCCAGGTCAGCGTCACCAGGATGTCGGTCTCTCCCGACGCACGAAAATGACCGACCTCGGCTCGGCACGACGGGTCGTCCCCTGGCAGCGTGCCCTGCCCAAATGCCTTCTCGGCTACCCAGGTCGCGAAGGCGACAGAAGACTCAAACTCCTCGGCGATCAGGTAGTCCAGGTGTCGTTCACGAAGTGACATGAGATTGGCTGTTGAGAAGGAAGACAATGGGACTTGGCCGCGGCAACGCGGACGTGTGAGTCCGCGCCCGTGTGCGTCAGGGATGCGCCGACCAGTTGCGATTCTCACTCGGTGCCGCGGGTTGCAAGGAAGGCTGGTCAAACTCGCGTGGTGGTGATGCAGTGACAACCGGCCAGACTCCCCAACCCAAGGACGAAACGTAGATTGGGCCGTCGATGACCATCACCGATCACCAGGCCAAGTACCTCGCTCATGAACTGACGCGGCGCTTCCCGTCGGGGAGTGACGCCCGCCTGGCCGGTGCGCTGGTGGATGCGCAGGTCGACCTCAATCCGCATCAGGTCGACGCCGCCCTCTTCGCGTTCAACTCTCCCCTCTCCAAGGGCGCTCTCCTCGCCGACGAAGTCGGGCTGGGCAAGACCATCGAAGCTGGCCTCGTGATCCTGCAGCGCTGGGCCGAACGCAAGCGGCGCATTCTGGTGGTGACACCGGCCAATCTCCGGAAGCAATGGCATCAGGAGCTGACCGAGAAGTTCGCGCTGCCCTGCCGCATCCTCGACGCAAAGTCCTTCAACGATGCGGTGAAGCTCGCCCGCCCACCCTTCGACGACCCCACGCACGTTCTCATCTGCTCGTACCAGTTCGCGCGCAGCAAAGAAACCGACGTCAGCCGGACGCCGTGGGACCTGGCGGTGTTCGACGAAGCACATCGCCTCCGCAACGTCTACAAGCCGTCCAACGTCATCGCCAACTCCCTCAAGCGCGCACTCGGCCGCACGCACAAGCTGCTCCTGACGGCGACGCCACTCCAGAACTCGATCCTCGAACTCTACGGACTCGTCACGTTCATCGACGAGCATGCCTTCGGCGACGTGAACTCCTTTCGCGAACAGTTCGCGTCACTCGGCGACGATCGACGATTTCGGTCGCTCAAGACACGTCTTGCCCCGCTCTGTCATCGCACGCTGCGGCGCCAGGTCACGCAGTACATCGCCTACACGCAGCGGCGCCCCATCCTGCAGCCGTTTTCGCCCGAAGAGAGTGAAGACCGGCTCTACCACCTGGTGTCGGAGTATCTGCAGCGCGACAACCTCCAGGCCCTGCCAAAGGGCCAGCGCTCCCTGCTCACGCTCGTCCTGCGCAAGCTGCTCGCGTCATCCACATTCGCGATCGCCGGCGCTCTGCAGACGATCGTCGATCGGTTGAAGCAGCAGGTCGGTGACGATGCCGCCGGCGACGGACTTACCGAGACACTGGATCGGGACTACGAAGCGCTCGATGAGACCGAGGAGGAGTGGGGTGAAGACGAGGGACGCGCTCCACTGCCGCCCGACGTACGCGCCGCCATCGCGCAGGAAATTGCCGATCTCGAGGCCTTCGCGACCCTGGCCCGCGGCATCGAGCACAACGCCAAGGGCAAGGCGCTCCTCACGGCGCTCGATATCGCCTTCGCGCAACTGCGCGAACTCGGAGCACGCGACAAGGCGATCATCTTCACCGAGTCGCGACGCACGCAGGACTACCTGCAGCGTGTACTCGCCGACGCCGGGTACGGCGAAGACGTCGTGCTGTTCAATGGATCCAACACGGACGATCGCTCCAGGGCGATCTATGCGGCATGGCTCGCGCAGCACGAGGGTACCGACAAGGTCACCGGAGCCAAGGCCGCCGACATGCGCTCTGCGCTCGTCGACTGGTTTCGCGAGCAGGGCCGCATCATGATTGCCACCGAAGCCGGCGCCGAAGGCATCAACCTGCAGTTCTGCTCCCTGGTGGTGAACTACGACCTGCCATGGAACCCGCAACGCATCGAGCAGCGCATCGGTCGCTGCCACCGCTATGGGCAGAAGCACGATGTGGTCGTGGTGAACTTCCTCAACAGCAAGAATGCCGCCGACCAACGGGTGTACGAACTGCTCGACGAGAAGTTCAGGTTGTTCGATGGCATCTTCGGCGCCAGCGACGAGGTGCTGGGCGCGATCGAATCCGGTGTGGAGTTCGAGAAGCGCATCGCCGCGATCTATCAGACATGCCGGCACCCGGAGGAGATCCGGAAGGCATTTGATTCCTTGCAACTGGAGCTGAGCCTCGAGATCACCGAGGCCATGACCGACACGCGGCGCAAGCTGCTCGAACACTTCGACGAGGAGGTGCGCGAGCGACTCAGGATGCGCAACGAGTCATCTGTGGCCCAGCGGGATCGGTTCGAGGACATGCTGATGACACTCACCCGCCACGAACTGGGCGAGCGCGCGACGCATCTCGGCGATGGCGTGTTCGACCTCGAAGATGCGCCGAGCGGCTCGATTTCCGCGGGGCGCTACGAGCTCCCGCGGCGATCGGGTGAGGCGCACCTGTATCGGCTCGGGTCTCCCCTCGCCGAGTGGGTGGTGGAGCAGGCAAAGGCGCGCGAGCTGTACCCGGCGGCGGCGATTTCCTTTCGCTATGATCCGCGACAGGGACGCATCTCGGCGGTCGAGGGGATGGTAGGGAAGTCCGGTTGGCTCCTGGCGTCGCTGCTGTCGGTGGAGTCGCTCGATCGAGCCGAGGACCACATGATGTTCGCGGCGCGCGTCGATGACGGTACGCGGCTGGACGTCGACGCGCTCGGGCGTATGCTTCGCCTTGATGCGAGTGTCAGTGGCCCATGTGACATTCCACCTGACGTGGCAGCGGCGCTCAGTGCGGACGAGGCTCGGCGACAGGCCGACGTGCAGCTGGACATTTCCACGCGGAACGCGCAGTTCCTCGACGCCGAGTCGACCAAGCTCGATGACTGGGCCGATGACCTCAAGCTCGGGCTGGAGCGGGAGATCAAGGAGCTGGAGCGGCAGATCAAGGAGGTGCGGAAGGGGGCGACGGCGGCCCTCACGCTCGAGGACAAGCTGGCGGCACGCAAACGCGTGCAGGCCATCGAGTCGTCGCGCAACGAGAAGCGCAAGCGGTTGTTCGAGGCGCAGGACGAAATCGAGCAGCGCCGCGATGCGTTGTTGGCCGATGTGGAGGCGAGGCTCGACCAGTCGTCGCGCCTCGAGCGGTTGTTCACGATTCGATGGACGGTGACGGCATGATGCCTGGAGCAGAAGCGTGACGAATGGACGCAAGCCGCGGCTGGAGCTGACGTGGGTGGGGAAGGAGCACCGGCCACGCCTCGAGCCGCGCGTCCTGCTGGAGGACCCCGAGCGCTCGTATCACGCGCCGCACCGCACGAGCGAGAGCGAGATCTTCGATAACCGGTTGATCTTTGGCGACAACCTGCTCGCGCTCAAGGCGCTGGAGCAGGAGTTCGCGGGTAAAGTGACGTGCATCTTCATCGACCCGCCGTACAACACAGGGAGTGCGTTCGAGCACTACGACGACGGGCTCGAGCACTCATTGTGGCTGTCTCTCGTCCGTGACCGTGTTGATCTGCTCTTCCGGCTGCTCAAGCCCGCCGGCTCGCTGTGGATTACAATAGACGACAATGAGTGTCACTACCTGAAGGTCGTATGTGACGAAGTCTGTGGGCGAGCCAACTTCGTGACATCCATCGCGTGGGAGAAGGATCAAGGGAGGCGAGGCGATACCGATATGTCGTCGGCTCACGACCACGTACTTGTCTATGCAAAGGATCGCGATGAGTGGCGAAATGCGCGGAATCTCCTGCCGAGGACGCCGGAGCAGGAGGCTCGCTACCGCAATCCCGACAACGACCCAAGAGGGCCGTGGCTTCAAGGCGACAACGGAACCGCGAAGAGCGGATCGGCAAGCGCCCGCTTCGAGATAGCGTTGCCTTCGGGAAGAGTTGTCACGCCGCCAGTTGGCAACTACTGGCGGTTTTCCCCGCAGACCTTCGAAGCGGCTCGAGCTGAGGGGCGGGTGTACTTTGGCGCACGCGGAAATAGCATGCCGGTGATCAAGCGCTACCTCTCGGAGGTTCAGGTCGGTGTCGTGCCGCGCTCGTGGTGGCCGGCCACCGAAGTCGGATCCAACCAAGACGCCAAGCGCGATCACCTGCGAAAGCTGCTCCCTCACATCGAGCCGTTTGCAACGCCTAAACCGGAAGGGTTGCTCTCGAGAGTCATTCACATCGCGAGCAACCCCGGGGACCTCGTCCTGGACTCCTTCGCCGGCTCCGGCACCACCGGCGCGGTGGCGCACAAGATGGGCCGCCGCTGGATCATGATCGAAATGGGCGAACACGCCCACACCCACATCATCCCGCGCCTCAAGAAGGTCATCGATGGTCAGGACCCCGGCGGCATCACCAAAGACGCCAACTGGAAAGGCGGCGGCGGCTTCCGCTACTACCGCCTCGCCCCATCGCTCATCGAGCTGGACTCGTGGGGCAACCCAGTCATAAACAAGCAATACAATGCGGCCATGCTCGCCGAAGCCCTCTGCAAGCTCGAAGGCTTTACGTACGCGCCGAGCGAGACAACCTGGTGGCAGCAGGGCCAGTCCACTGAACGCGACTTCCTCTACGTCACCACCGCGAACCTCAACCGTGATCAACTCCAGCAACTGAGCGACGAGGTCGGGCCCGAGCGCACGCTCCTGGTCCTGTGTTCGGCCTTTCGCGGCAAGGCCGACGGCTGGCCCAACCTGACCGTTCGCAAGATCCCCACGCACGTGCTCTCGCGCTGTGAGTGGGGCCGCGACGACTACAGCCTCGCCGTGGCTGACCTTCCTCCGGCACCTCCCAAGGAAGGACAGCAGGACCTGTTCGCTGGGGAGCCCGCGTGACGAATCCGCAGGGCCCGCCGGGCACGGAGATCATCCTCTACCAGACCGCCGACGACCGAACGCGCGTCGAAGTGCGGCTGGCTGGGGGGACCGTCTGGCTTACCCAGGCCCAGATGGCCGAGCTGTACCAGACGTCTGTCCAGAACGTAAATGCCCATCTGGTAGAGCTTTATGAGGAGAACGAACTCGACGAAGGGGCAACTATCAACTCCTGGTTGATAGTTCGAACGGAGGGAGCTCGGCAGGTCAGTCGGTCGATTCAGCACTACAACCTCGAGGCGGTCATCGCCGTCGGATATCGCGTGCGGTCCAGTCGCGGCACGCTGTTCCGACAATGGGCCACCGCGCGGCTCGCGGAGTACCTCGTCAAGGGCTTCGTGCTCGATGACGAGCGGCTTCGGAATCCCCCCGGCCCAGACGTTCCGGACTACTTCGACGAACTCCTCGAACGCATCCGCGACATCCGGGCCAGCGAGCGCCGGATGTACCTGCGGGTGCGAGACATCATCGCCCTTGCGGCGGACTACGCCCCCTCGGCGGCCAACACTCAGCGGACTTTCCAGATCCTGCAGAACAAGCTGCACTTTGCCGCCACCGGGAAGACGGCCGCCGAGCTGATCGTCGAACGCGCGGACCACGCGCTCCCGAACATGGGGCTCACGTCGTGGAAAGGAGAGGTGGTGCGGAAAGGAGACGTGACGGTCGCGAAGAACTACCTGCGCGAAGATGAGATCGACGGCCTCAATCGAATCGTCGTGATGTTCCTGGATTTCGCCGAAGACCAGGCGAAGCGACGAAAGCAGGTGTTCCTGCGCGACTGGGAGCAGCGCCTCGATGATTTTCTGCGGTTCAACGATCGCGCGGTGCTCGGAGGCGCAGGCTCGGTGTCGCACGCTGCCGCTGAGCAACATGCGAGCGACGAATACGAGCAGTTCACCGAGCGTCGTCGCGTGGAGGCCGAGCAGGACGCGGAGCGTCGGAACCTCGAGGAGATCAACGAGGCGATCCGGTCGCTGCCTCGCCCGACGAAGGAGGCCGACCAGTGAACCGTCACGTGAACACGGTGGCGGGGCGGCTGAGCCTCCGCCCGCCGCAACGCAGGTCACTCGAGATTCTGGATCGGCTGGTGGAGGTCGTCCCGCCGTCAAAGTCCGCTGATCTCGGTGCGGCCCTGCGAGTGATCCAGGGGGAGTTCTCGTCGTTCGCCGATTTCGAGCGTGACTTCCCGTCGTATTGCTTCGCCCTGGCGACCGGTGTAGGCAAGACGCGCCTGATGGGCGCGTTCATCAGTTACCTGCACCTCGCCCACGGCATCGACAACTTTTTCGTCCTCGCGCCGAACCTCACGATCTACCGCAAGCTGATGGCGGACTTTACGCCGAACACGCCCAAGTACGTGTTCAAGGGGATCGCCGAGTTCGCGACGTCGGCGCCGGAGATCATTACCGGCGACAACTACGAACTCCGGGCGGGCACCCTGTTCGACGAGACCATCAGGTGCAAGGTCAACATCTTCAACATCTCGAAGATCACGTCGGAAGTTCGCGGCGGGAAAGCGCCGCGCATCAAGCGGCTCTCGGAGTACATCGGCCAGAGCTACTTCGACTACCTCGCGGCGCTGCCGAACCTCGTGCTCATCATGGACGAGTCGCATCGCTACCGAGCGTCGGCGGGCGTGAAAGCGATCAATGAACTCAAGCCGGTCCTCGGGCTCGAACTGACCGCGACGCCGTATGTGGAGTCGTCGAAGGGCACCACGCCGTTCCGGAACGTGGTGTTCGACTACCCGCTGGGTCGCGCCATGGCCGACGGCTTCGTGAAGGAGCCCGCGGTGGTCACGCGCAAGGATTTCAACCCGGCCGGCATGGCGCCCGAGGAGATCGAACGCCTCAAGCTCGAGGACGGGATCCGGCTGCACGAACGCGTGAAGGTGGAACTGGAGACCTATGCGCGCGAAGCCGGCAAGCAGGTGGTGAAGCCGTTCCTGCTCGTGATCGCGCGCGATACCACGCATGCAAGGCACCTGCTGGAGACGATCGAGTCCGACGCGTTCTTCGACGGACGCTACAAGGGCCGGGCGATCCAGGTCGACTCCAGCAGGACCGGCGCCGAGGAGGAGCAGATGATCGAGCGCCTCCTGCGCATCGAGCAAGGCGACGAGCCGACGGAGATCGTCATCCACGTCAACATGCTCAAGGAGGGGTGGGACGTCACCAACCTCTACACGATCGTGCCGCTGCGCGCCGCCAACGCGCGAGTGCTCATCGAGCAGTCCATCGGTCGAGGGCTTCGGCTGCCGTACGGGATGCGGACCGGTGTGGCCGCGGTCGATCGGCTCAACATCGTGGCCCATGATCGCTTTCAGGAGATCGTGGACGAGGCCGGGCGGCCGGATTCGCCGATCCGCATGACGAGTGTGGTGCTCGACCCGGCTGAGCTGGGGACCCGTCTCCAGACGATCGTGTCGGTACCGCGTGTGATGATCGAACTCGGCGGGCACGGGCCGCAAGCAGCAACGACACTGGACTCCGGATCGGCGCTCTCTGGCGCGAGCGGGTCCGGCGTGACGGAAGCTGGCGGCGGCGATCGAGGTCGCTCCGCGTCGGCAGAAACTCACGGTGAACCCGGCGAAAGGCGGGGCCCGGTGTCGTTCGCAACGCCCGCCGAGCGACGCATCGCACAGCTCGTTCGGGAGGAGATCGAACGGCGGGCGAACAGCACCGAGGCCCTGCCGCAATCGGGGTACCTCACGCGGGACGATGTCCAGTCCGAGATCGTGCGTGCCGTGGAAACTGCCATGGCACCGCTGCAGACCGAACTCGCCATGGACAATGGACGCCCTGACGTGAGGAGCGTCGTGGCGAAGGCGGCCACTGTCTTCGTAGAGCGGACCATCGATATCCCCCGCATCCTTCTCGTACCTCGCGGCAACATCTCGGCGGGCTTCCAGCCCTTCACGCTGGAATTGGCCAACTTGCGCCTGCAGCCCGTGTCGGACGACCTGTGGATCCAGCACCTGCGCACCGGCGTGATCGACCGGCTCGTCGTCGGGGAGGGGAGCGCCGAGGAGCGACGCGCCGAAGACTATGTCGTGAGTGCCCTCGTCGACTACGATGATGTGTCGTACGACGACCAGGCCGACCTGCTCTACGATCTCGCGGGACAGGTGGTGACGCACCTCCGTACGTATCTCCCCGACGACCAGGTGAGCAAGGTGCTGCGCTATCACCAGCGGCAAGTCGGGCAGTTCGTGCATGCGCAGATGGTGCCCCAATTCCACGAGGAGTCGAGCGAGGGCTATGACGTCGTGGTCAGTCGCGGACTCACGCCCCTTCGTCAGAGTGCGTTTACTGCCGTCCGGGAACACATCGTCGACTACCGGGTCGCGCCTGCCGACCGGGCGAACATCGGGAAATACCTGTTCACCGGGTTCGCGCGCTGCCTGTATCCCGAACAGAAGTTCGACTCCGATCCCGAGCGCCGGCTCGCGGTGATCCTCGAGCGCGACGCACTCAAGTGGATGAAACCCGTGCGAGGGCAGTTCCAGATGCACTACCGGAGCGGTGCGGGTATGGCCGAATATCAACCGGACTTCGTGGCGGAGACGGAGCGGGAGATCCTGATGATCGAGGTAAAGGCGCGGAGGGACCTCGAGGTGGCCGAGGTGCTGCTCAAGCGGGAGGTGGCGCGCTCGTGGTGCATACATGCCACCGGCTTCACCGCGGCCCATGGTGGCAAGCCGTGGCGCTACCTGCTCATCCCGCACGACGAGATCGCTGAAAACGTCGGGCTCGACGCGCTGGTCGCCCGGTTCACGTCAGTGGCTCCAGTGGTCGCTCCAGCCTGAGATCGCGTGACAAACGCGGCCGGGCTGTGGAGCATCGACGAGAAGTCCCTCGCGGCCTTTTCGCGCGCTCTCGGCACGCCGCCTGACGGCGAGGCATGGTTCTCGCTTCGCCGCGCCGCCGAGGAGCTTGCACTGGTTCCGGGCTTCGAGTCGCTGATCGCACTCGACGCCAACGCCATCAAGGAGCTGCCCCACCAGATCGACGTCGCCCAGCGGGTTCTGCGCACCATGGGCGGTCGCGCCATCCTCGCTGATGAGGTGGGCCTCGGCAAGACCATCGAAGCCGGCATCATCCTCAAGGAGTTGGCGGTGCGCGGCCTCGCGCGGCGCATCCTGATCCTCACGCCCGCAGCCCTCGTCGACCAATGGCAAGGCGAGCTCGAGTCCAAGTTCTTCGAGAGGTTCGAGACGCCGCAGGTGCCCGACGACTGGCGCCGGACCCCTCGCGCCATCGTCTCCTATCATCGAGCCGTTCGCGAGCACCATCAACGGGCGATCCTCGAAGAAACGTGGGACCTGGTGATCCTCGACGAGGCGCACAAGGTCAAGAACCACAAGAGCTCCACCTACGAGTTCATCTCGAAGATCGAGCGCAACTTCATCCTGCTGCTCACGGCGACGCCGCTGCAGAACGACCTGCGCGAGCTGTACAACCTCATCACGCTGTTGCGACCAGGGCAGCTGGGCACGTGGCGCGAGTTCTCCGCTCGGCACCTCGCGATGAACGATCGTCGACGCGTGCGATCGCCGGAGCAACTCCGCGAGCTCACCTCGGAAGTCATGGTGCGCACGCGGCGCTCGAGTGTCGCGCAGGCGCTTGCACTGCCTCGGCGCATCCCCGTGCACCCGAACGTCAGGCTCACACGTCAGGAAGCGTCGCTTTATGGCGCGACCGTGTCGTTCCTGCGCGAGCTATACGCCAAGGGCTTCATCGAGCAGTCGTTCGCCGAAGCCACGGGAGATCGTCGTCGTCGTCCGAGGCGAACGGGCAAGGGTATCCAGGCGCTTGAGGTCATCCGCCTGTGCCAGCGGCTATGCTCATCGACCGCGTCGCTCGGCAAGTCGCTCGAACGCTTCGCCGAAGGGGAACTCGTGACCCCGGCGTACCGCAAGAAGGCACTGGGCCTCGCGGGCACCGCGGCAGCGATCTCCGGGAACGCCAAGCTCGATGCCCTTGACACCGTGCTGAATCAGCACCGCGAACAAGTCATCGTCTTCTCCGAGCACCTGCCCACGCTCCAGGTGATCGCCCAGCGCGTCCGCGCACACGGACGCCAGCCCATCCTCTATCAGGGCGGGCTGTCGCGCCACGATCGCGCGAGGCGCTTGCAGGCCTTCAAGGCAGCGGGAAGCGGAGTCTTCGTGTCGACGCGCGCCGGTACCGAGGGCCTCAACCTGCAATTCTGCAACGTGCTCGTGAACTACGAGCTGCCATGGAACCCGATGGTGGTCGAGCAACGCATCGGACGCATTCATCGCATCGGGCAGACGCGGGACGCGTACATCATCAACCTGGCGGCGCACGGAACGATCGAAGCGCACATCCTGCGATTGCTGGACGAGAAGATCCGACTGTTCGAACTGGTCGTCGGCGAACTCGATGTCATCCTTGGCGACTTCGGTGGATCGGAGACCCTGGAGCAACGCCTCGCCGCCGAGTTCCTCTCGGCCGAAGATGACGGAGCGTTCGATGACGCGGTGGAGCGTATGGGCGCGGACATCGTGCGGAGCAGAGAGGCCGGCATGGAACAGGAGCGCCTGAACTCGGAGCTGAGCAGCAATGACAGCGCAACGCGACTCGCGCGAGAGTTCGCGCATCTCACCATCCCCGCTCGCGTGCGACTCGGTTACGGGACGAAGCACCTCGCCCAGGTCGAAGGGGTCGAAGCCATGCGCGAACACCTCGTGCTGCATGTCAATGAAATCATGGAGGCGCTGGAAGGCGCGGATGTTGCCGATGGCGAACATTCGGAAGAGTACGGCGCACTCGTGAACATTGCGGGCGCGACGAATCGCGGACGCGCCGTCCACCTCACCGTGCAGGCCGACCGACTCCCCATGTTGCTCGTGCGCCTGGACGCCGAACTCCCGCGATAACGTTGCATGAGCGACGAGCTTGCACGTAGTCATGACTTCGGTGACCAACCGCTTCAGGATGCGCGCGTCCTCGCCCTCCTCGATCGCTATGTCGCGCTCTCTGGCGCCACGCTGACCGCGTTCGCTCCCGGTCTGCTGCAGCTCTCCGTACCCGCCAGCGATCGTTCTGCCTTCGGCCGTCGTTCGGCCATTCGGCTGGCACTGTCAGCCGAGGCGCTGGCCGAAGACGAACATGCCGAACTGGCAATCGTCGGGAGTGCATTCGTGAACCAACTCATCACCGCGGTTCGACGGCGAGGATCTCGACTGCACATGGGATGGGTTGGCGATGCGACGGCGTCCGTCGGCACGTCCGTTCCCGTGGCGGCTCCGATACGGAGCGGTCGCGTGGTGACGCAGGAGGTCCGGCACGCCAGGCATCGGATCGGCCGCCTCACAGCCCGCGTGGTTGTGCGTGCTGGTGCGGAGGTACGGGAGCTTTTGGTCGAGAGTGACCTGTTCGACCTGAGCACAGGAGCGACGCTGGGTTCCGATGTCGTTCAGGACTGCGAACGGGTCGCGGGTCAGCCGACGGCCGAGCGGCCAGAATACGGGACTGCGCTTGATGAGGTCGCGGTGCGTGATCATGGAGAACTCGTCGGTCGAATGCTCGGGAGTCTGGAGACACGTTTGCAGCCGGAGATCAAGAAGCAAGCTGCGACAACTCAACATGCGCTCGAGCGCGAACTCTCGCGCATCCAGCGCTACTACGGCTCGATGCTCGCCGAGGTCGACGATGCCGATGGTCGTCGTGCTCTGGAGGCGGAGCACAAGCGACGCGAAAAGGAGGAGACCGAGCGTCATCGTGTGAGAGCGATCGTGCATCCGATTCAGCTGGCTGAGTGGGAGGTCGCCGTCGAGCGAGTGGAGTGGCACATCGAGGCGAACAACGGACATCACGCGGTGTTCACGGCGCAGCGCGTACTCGCCGGCGACCGGCAGTGGCTCTTGGCGTGCCCGACCTGCGCGGAGGTGCCGAAGGGCCTCTCGGTCTGCCGCAACGATCACGCTTGCTGCATCGCCTGCGGCCGCGACTGCTCGGTGTGTGGTGAGACCTTCTGCCGAGACCACGGACTCGCCGCCTGCCACGTGGACAAGAGACCCGCCTGCCTGGCGCACTCGAGGACGTGCACATCATGCCGGCGCAAACACTGCTCCACGCACGAGGGTCGTTGCGGCGAAAGCGACCACCCATCCTGCACAGCCTGTCTCGCGCCTTGCGCGCACTGTCATCGGATGATCTGCGACAAGCACGCGACACTCACCCACAAGGAGTCAACGAGAGGCCAGCGACGACTGTGTTCGCAGTGCGTGCGGCACTGTGAAGGTGGTTCGCGTGAAGTCGTGGCTCCTGACGAAGTGACCGGGTGCGCGAGCTGCAAACGTGTCGTGTGCGACCGCCATCGGGCGCGCTGTGACGTGGACGGACTCGTGCACTGCTCGACACACCTGCGCAGGGTCGATCGCTCACGACGCTTCGTGTGTGAGAAGCACCGCGCTGCCTGCACCTATGAGCCCAACGCGGTCCTCGCGTCGGATGAAGTCGTGTCCTGCGCGACCTGCGGGGGCACCGCGTGCGCCGAGCACACGGGAGTCTGCGCCATCGACCGCACCGTGCATTGCACCGTCCACCTGGCAGAAGTTCGTGACCGCAACGGGCAACGAGCATGCGCTGCGCATCGGACAACGTGCCATGTCGACGGAGGAGCCTTCACGCAGGAGGGGACGTCTTCCTGCCCGGCATGCGGTCGGCTGCATTGCGAGACGCACTCCCGACGCTGCTCGAACTGTGGACGCCGCGTGTGCACGAGCGACTTCCACCCGTCGTCGCCAGCGACCTGTGCGACGTGCAACAAGCTGATCGAGGCCACGGACATCTCGAATCAGGTGCTCGCCGCGGTCGACGAAGCCCGTGGAGGCGATGACGGGCGGGTGAAGGGCTGGCGTACGTCCCGTGATGCCCGCCACGTCATCGTGCAGCTCGACCTCGGCTGGACTCGTCGTCTCGTCGTGGCCGTCCCGCACGGAGGTGGCGAGCCGGAGGCCATCGTGAAGCACTCGATCTTCGGCAGCACAAAGATCAAGGGCTAAGGTACCAGAATCTACGCACGACCCCGACCCGGGATCCTTCCGAGACGGGACCGCACGTCTGCACTCGGCTTCCCTACGCGACCTCGATCACCACTTCGAGGTACTCGCTCGGCAACACAAGAGCGTCGTCGCCCCCGACGCTCCGCGCGTCGAACAGCGCGATGATGTCCGCCGAGAGCGCTGCCTGACGCTCCGCGTCGAGTGCGGCGAATGCCCGATGCACCGGCCCGTAGAACGCGCGGAACACCTCGAGCATGTGCTGCACGGATCGGTAGCGAAACGAGAACTGCCGTGAGGTCGCGCGAATCTCCGTCACGCGATCGCCGAACAGCTCCTCGAGGCCCGCCCGCGTCCCCCACCGCAGCGGCGACTGGAGGCCCGGCGCCGGCGGAATGAAACGACCCAGCACCCTGAACAGCTCGCCAATGGGGCTCTCCGGCGTCCAGTTGGCCAGGCCAATGGTACCGCCCGGCCGCACCACACGCGT
Organism: Gemmatimonadaceae bacterium; assembly: GCA_020846935.1. Lineage (NCBI taxonomy): Bacteria > Pseudomonadati > Gemmatimonadota > Gemmatimonadia > Gemmatimonadales > Gemmatimonadaceae > Gemmatimonadaceae bacterium. The sequence continues at coordinate 79,990 of JADLCY010000004.1, forward strand.
GAGTTCCCGCGCGGCGCGCGCCTGGTCGGCGGTGAACATCACTCCAAACGTGGAAAGCGCCACGTCAAAGGCACCGTCGCCAAACGGCAACTGCTCGGCATCGGCCTCCTGGAAGCCGACCGACAGGCCCTCGGCCTGCGCGCGACGACGGCCTACCTCGAGCAGGGCCGGCACGTAGTCGGTGGAGGTGACGGTCGCAAAGCGACGGGCGGCCGCGAGGGTGGCGTTGCCGTTGCCGGCCGCCACGTCGAGCACGCGCGCGCCGGCGCGCAGGTCGATCGCCTCGCACAGCGACTCACCCACGATCTGCAGGGTCGTTCCAACGATGGCGTAGTCGCCGGACGACCAGGCCGCCTGCTGGCGGCTCTTGATGGCGGCGAGATCCAGAGTAGCAGCGGTCATGTGCGACACGGTAAGGGAAGGGAGCCAACGACGGGTTGGCCCTGTCCACCTCCATGCGCGATCCACGCCCGACAGACGACATCGCGCGCGAAGGCCAACACGAGAGGGCGGAGTGCCCCCGGGCACCGACCCATTAGGATTCGGGTGGTCGGTGTTGCCTGGCGATCGCCGCGTGCGTCGAATCGCAGGCCGCCGAGTCACCGCCAGCTCCACGCAATTCCAGACGCCACAATGGCCTGGCAGTTCGAACGCAGCGAATATCGCATTCCCTATCCGCCCTCGGCCCGCGCCACGTTCACCCTCGACGGGCGAACGCTACCGTTGGTCGATTGTTCGGAACGCGGGCTGCGCTATGTCTCGCAAGGTGTCGCACGGCCCGAGCCGGGCGCCACCGTGGCCGGGACGGTCCGCCTCCTCAGCAGTCGTCAGCCCATCTCCGTGCAGGGCAAGGTCGTCCGCTGCGAAGGGGATGAGGTCGCCGTTCACCTCGCATCCCCCGGCCTGCCAATGCAGGCGATCTTTGCCGAACAACGCCATCTCGCGCGCCATTTTCCAGCGCGCTACGGGCCCGGCCCTCAGCGCTGACGGCCGCGCTCCTCCTCGCCTACCACCTGTCCCGGCGTGACGCGCACCACGCGCAACACCGTTGTCGTGCGTTCACCCGCGACGTCGAGCACCACGCGGTACTCGCCGTTCTCGACCGGCGGGCGCTGACCCTGGCCAAAGCCGCCGCCGCCGCCCTGGCCACCGCCACCCGGTCCGCCAGGGCGAGGCCCCGCGGCCAGGAGTCGCGCCTGATTCGTCGGGCTCCCGGCGGTATCCGGGGCAGCGCGTGACTCCGCCGGCCGCGGATTGAAGCCGGGCGGGAATCCGGGCACGTTCACCGGTGCCTGGTTGGCGCCACCCTGACTGCCGAATGCCGGGTTGCCAGGTCCCTGCCCCGGCGCACCGCCTGCCCCGGCCACGGGCGCCACGGTCGGGACCATGTTCCAGGTCACGCGGTTGATTCCCGCCGCGGTACCGCCGGTCAGCCTGGCGATGGTATCGCCCGCCGCGTTCACCACCAGCACGCGCACCGCGCCGGTCGCGGCCGTCGCTGCCAATCGGTAGGAAATCACGGCGCCGTCGGCGACGGCGTCGCCGCGCCACGGACGCTGGGCGCGCGGCTCGGAGCCCGGCGGCAGCATGCCGTACTGCAGCGCCACCGGTGGGACAAACACGTGGGAGCGCTTCGCGATGACGGCCGGCGTGAGCTGCTGGAGCGGTGCCACGTCAAGCACCATGATGCCGCGACCATGCGTGCCGGCGATGAGCTCGCGGTCACGCGGATGCACCTTGAGGTCGTACACCGGCACCACCGGCAGCCGCGAGCCCAGCGAGAACCAGGTGGTCCCGCGATCGAGTGACGCCGAGACGCCCAGCTCGGTCCCGGCATAGAGCAGGTTGGGGTTGAACGGGTCTTCCCGCACTACGTACACGGTGTTGGGCCGCGGGCTCGCGAGACCCGCAGCGATGGAGCGGAAGTTCTTTCCGAAATCCGTGGAGACGTACAGGTACGGGGTGAAGTCGTTCTCGCGGTGGTTGTCGAACGACACGTACATGGTCGCCGTGTCGGCATACGAAGGCTCGATGCGACTCACGTATGTGCCGGCCGGAAGCCCGGGAAACCGGCCCGTGAGATCCTCCCATGCGCCGCCGTCGTTCCGCGTGACCCACACCTTGCCGTCCCCGGTCCCCACGTACACCACGCCAGCCCTGATCGGCGATTCGGCGATTGTCACGATCGTCGCGTTCTCCTCGGCGCCGGTCGCATCGCGCGTGATGCCACCGGTGGCATCGGTGGCGGGGTTCGCGTTCTCGTCGTAGCCGGTCGTGATGCGTACGATGTCTTCGCTGCGCGTCGAGAGATCTCCGGAGATCGCAAACGGCTCCACGCCCTTGCGCACGGACTTGAAGAGCTTCTCCGCGCCGCTGTACAGCACGTTGGGGTCGTGCCGCGAGAGGATGAACGGCGTGTTCCAGTTCCAGCGCGTGGCAACGTTGGGGTCGGCCATCTCACGCTGCATGCGCGCGCGCAGGTCGGTCACCTGCTTTTCCTGATCAGGGGTGAGCGGCGTGCTGCCGTTGCCCCGGATGGCTGCGATCTGGCCACCGAACTGATTGCGCGTCACCGTGCGGGCGCGCACGCTCACCTGCTCGCCAGTGGCCACGTTGCGCCGCGAGATGTTGCCACCCTGCGATTCGTAGTACACGAGATTGGGATCCTGCGGGTCCTGCGCCGTCTGCAGTCCGTCGGCGGCGAACACCGCGAACCAATCGGTCATCTGCAAGGTGCCATTCCGACGCCGGCTCCAACCGCACGACGTCCCGTTGTCCTGCAACCCGCCACACACGCGGTACGGCACCTGGAAGTCGTAGCTGATGCCGTAGAACTGGCCCATCGCCATGTTGTTCAGCGCATCGTACGTGCCGCCGCGATCGTGGCTCTGGAAGATCCCCGCGTCACCTCCAACGATGAAATGTTCCGGATCGGCCGGGTTGATCCACATCGCGTGGTAGTCCTCATGGATGCCCAGCATGCCGGCCCGCCAGGAGTAGCCGCCGTCTTCGCTCGACTGGAAGTCCACCGCCATGCGGTACACCCGGTTTTCGTTGCGCGGATCGACCCGCACCTGTGAGAAGTAGAAGGGACGGTTGTTGATCGTGCTCATCCACTTCCACGTGCGGCCGGCATCAGCCGAGCGATAGAGCCCGCTCAGCAGCCGCTGCGGCTTGGCGCCGCGCACGCTGTCGGCCTCCACCATCGCGTACACCACGTTGGGATTGCTCGGCGCTACCTGGATGCTGATGCGGCCCTTGGGCGTCTCGGGGAAGCCACTGCCGCGCACCTCGGTCCAGCTCGCGCCGCCGTTGGTGGACTTCCAGAGTGCCGAGCCCGGGCCGCCGCTCTTGAAGTAGTGTGGCTTGCGAATGCGCTCCCAGCTCGCCGCGTACAGCACGTTGGGATTGCGCGGGTCCATGGCGATGTCGATGAAGCCTGCCTTGTCGCTGATGAACTTGGACAGGGTCCACGACTTGCCGCCGTCGGTCGTCTTGTAGAGCCCGCGTTCGGGGTTGGTATCCCACAAAGCGCCGAGTGCAGCCACCCAAACGATGTTCGGATTCGTTGGGTGGATGAGGATCTTGCCGATGTGTTGCGTCTTCTCGAGCCCCATCGATTGCCAGGTCACGCCACCATCTGTCGACTTGTAGATGCCGTACCCCGGCGCCACCGAGTTGCGCGAGTCTTCCTCGCCAGTCCCGGCCCACACGATGTCGGGGTTGCTCGGCGCGATGGCGAGGTCGCCCATGGAGGCGATCGGCCCCTGGTCCCACAAGGGCACGAACGTCGTGCCGGCGTTCACCGTCTTCCAGATGCCACCCGTGGCGCCGGCCACGTAGAAGACCTTGGGGTTGCGCGGGTGCACCTCGATGTCGGTGATGCGGCCGGCCATGTTCACCGGACCGATGGAGCGCCATCGCAGCGCGGCGTTGGTGGCCGAGTCCGGCACCTGCGCCGAAAGCAGGGCAGGGACGGCGAGGGCGGAAAGCAGGAGTCGAGAACGCACGGATGTGGGGGCGAGAAGGTCGCGACAAACTACGGGCGGGGTAGTTGGCCGGGGAGGTGCGCGCTGCACGCGATGGGGCGTGCCCGGTTGTCCACGCCGGGGCGCATTGAATGGGGCTGTCCGGGTGCCAGCGCCGGGTTGCTCTTGCAGGGCGGGTCCGCGAGTCAGCGCCGGTCCGCCTCCCCAGCTCTCCGCGCCAGGACATCGAGCACATCCGGGAGCGAAGGACTCCGCGGACCAGCGCACCGGTCGTACGGTGGTGGGCCCCCGGCGCGTACGGCCAGGTCTTCCCCCTTGCCAGCAACGCCACTGGCGCCGAGCGTATCTCGCCTCCCGAGGCCGCCGCGTTTCGTCGGGCCTGGCCGTATACCAACGGCCCCCCGACCGCCGGTCCCCGGGGCACTCCTCAACTCGGAGCCACCATGTCCCGTTCGTCCGTCGGTCGCGTCAGCATCGCGCTCGCGCTCCTCCTGTCCGGTGCCTTTGCGCTCCCCCTCGCTGCGCAGAACAACAGCGATTGGTCCGCGAAGGACATCCTGGCCAGGGAAACGTTCGTCAAGCCGCCCGCCGTGATCGAGCGGCTCGTCGATGCGCCTCGCCAGACCAACGTCACGCTCCAGAACCTGAGCCCCGACCGCAAGTTCTTCCTCGATACCAGGTCGGCCGGACTGCCCACGCTCAAGGAGTTCGGCAAGTCGCACTACTACTTCGCGGGCCTGCAGGTGGATCACAAGGCCAATCGCGCGCGCACGCTCACGACGCGCGGCAGCGCCGGGATCCAGGTGGTCGACGCCGCCACGGGCAAGCCGCGCGTGATCGAGACGCCCCGCGGCGCTTCGGTGAGCGGCGCCGAGTGGTCGCCGGACGCCACCAAGATCGCGTTCATCGCCAACTTCGACGATGCGTCGCGCATCTACGTCGCCGATGTTGCCACCGGCAAGTCGAAGGTGCTGACGCAGACGCCGCTGCTCGCGACGCTCGTCACATCGCTCGCCTGGACGTCCGACGGCCGCATCGTCGCCGTGCTCGTACCGGACAATCGAGGGGCCGAACCCGTACGGCCAGCGGTCGAGACCGGCCCGCTCGTGCGACTCACCGATCCGGCAAAGAATCCGCAGCGGGTATTTGCGTCGCTCCTGCGCGATCCGTTCGAGAAGGACCAGATGAAGTACTTCATCACGGGTCAGCTCGCGATCGTCGACAGCAAGACGGGTGCGGTGAAGAAGGTGGGCGCGCCGGCGATGATCAGCGCCGTCGATCCGTCGCCCGACGGCAAGTACATCCGGGTGACGCAGATGCAGGAGCCGTTCTCGTACATCGTGCAGTACGGCAGCTTTGGCACGGTGGAGCAGGTGTGGGACGCCGACGGTCGCGTCGTTGCCGAGCTTGCGAAGCGTCCGCTGCGAACCAGCGGAGCCGATGACCCGCTCGCGACGCCCGGCGCGGGCGGCCCGCCGGTCGATACCACGCGCCGCAACGTCGCGTGGCTCCCAAACGGCCAGGGACTCTCGTTCCTCAGACAGGAGCGTCCGGCTCGGCCCGCCGCGACCGACTCCGCCGACGCACCGCGAGGCGGTGCGGCGAATCGCGGCAAGGATCGGCTGTATCAGTGGGCGCCACCCTTCTCGACGGGCAGCGAAAAGGTCCTGCTCGAGAGCGACAACCGCATGGGCGGCGTGCTCTTCAACGACGACGCGACCATGGCCTTCGTCGCCGAAAACGTGAGCGGCACGGGCCACGTGTACGCGGTGGATCTCAACGAGCCGACGAAGAAGCACACGCTGTGGCGCATGCGCGGGATCAACGCGCAGGTCGGCGGTGGCTTTGGCGGGTTTGGTGGCGGCCGCGGCGGCGCCGGCGACGACTCGGTGACCTTCTATCAGAACCCGGGCAACCTCGTCACGAAGACGGGCAAGGCGGGCCGCGACGTCGTGCAGGTTTCGGCGGACGGCAAGTTCGCCTTCCTGCGCGGCACACGGTACTTCCGTGACTGGGAAAGCCAGGCCCCACGCGGGTTCGTCGACAAGGTCGAGATCCGGACCGGGCAGAAGTCGCGCCTGTTCGAAGGTGCGGCCGATGTCTTCGAGACGGTGAACGCGTCGCTCGACGACGACATGACGCAGATGGTAATCACGCGGGAGTCGTCGACCCTGGTGCCCAACGCGATCCTCAGGTCGGCCAGCGGAACGCTCAACCTCACGAGCAACACCGATCCCACGCCGGAGTTCACGAAGGCCATCCGCAAGCGCATCAAGGTCACGCGCTCCGACGGCATCAACTTCATGGTGAACCTCACGCTGCCGGCCGACTACAAGTCCGGAACGCGGCTGCCCGCCATGTTGTGGCTCTATCCCGGTGAGTTCACCGACCAGGGCGGCTACGATCGTACCCTGCGGACGGAGAACATCAATCGGTTCCCGCAGGGCGGACCGCGCACGATCGAGTTCCTCGTGCTGCAGGGATACGCGGTGGCCAACTTCGCGCCGCCGGTCATTGGCGCGTCGGGTCGCATGAACGACAACTACGTCTCGGACCTGCAGCGCAACCTGAGCGCCGTCATCGACGAGCTCGATGCGCAGGGCTTCATCGATCGCACGCGGTTGGGCATTGGCGGACACAGCTATGGCGCCTTCACCACCGTGAACGCGATGGTGCACACTCCGTACTTCAAGGCGGGTATCGCCGGCGACGGCATGTACAATCGCACGCTCACGCCGTTCAACTTCCAGAGCGAGCGCCGCGACTTCTACGAGGCCCAGGCGACGTACCTCGAGATGTCGCCGTTCTTCAGCGCCGACAAGCTGCAGGGCGCGCTGTTGATGTATCACTCGATCGAGGACCAGAACGTGGGTACCGCCCTGCTGTCGTCGGAGCGGATGATGCACGCACTCGAAGGTCTCGGAAAAACCGCGTCGCTCTACATGTATCCGTACGAAGACCACGGCCCGGCAGCGCGTGAGACGCTGCTCGACCAGTGGGCCCGATGGACCGCGTGGCTGGACGTGTACGTAAAGAACGCGAACAAGCCCAAGGTGGCGTCGTAGTTGTGGTGAGGAGGGCGTAGGGGCGCGTGATAGAGGTATCGAAGGGGGCTGAGCGATTCGGCCCCTTTCGCTTTGCCGGGAACTCCAGTCCCTTTCGCAGCACTCCTTCCCCGAGACGCCTCACTCATCCGCCCCTGCGGCCCAGGCCCACGGTGTTCAAGAAGACGCTCATTCGCGTGATCGCCATCCAGGTCGTCGCGCTCGCGCTGCTCTGGCTGCTCCAGAGTCGCTACCACCATCCGGGCTGACCGATGCATTGGATCAACTGGGTGATCATTCTTGGTTGGCTCGCCTACGTCGCCATCGACGGCCTGCGACGCGCGCGCGGCACCACCGAGATCCGAGGGTACTTCCTGGCCAATCGCAGCCTGCCGTGGTGGGCCGTTGGGCTGTCGGTGATGGCGACGCAGCTCTCTGCCGTCACCATGATCGGGACCACGGGACAGGGTGCCACCGATGGCATGCGCTTCGTGCAGTTCTACTTCGGGCTGCCGCTGGCGATGGTCATTCTCGGCGTGACGCTCGTGCCGTTCCTGCACGGAGCCAACGTGTTCACGGCGTACGAGTATCTGGAGAAGCGATTCGACCCGAAGACACGCTCGCTCACCGCGTTCCTCTTTCTTCTCTCGCGCGGCATGTCGTGCGGCACGATCATCTCGGCGCCCGCGATCGTGTTCTCCGCCATCTTCGGATGGCCCATCGGCTGGTCGGTGGCGGCGATGGGCATTCCGACCGTGCTCTACACCATGATCGGCGGCGTACAGGCCGTGACCTGGGCCGACGTGAAGCAGATGGTGCTCGTGGTGCTCGCCATCGGGTCGGTGATCACCGTGTTGATCCTGCGCATTCCCGTGTCGCCCGACCAGGCCCTCGAGATCGCCGGTGCTGCAGGGCGCATGAAGGTCTTCGACTTTCGCTTCACCCTCAACGAGCAATACACGTTCTGGTCCGGCCTCATTGGCGGGACGTTCCTGATGTTGTCGTACTTCGGCACCGACCAGAGTCAGGTGCAGCGCTACCTGACGGCCAAGTCCGTCGACGAAGCCCGCAGCTCACTGCTCATCTCTGCGTATTGGAAGATCCCGCTCCAGGCGGCGATCCTGCTGGTGGGCGTGCTGGTATTCGTGTTCTACCAGTTCCAGCCTCAGCCGCTGCTCTTCAATCCCGCGCACGAGCGCCGCGTGATCGCGGCCGACTCGTCAGGCTATGCCGCGCTGCAGCAGCGTTACGCCGCCGCGCTCGATGTGCGGCAGCAGGCCGCGCGCACGCTGGCTCAGGTCGCCGACGATCGGGCTGCCGATGACGCCTTCCGCGCCGCCGACAAGGGTGTGCAGGACATCCGTACCGAGGCGCTCGCCATGGCGGGCACCGTGACGGGCGAACCCACGCGCGACGTGAACTACATCATTCCGCACTTCGTGCTCAACGAGTTGCCGGTGGGGCTGGCCGGGATCTTTCTCGCGGCGGTGATGGCGGCGGCGATGTCGGCCGTTGCCGCCGAGCTCAACTCGCTGGCCACTGCGTCGGTGATCGACTTCTATCGGCGCTGGGTGCGAGCGGAGGCGAGTGATCGCCATTTCCTCAACGTGTCCAAGGCTGCAACGGTCTTCTGGGGCATCTTCGCCTGCATCGTCGCCACCTTTGCCGGATCGTTGGGCTCGCTCATCGAAGTGGTGAACCGGTTCGGGTCCTTCTTCTACGGTTCGATCCTTGGGGTGTTCCTGTTGGCGATGATCAAGCGGACCACGGGCACCGCGGCATTCGTTGCCATGCTGGCGGGCATGGCGTCGGTGACGGCGGTGTACGTGTTCCTCCCGCAGGTGGCGTTCCTCTGGCACAACGTGATCGCGGCCGTGGTGGTCGTCGTGGTCGGAGTGGTGCTGAGCGCAGGAGGCCATGTGCGCCCGGAGGTCTCGAAGGGCTAGAGCGCGCGGTGCCAGGCTTGGCGCCGCCGAACGCGTCGATGGCGCCGTCGACGGCCTGGCCGCGCAGGTTGTTCCCGCTGGCTTGACAGGTCCGTATACTGTACTAGTCTTATTAGTACAGCTAATACGAGACGCGCGTGGCCAGAACCCGCCCCTTGATGCTGCAGATCGCCACCGGCGATCCGCGCCCCATCATCAAGCAGATCACCGACGCGGTACGGGTGAAGATCGCCACCGGCGAACTGGAGCCCGGCGATCAGCTGCCCAGCGTGCGCGGCCTGGCCCAGCAGCTGACCATCAATCCGAATACGGTGGCCAAGGCCTATGGCGAGCTGACCACCGAAGGCTGGCTGGAGTCCCGCCAGGGCATGGGCCTGTACGTGGCCACACCACGACAGCGCCTGTCCGATGCCGAGCGTGGGCGCCGGCTCGATGTGGCCATCGACCGCTTCGTCCACGACGTGGTGCCACTGGGTTTCCGGCCTGACGAGGTACAGGCGCGGGTCGCCCACGGGCTTCGGCAGCTTGCTCCCCGCAAGCGGGCCTGAACCCGCCGACTGACCTCCTTCCCGCCGAGATGACCGCCATGAGCGATTCCATCGACTACGTGATCGAGACCCACGCGCTCAGCAAGCGCTACGGGCGCAAGCTCGCGCTGGACAATCTCGACCTGCGCATTCCGCGCGGGCGCATCCACGCCATCGTCGGTGCCAACGGCGCCGGCAAGTCCACGCTGTTCCGCATCCTGATGGGATTCGCCATTGGATCCGGTGCCGCGCGAGGCCTATGTGTTCGGCATGGAAGCCCTGCTGCAGGCCCACCTCGGTGGCGCAAGGCCGGTCGCGCCGGGCCAGCGTCTGCGCGCCTACCTGCGCGACAACCTGCGCCTGGCCGGCCCGGAGTTCCGCGAGTTCGCCAGGCAGCAGGGCCCGAAGCAAGCCGCTGAATGATCCTTCATTCCGCCGTTCCAGCCGGCCCGTCCGCTTGACGATGTTCTGATCGTCCTATGCTCAGCGCTCGTCGTGGCACCTGAGCGTTGAGCCGGCTTGCTGCGTCGCTAGCATTCCAGAATGCCTGTCCCGGCCCGGTTGATCACTCGACGCCTCGTCCTCCGACGCTACCGACCGGAGGATGCCGCCCTCCTCAAACCCGCGATTGACGAAAGCCTCGACCGACTCGTGCCGTGGATGCCGTGGGCCCGGCATGAGCCGACGCCCCTGGCCGCGTTGGCGGAGCGGCTCACGACCTTCGGCGCGAGCTTTGACGCCGGCACCGAGTGGGCCATGGGAATCTTCGATCCCGTGGAGTCTCGCTTGCTGGGCGGCATCGGTTTGCATCGGCGAGGCCCAGCCCACGTCCTGGAGATCGGCTACTGGATTCGGACAGGAGAGGAAGGTCGCGGGTATGTCACCGAAGCCGTTGCGGCGCTACGGCAGGTGGCCGCCGCCGTCCCTGGCATTTCTCACGTCCGCATCTGTTGTGATCCACGGAATCGCCGGAGCGCCGCCATCCCCGATCGCCTCGGCTTTACGTCTTTAGGGATTACGCCCCGCGACGACACTGAGGCCAATGCAGATCGACGGGACACCCTGACCTTCGAGTGGACGCTGACCGATCAGGGACAGGTAGGAGGGATTCCGGATTCCTGAACAGGTGAGACGGCTGGGCAGGCGGGCTCCCCCGGGTGGCATTTCGCCCACACACGCCACCCGGTGTACCCTGCGTGGATGGCGCGTGCGGTCGGCTCGGCTGTCACCGCGATATCGAGCGTTGCTGTCTGAACGCCGACAGCGAACGGGCGCCCCGCTGCGGGCGCCCGTGGCCGTTCATGACCGGTCGCCGACCTAACGCGACGCCGCCGCGAGACGCCGGATCTCGCCAGCCATGGTACGCACGCGATCACCGTCCTTCGCGCCCGCGACATCCTTGTCGACCTGCGCCGCAAGTGCATTCAGCGCCGATGCACGGGCCGCGCCACTCTTCATCTCCGCCATGTCGAGCGCGGAGGAGATCGCGTCCGTCCGCTCCGCGGCGAGCCCGCGGTTCCGAACCAGCTGGTCGAGATACGACCGCACCACGACGAACGCCGGCGGCCACGTCAGCTTCGGCTGGCTCTGCGGATTGTACCGCTCGAAGCGCACCAGCTTCGCCGCCGCAATCTCGTTCGGCGACAGCTGGTCGCTCGGCGTCAACTCGAGGATGTCCATGCCGCGATCGAGCTCGGACGAGATGATCAGGCCGTTCCAGTAATACGCCCCCCACGAACCACCGATCGTGTTGCCTCCCCCTCGAACGTTGGGATCAGGCGGTGGCTGCGGCACGTCGGCGCCCTTGGGCGGATTGATGGACCCGCGGTCGAAGTATGCGATCTCGAGAGCGCTGTCGGGATTCGTGAAGTCCATGATGTTCACGCCCCCCTGGTACCACCCCTGCACGTACAGGTCGCGCCCCGGCACCGGAATGATGCCGCCATTGTGCGCCACGCAGTTCTCCTCGGCTGACTGCGCCGACCCGAGCTTGAAGTAGGCACGCTGGGTCTGCCGCTTCCTTCCGTCGAGCGTGATGACCGTGTTGCCGCCGAGTTCCTTCATGCTCGACGCCTGGCACATCGGGCCGGTGCCGCCGCCCCACTCCTCCGTCTGGATCAGCTTCTTGCCGTCATTGCTGAATGCCGCCGTGTGACGGCCCTGGAAATTGTTCGTGTCGACGAGCGCGTTGATGCGGATCGGTTTCTCGGGGTTCGTGATGTCCACGAGGATGGAGTGCGTCTGGCACGAGGCAAGGAGCATGTTCATGGCCGGGTACGAGGTCACGTCGTGGCAATTGCGCGGCGTGGTTGGCATCTCCGGGTTGGCCGCCGCACGCTGGGCCCGCATCTCCTGACGGCGCGGGTCGTTGGGGAGGCAGTAGCGCTTGCACTCGCCGGCTGCATCGAGGCCCGTGAAGATGCGCGCCCCCGGAATCACCTCGGCTTTCTCCGGGTTGTCGAGCGGCACCCGGATGATGTCCAGCATGAAAAGGGAGTTCGTCGGGTCGGCCGGGTCGTTGCCGTTCTTGCATCCCGCGAGCTCGGTCTCCGGGCGCGCTGCCTGCCCACCGGACACGTAGAGGTAGATCGTGCGCGGATCCTTGGGGCTCGGTACCAGGGTGTGCGTGTGCGAGCCCTTGCAGGTCTGCACGTTCTTCACGAGCCTGGGCGCCTTCGGGTTGGAGACGTCGAAGATGCGCACGCCGGCCATGTGGTCCTTCGGATCCTTCACGCCCCCGTCCGCGCAATCATTGCGGTTGCCCGCGCCTTCGGCGGACAGGAAGAGGAGGTGTTCGTAGATGGTTGGATCGCCCTGCGAGGTAATGCACTTGGTGGCTGACACCATCACCGGGTTTGCCGGATCGGCGATGTCCCAGATCGTGAACCCGGCGAAGTTGGCCTGATAGATGTAGTGCGTGCCAAACGCCAGGTCGGAATTGATGAACTTCAGGCCGGCGGTCGTGTCGAAAGCCGCTGGCTTCTTCACGAACGACACCTGCTTCATGTTGCTGATCGCGATGCCCGCGTCGAACCGGCCGGGCTTGAGGGTGCTTCGCGGATCCTTGTTGGACGGGTACGTCTGTGCCGACACGATGGTCGGGACGACGGTAGCGGCCAGCAGCAGGGTGAAGCCACGCATTCTGTGCATCGGGTCTACTCCGGGGAACGGGGACTCAGGCGTTCACTCTTGAGGCAGCAGCGATAGCAGACGCCGCATGATGCCGATCTCGGCGGTTTGTGCCGTGACCACATCATTGGCGAAGACATTCGCGTCCACTTCCTGACCGGCGCCGGGGGACTTGAGGAGGTCTTCGACCATCTTGAGCGCGCCGGCGTGGTGCTTGATCATGCCGTTGAGAAAGAGTCGGTCGAAGGCGACACCCTTCGCCTCACTCAGCGCCTTGAGCTCGTCGTCGGTGAGCATGCCGTCCATCCGCATGTCATGCCAGGAGGCTGTGTCCGGGGCGAACTGCCCGTACCGGCGGAGCCACTCCTGCATGATGAGGATCTCGGGCACCTGTGACTGATCGATCTTCCGCGAGAGCTTGAGCACCTGCGGATTGGCGCCATTCGCTTCCGCCATCCGCGACATCACGATGGCCTGGGCGTGGTGGGCGATCATCCCCTGCATGAACTCGACGTCCGCCTTCGTATAGAGTGCACCCTTGGGGATGACGATCTCAGGGCCCATGCGGTGCTTACTGTGATCCATGCCCGACTGCGCGAAGGCGCGCGAGGAGCCGGCGGCGAGCGCGCAGGCAACGGTGAAAACGAGGATCGGACGAGAGGCCGTCATGGCGAATGTGCTCCGGAGGCAGGCCTGCTTACGGAGCAAGCCGGCAGAGAAAGGCGCAAGGGGTGCGCTCGCGATCCCGTGCGGGTACGTGGCGAGCCTCCGGGTCTGTGATGCTCAACCGTGGGGCCGGTGCCACCGGGGCCCAGAATCTGTCGAAGGACGTGATCCGCCAGACCTGCCGCCCCGCGTGATCGCCCGGCACCTGGCCCGCCCGCTGGGCCGGGGACTTGCTAGCCAGGAGGAAACCCGGCGGCGACCGTTACCTGCTCGGCCTGCCAGAGGTGCCGGCGTTCGTGCGCCACGCTGATACGCAGGTAGCTGCCGAGCGGTATGCGAAGCAGGCGGCTCACCGGCGAGGTGACGCGCAATCGTCCGAGGTCGAGTCCGCGCGCGCTGTCGAGGAGCGACTGCCATTCCACGCCCGTCTCGGCGTACGCGCGCATGACGTCATCCGGCGCGTGGTCGGATCGGGTCGCGATCCGAAACACGTCGGGCGACCTGGTCCGCCGTCGCGGAGGTGGTTCCATCTCGGCCTCGAACCATCGCGAGAACCAGCCAACGGTGAACGTGCCCGTCCCCGAAATGCCGTCGGCACGACCCCGCGCGATCACTGGCCGCATCTTCGCCACGACGGCTCGCGCTGTCACGCTCAGGTGCACAAGGCACTCGGCGACCGACCAGGACTCGGCAGCCGGTCGCCAGTTGAACTGCGTGTGGCTCAAAGGCTTCACCAGCTTTGCCGCGCGATCCTGGCAGGCTCGGAACTGCTCGGTTAGGTCGTCGAGGGAATGCATGGAGGCCGAGGGAGTAGCGACGAGACCAGCGAGGGTGGACGAAGCAGCAGGGACGGAACATGATCCTCGTTCGCGGATCCGTCGGCGCGCGCCCCGTTCCCCCGTTGGTACTGGTGCAGTTTGAATAGAAGCCGGGCTCGCGGGTGTGAGTGTGCAAGGCCCCTCGTCCAACTCTGTCACGAACGCTCGCTACTGTCCACCTCGGCCCCTCCCCAAGCCATGCTGAAGCTCATCCTCGGGCTCCTTGGCACCCTCGTGCTGGCCGTCGCTCTCGTCACCGTGTGGGGTTCCCGACTGCCTCGCGAACATGTGGCATCGCGTGTGCTCCATCTCGCGCAACCGCGGGACAGCGTCTGGAGCGTGCTCACGGACTACGCCGGCCAGGCCTCGTGGCGTACGGACATCTCCGCGGTGCGCCGCCAGGAGGGCGCGTCACCGGAGGTATGGGTCGAAACTGGCTCCAACGGTGAAATGCCACTCGCGACGACTGTGAGTGAACCGCCCAGCCGGCTCATACGCACCATCGCGGACTCGACCCTGCCGTTCGGCGGGTCGTGGACGTATGAGCTGGCCGTTGAGAACGGCGGGACACGGCTCACCATCACCGAAGCGGGCGAGGTCTACCACCCGATCTTCCGGTTCGTTTCGCACTACTTCATGAGCCCGGCCGGCACCATCGAGGTAGTCATGAAGGCGCTGGCCGCGCGGTTCGGGGAACCGCCGCGGATCGAATGAGCGGACGGGCTGGCGATTCACCTGCCCGTCCGCTCGGCCTCACGCCGCTTTCACGAACTCCGATTCGATCTCGATCTTCACGTCGTTGCCGACGGTAAGCCCGCCGGTCTCGAGGATCTGGTTCCAGACGAGACCGTAGGCCTCGCGGTTGATCTTGCCGGTGGCGCTGAAGGCCTTGCGATCGTTGCCCCAGGGATCCTTGATCGCGCCATCGAACTTCGCGTCGAGCACGATTTCGCGCGTGACTCCGCGGATGGTGAGGTTGCCGACGATGCGGAAGTCACCGTTCACATTGCCCTCGACTCGCGTGCTGACGAAGTCGAGCGTGGGATGATTGTCGGCATCAAAGAAGTCGGCCGAACGCAGGTGCGCGTCACGCTGCTCGGCGCGCGTGTCGATAGAACCCGCGTCGATGGAAGCCGTCACACGGGAGTTGGCCGGATTCTGCTCGTCCAGCGAGATCGTCCCCGTGAACGACGCGAACCGACCGCGGACGGTGGAGATCATGAGGTGTTTCACGGCAAAGCCGACGTTGGTGTGGGTCGGGTCGATGGTCCAGGTCGTCATGGCGAGTTGGGTCGGAGGTGCGTCTTATGACTAAGTAACTTAGTACTAAGATAATGTCCGGCGCCGACGCCCGCAAGGGCCTCGGCACGCGCTGGGCGCGCACGCGCAGCTGTGGTGCCTGATTCAGGCGGGATCGCTGCGGCAGGGCCGGAACCACCTCCACGACCAACACACCTTTCCTGGCGGATGATTCGATGCCCCGCGCCTCGGGGCCGAATCGTTCCGCGAAAATCCGGTTCCATTGACGCGGGCGTTGGGGCCCGGCTAGGTTAGGCGCCATGAACGCCGCCGCCCGCCGCGCCTTTTTCTTCAGCTTTAGCCTCCCACACCCCGGGGAGAACGGCGGCGCGTAGGCAGAAGACGCGATCGAGCCCAAACCTCCCCGAGCGGGGAGGTTTTTTTTGTCCCACGGAATCCCGGAACCAGGAACGGAGCATTTCCCCGATGAGCCAGTCCATACCCGCCCTTGCCGAACTCCGCGAACGCATCGGCGCCCTCGACACGCAGCTGCTCGAACTGCTCGCGCAGCGGCAGGAGTGCGCCCGGGCGGTGGCCGAGAGCAAACTCGACGCGGCACTGCCCCTCCGCGACACCGAGCGTGAACGCGTGCTCCTGGGGCAACACGCGCAGCAGGGGCAGGCCCTTGGGCTGAATCCGCGCTTCGTCACCCGGGTGTTCCAGACGCTCATCGAGGAATCGCTCCGCACCCAGCGGCACACGCTGCAACCGCCTCCCAAGGCAACCAAAGTGGCCGTGCTCGGCGGGGAAGGATCCTACAGCGCGGCAGCTGCCCGGGCGTGCTTTACCGACAGCGACTACCAGATGGTACCCGGTCAGAAGTTCAGCGACGTGGTACGCCTGCTGCGCCGCGGCGAGGTCGACTACGCGGTCTTGCCGATCGAAAACAGTCTGACGGGTGCGATCAGCGCGGTGTACGACCTGCTGCGCGACGGCGACCTCTACATCGTGGGAGAGCACTACCTGCCGATCGTCCACAGCCTCCTCGCGCGTCCCGGTGTCACGCTCGGCGCACTCCGACGTGTGCACGGTCACCCGCAATCGCTGGCGCAGTGCGAAACGTTCCTGCAGGGCCACGATCTGCTGCTGCACTACTGTGACAGCACGGCCGAGGCCCTGCGCACGGTGGCAGCGAGCGCCGAGCCCGACGCGGTGGTCGCCGGCGCAGACGCGGGGCGCGCACAGGGCCTGGTGGTGCTCGCCGAGGGCATCGCCAACGCACGCGAAGTCGAAACGCGCTTCATCGTGCTCGGCCGCGCGCGGGCAGCGGTACAGGAGTCGGTGGCGGCCAAGACGTCGCTGCTCTTCTCCACCTGGTCACGCCCCGGCGCCCTGGTCGACGCACTGCAGGTGTTTCGCGATCGCGGGATCAACCTCACCCGCATCGAGTCGCGACCCATGGAGGGCGAGCCGTGGCAGATGATGTTCTTCGTCGATGCCGAGGGTAACGCAGACAGCAGCCGATTTGCCGAGGCGCTGCATGACGTGGCGCGGTGTACGCGGCTGTTGCGGGTGCTTGGCTGCTATCCGAACGATCGGGTTCCGCCGACCGACGTCCCGCTGGCGACGGTCGCGCAGTCGGAGGTCGCCGATGTGCCGGCCGCCGCGGCGCCGGCCGTACCCTCGGCAAAGGCTCCCGTGGCCAACAAGGCGTGGAAGCTCGCGAGCCGCGCACACAAGCCTGACGACACGATCATCGAGATCGGGCGGGCGCGCATCGGCGGCAACGGGTTCATGGTGATGGCGGGTCCGTGTTCCGTGGAGTCCGAAGGCCAGATCGAGCAGTGCGCCGAGTGGTCGGCGCAGCACGGCGCAGCGATGCTGCGCGGAGGGTGCTTCAAGCCGCGCACGTCACCCTACGCGTTCCAGGGCCTTGGCCTTCCGGGACTGGCCATGATGAAGGCCGCGGGCCAACGCCACGGCCTGCCGATCATCACCGAGGTCATGGCTCCCGAGCAGGTCGACGACATCGCCGCTCAATCCGATGCCCTTCAGATCGGCGCACGCAACATGCAGAACTTCAGCCTGCTCAAGGCGGTGGGGAGAACGCACCTGCCGGTCCTGCTCAAGCGTGGGTTGATGAGTTCCGTGGACGAGTTGCTGCAGGCGGCCGAGTACATCCTGGCGGGCGGCAATCAGCAGGTGATGCTGTGCGAGCGCGGCATCCGCACTTTCGAGACGGCGACCCGCAACACCTTGGACCTGAGTGCGGTACCCGTGCTCCGGGAGCTCACGCACCTGCCCATCATCGTGGACCCGTCGCACGCCGTGGGCCGTCGCGATCTCGTGGTGCCCATGGCGCTGGCTGCCAAGGCCGTTGGGGCGCACGGCATCATCGTCGAGTTCCACCCGCAGCCCGAGCAGGCCCTGTCCGACGGCCCGCAGGCGCTGTACTTCGAGCAGTTTGCCCAGATGATGCAAAAGCTTCGTAGCTGACACCGGGTTGTCCCGGTCACACCGAAACGTGCGCATATTCCGCCACATGCGAATCTCGCTCACACGCGCGGCGCTCCTCGGCGTCCTGTCTGCGGCGACCGTCGACGCACAGTCGGTGGCCGTGACGCTCCTCTCCACCAGGGAGGTCGCGCTCGACGGCGGTGCAACCGAAATGCGCGGTCTGGTAGCGCTCGACATCTCCGGTACCCGGGTTCCCAAGCGATTCGTGCTGCGTGTGCCGCCCGTCGCGACATGGAACGGCGGGCTCGTGATCGGGGCGCACGGCGGCAGTGGCGGCGACAACTACGATCGCAGCGGCAAGGTCATTGGCACGGACGAGTCGGCACTCGACGACGTCGTGGGGCGGCAGGCACTCTCGATGGGATTTGCCTATGCCAGTGTCGATCGTGATGGCGCGGGCGCCTGGCGCGAAGGCTACGGGCTCACGCGCCAGTTCACACGTATCGCCGCCGAGCAGGTGGCACGGCGCCTGGGCCGCGCGCCGGCACGCACGTATCTCGTTGGCCTTTCGGCGGGCGGTGGCATTGCCCGTCTTGCGGCTGAGGACTCGCTCCGTGCGTACGCCGGTGTACTGATCATCGCCGGCGCTGGCGGCGACCGGCCAACGCGTCTCGATCGACAGCGCCGGATGGCGGAGCTGTGGCCGCAGGTCGATCCGCGAACCAGGCCAGAGCTGCCAGCCGACAGTCCGCTCCTCCGTGCCTACGCCGATGCGGTGGGTACGCCGATCGCGGCGCGGCGCCTGTGGCCATACACCGGTGCGAGCGCCGTCGCCGCGACCTCTCGCGCCGCACCCGCGCGAACCGACGACGCGACCGGCGTGGTTCAGGTTCCCACGATCGAAGTCGTCGGGAGCTGGGACGATCTCGTGATCCGTGAGATCCGAGCGTACGATGCACGCGTACGACCGCGCGACCTCCACCGACTCTACGAGGTCGACGGTGCATGGCACATGTCGCCCGACGACGATGGCGTGTGGTCGTTCCAGTACATCGCGGAGACGCGCATGAAGCTCGGGAGCGACGTCGCCGACGCGATGGGCGAGGGCGCATCCTACCTGCCGACCGTGCGCGATGCCTTCAGGCACCCGGTGCGGTGGGTCGAGCAGTCGGTTCCACCTCCGCCCAGTCGGGTGGTTCGGCCAGCGGATGGCCTGCAGTAACACACACACCTCGCGATGACCTCGTCCTCTGGCGTCCTGCTCGACCTGCTCGACCTCGAACCCCTCGAAGTCAACATCTATCGCGGTCAGAACCGCGACCTCGGTGCGGGGCGGGTGTTCGGCGGCCAGGTGTTCGCGCAGGCTCTGGTCGCGGCGCGTCGAACGGTCGCCGAACCGCGGGAAGCACACTCGGCGCACGGATACTTCATTCTCCCCGGCGATCTCGCCGCCCCGATCGTCTACTTCGTCGATCGGCTTCGCGACGGCGGAAGCTTTGCGACGCGTCGCGTGACGGCGATCCAGCACGGCCAGGCGATCTTCAACCTCTCGGCATCGTTCCATCGCGCCGAAGACGGCCGGTCGCACCAGACGCCGATGCCAGAGGTGCCAGCGCCCGAATCACTCGCGCCCGAGCTGCAGCTCATTCGCGAGATGGCGGACCGCATCCCCGAGCCGCTGCGCGGTGTGCTCACGCAGGATCGACCGATCGACTTCCGACCGGTGGACCCGATCGACCCGTTCCGACCTGCGGCGCCGAGCGCGCCCGTGCGTCACGTCTGGTTCCGGGCCGTGGGCTCACTGCCTGACGAGTCCCTGATTCACCAGGCGGTGCTTGCCTACGCGTCCGACTACGGGCTCATCACCACCGCGCTTCAGCCACATGGTCTCACGTTTCGTTCGCGCGGGCTGCAGATGGCGTCGCTCGATCATTCGGTCTGGATGCACCGGCCGTTTCGCGTGGATGACTGGCTGCTGTACGCCATGGACAGTCCGGTGGCCGCCGGGGCCCGTGGCTTTGCACGCGGGACCGTGTATACGCGCACCGGCGAGCTCGTCGCCTCCGTCGCGCAGGAGGGCCTCATGCGGGTTCGTGTCGAGCCCACACCACCCAACCAATGATGCTGCCCAGGGTTCTCGGCGCATTCGCCATGGCGCTCGCCGTTCGCGCGGGAGCTGCGCAACAGGTGCATAAGCTGCCGGCCACGCCGCAAACCGTCGTCTACGGCTACTACTGGGCCGAGGCAAAGCCGGTGCTGCGGATCAGGTCGGGCGACATCATCGACGTCGAGACGATGATCACGAGCACGCCGCAGCGCCTGGAGGCGGCAGGGTTGTCGGCAACCGACGTGCAGCAGGCGCTCCGCGACATCGTGGCTCAGGTGACGGATCGCGGCCCGGGCGGGCATATCCTCACGGGGCCGGTATACGTCGAGGGAGCCGAGCCGGGAGACGTGCTCGAGGTGAAGGTCCTCTCGATCGGGCTGCCCACTGCCTATGGGTACAATGCATGTCAGGGCTTCATGCGCGAGCTGTGTGAACGACCCACGACGACCATCGTGCCCCTCGATCGCCAGCGCATGACCGCCGAGTTCCTGCCCGGCATCACCGTGCCGCTGCGGCCGTTCTTCGGCAGCATGGGCGTGGCACCGCCGCCGGCGCGCGGGCGTGTGAGTTCCGCTCCTCCGGACATCCACGCCGGGAACCTCGACAACAAGGAACTCGTGGTGGGCACGACGCTCTACATCCCCGTACACGTCGCGGGCGCCTTGTTCGAGGTGGGGGACGGGCACGCCGCGCAGGGCGATGGCGAGGTGGACATCACCGCCATCGAGACATCGCTCACCGGGCGACTGCAGCTCACGGTGCGCAAGGACATGAAGCTCGAATGGCCGCTGGGGGAAACGCGCACGCACTGGATCACGATGGGCATGGACAAGGATCTCACGGTCGCGACGCGCATCTGCGTACAGAACACCGTCAGGTTTCTCATGGAGCGCGCGAGGCTTACGCAGACGGAGGCCTATCAGCTCACCAGCGTGGCGGTGGATCTGCGCATCACGCAGTTGGTCGATGGCAACGTCGGCGTCCATGCCATGATCGACAAGGCACTGCTGGCTCGGCGCTGAGTTGTCGGGGCGCGGCTCTCCCGGCGCGCGCTGCGGCGCGTCAATTTGGTGCCGGATCGTCAGCCTGGAGGACGGATGTCGCGACAGACGCGGAAGGAGTTCCTCACGTTCGGTGCGCTGCTGGCCGGAGCGGCCACCATCGCGCGGGCGCCCTTTGCCCGGAGCGCGGCCGCCGAGCCGGAGCCGCCGCAGCAGAATCGTGGCAGTGGCATCGAGGCCGATAGCGTGGTGGTGAACGCACACGTCCACACGTCCGACGCGGCTCAGCCGCGCGCCGAGGCGTTCGCGGTGAAGGATGGGCGGATTCTTGCCGTCGGGCGATCGGCCGACATCCGGAACCTGGCGACGGCGCGCACGACGGTGATCGATGCTGCGGGGATGTTCGTGGCGCCCGGCTTCATCGACTGTCACAGTCACCCGAGCGGCATCAACGAGCTGTTCGGCGTGAACGCCAATGTGCGCACGGTGGCCGAGCTGCGCGCGAATATCGGCAGGCGCGTGGCTCAGGTGCCGGCGAATCAGTGGGTCGAGGCGTTCATGTTCGACGACACCAAGCTCGATGTGCCGTTGACGCGTCAGCACCTGGACGACATCTCGCCCAACCATCCCGTCTCGGTGAACCACCGCGGTGGGCACACGAGCTGGTACAACAGCAAGGCGCTCGAACTTGCGGGGGTGACACGGACGACGCCCGATCCGGATCACGGGCGGTTCTTCCGGGATGAGCGGGGCGAGCTGACCGGACGCGTGGCCGAGCTGGCGCGGGGAGTATTCGCTCGGGTCGGCGTGCGCGAGCGCTTCTCGCCGGAACAGGAACGCGAGCGCGCGCGCCAGGGCATGCAGCACATGTCCCGCGAGTTCGCGAAGGTGGGACTCACGAGCGTGCACGACGCGGGCACGAGTGCCGACAAGATCCGCGCCTACGAGGATGTGCAGCGCGCGGGAGAGCTGCGGCACCGCGCATGGATGATGATCCGCGGGGCCGCCTACCGCCAACTGCGCGATGCCGGCGTGTACAGTGGCTTCGGTGACGAGTGGGTGCGCGTCGGTGGCGTGAAGTACTCGGCGGATGGATCGGCGTCGGAGCGCACCATGCGCATGAGCACCCCGTACGTCGGCACCGACGACCATGGAATCCTGACGATGACGCAGCAGGAGATCCACGAAGCGGTGCAGGACGCGCACCGGAAGGGATGGCAGGTGGGCATCCATGCCAACGGGGACGTCACGATCGACATGGTGCTGCAGGCCTACGAACGCGTGTTGCAGGAAGCGCCGCACCCCGATCGCCGTCACCGCATCGAGCATTGCACACTCGTGAACCCCTCGCTGCTGGAGCGTATCAAGGCAACGGGCACGATTCCCACGCCGTTCTGGACCTACGTCTACTACCACGGTGAGAAGTGGTCGCAGTACGGTGACGACAAACTGCGCTGGATGTTCGCTCACCGCTCGTTTCTCGACATGGGGATCCGCGTGCCGGGCGCCTCGGACTACGGGCCGGGGCCGTACGAGCCACTGATGGCCATCCAGAGCATGGTCACGCGCCGGGACTATCGCGGCCGCGAATGGGGCCCGAACCAGAAGGTCTCGATCGATGAGGCGCTGAGCATCGCGACCATCAACGGCGCGTATGCCTCCTATGAAGAGCGGGTGAAGGGCTCGATCACGCCGGGCAAATACGCGGACTTCGTGATCCTCGAACGCTCGCCGGCGGATGTGGCGCCGGATACGATCAAGGACATCCGGATCGTGCGCACCGTGGCCGGTGGCCGCACCACCCATCAGACGTGAGCTCGGATCGACCATCGCGGGCCGACGCGAGGGCGCAACTGACCTTGGGAGTCATCACGCTGGGGCAGTCGCCGCACCCGGAACTCGAGCAGGCGTTCGTCGACGCGGCGTCCACGGTCCGCGTGCGTGTGCGCGGTGCGCTCGATGGGCTGGGACCGCAGGAGATCGCCGACCTTGCCCGGCGGCGTACCGACGCGCCCGTCCTCGTGCGCCTGGTCGATGGTTCGACGCGCACGATAGGCATGGAGTGGCTGCACCCGCTGGTCGAACGACTGGCGCGCGAACTCATGGAAGCGGATGCGCGCCTCATCGTCATCGCATGCACGGGAGACTTCCCGCCGTGTCGCTGCGAGGTGCCCATCCTCCAGCCATCGGTCGTGTGCCGAAACGAACTGGCCGCGAGGAGTCCCCGGGCCCGCGTGGGCATCGTGGCGCCGGTCGAGGCCGAGGCGCGGGTGACGGCGGCGCGATGGCTGGCGGATGGCTTCCTCCCGGTCGTGACCTGGGCCTCGCCACGACGCCATGTGGAGGTGATGCGGGCGGGCCAGGCGATGCGTGATGCCGACGTCGACGTGGTCATGCTGGACGACCTTGGACACGATGTGGGGAGCGCCGAGGAGTTCGCGCGGCGCTGTGGAAAGACTGTCGTGACGGCGCGAGCGCTCGTGGCGCGCGCGGTGCAGGCGGAGCTGCTCACCCGCTAGCCGCGCCCCGATAGCGGGCTCGGCGTCGCGGTTCGGTGGACGACGGCGGGATTCCGGGAGAGATTCGCGGACGCTTTCGTCGATCCCCTGTCCCCGCGTCCCATGTCCCGTCCCCTTGGCGTTGGCTTCATCGGCTCCGGCTTCAACACGCGCTTTCACATTCAGGGATGGCGTGGTGTGCGCGAGGGCGACGTGCTCGGCGTGTGGAGCCCGAACGCGAAGAATGCGGCCGACGCGGCAAAGCTGGCCCGTACGCTCGACGTGGGTGCGGCCAGGCCCTACAAGTCGATTGCTGACATGGTGTCCGACCCGGCGATCGACGCGATCTGGCTCTGCGGCCCCAACCACGCGCGCATCGAGAACGTGGAGGAGATCGTCGACGCGGTGAAGCGTGGAAAGGGCGAACTCAAGGGCATTGCGAGCGAGAAACCGCTCGCTCGCAACGTGCAGGAGGCGACGCAGGTCGCGAAGATGGTGGCGTCGGTGGGGCTGCAGACGGGATACCTGGAAAATCAGCTCTTTGCGCCCCACGTGGAGTACGGCAAGGCGCTGATCTGGGCGCGTGGCGCGGCCACGACCGGTCGGCCCTACCTCGCGCGTGCGGCTGAGGAGCACGCGGGGCCCCACGGGCCGTGGTTCTGGCAGGGCAATCTGCAGGGCGGGGGCGTGCTGAACGACATGATGTGCCACTCCGCGCTGGTCGTGCGGCACCTGCTCACCAAGCCGGGCGAGCCGCTGTCGACGGTAAAGCCGGTGCGGGTGACGGGCCACATCGCCTCGCTCAAGTGGACGCGGCCGCACTACGCGGCCCAGCTCAGGAAGACCATGGGCGCCGACTACACGAAGACGCCGTCGGAGGACTTTGCGAGCGTGATGATCGAGTTCGAGTCGGCCGACGGGTACCGGATGATCGGTGAGGCGAGCACGTCGTGGAGCTACATCGGCGCCGGCCTGCGCCTCTCGGCGGAACTCCTCGGGCCCGAGTACTCGATGAAGTGGAACTCGCTCGACAGCGGGCTCCAGCTGTTTTTCTCGCGCGAGGTCAAGGGAAGGGCGGGCGAAGATCTCGTGGAGAAGCAGAACGCGGAGCAGGGCGTGATGCCGGTGGTGCCCGAGGAGTACCTCGCGTACGGGTACACCGGCGAAGACCGTCACTTTTGCCGCGTGTTTCTGGGGAAGGAGACGGCGCGACTCACGTTTGACGACGGCGTGGACGTGGTGCGCATGTTGATGACGGCGTACCAGAGCGCCGAGCAGGGAAAGACGCTGGCGTTCCCGCCAAAGGGGATCGACCGGTTCGTGCCAGCGGTGGCCAAGGGGGAATGGCGACCGTAGCCCGGCCGCCATCGTCAACGATGTCTCGTCAGGCACGCCACCAGGGGCAAACGCGGGCGCGTGCCGGCAACCAGGCCATAGGCGGGCGTCGGGTTCGCGCCATGCGCACGATACCTGTCGCTGGTGCCTTCACACCGAAGTAGCCCGATCGGGCCCGCAACCACCTCTTCACCCTGCCAGTTGATGCGATCCGTCACCACCTGGATGCCACGCGCACGGTCGATGACCATCGCGCGTGTCCTGCTGCTGTCGCTCCTCGCCACCCCGGTCGCTGCGCAGCGGCCCACACTGGCTCCGGCGACGCGTGCGTATGTACGCATCGACACGAACGTCGTCGCGTTGACCAATGTGCGTGTCATCGATGGCACCGGAGCTGCCCCGCGGGACGCGCAAACGGTCGTCATCCGCGACGGAAACATCGCCGCCGTTGGAGACGCTGCGACGACGGTGGTGCCGGCCGGCGCGCTGCAGGTCGATCTCACGGGCAAGACGCTGATACCCGGGCTGGTCATGGTGCACGAGCACCTGTACTACCCGGCGGGGCCCGGCATCTATGGCAACTACACGGAGTCGTTCTCGCGACTCTACCTCGCTGGCGGCGTGACCTCGATGCGCACCGGCGGCAACATGAACGGCTACTCCGAACTCAACATCGCCAGGGCGATCGAGCGCGGCGACAAAGCCGGCCCCTGGATCGACGCCACGGCGCCATACCTCAACGGGCCGAACGCGTTCATCCAGATGCATGCGCTGCGCACGCCGGCCGAAGCGCGGACGTTCGTGAACTTCTGGGCCGATCAGGGCGCCACGTCGTTCAAGGCCTACATGCAGATCTCGCGCGAGGTGCTCAGGGCCGCGATCGACGCCGCACACGCCCGGGGTCTCAAGGTCACCGGCCACCTCTGCTCGGTGACATACCGCGAGGCAGCAGGACTCGGCATCGACAATCTCGAGCACGGCTTCCTGGCCGCGACGGACTTTGTCACCGGCAAGGTGCCTGACGAATGCCCCGGGCAGGGTCGCGGCCAGCAGTCCGTGAATGCGATCGACCCGTCCAGCGACGCGGTGCGCTCACTCATCCAGGAGTTGGTTCGCCGCAAGGTCGCGCTCACGTCGACGATGACGGTGTTCGAGACGTTCACGCCGGGCCGACCGATGCCGCCCGGGATCGAGGTGCTCGTACCCGCGATGCGGGAAGCTTATGAGCGGCAGCACGCCCAGGTTGCGCGAAATGCCACGTCGCTCTACTCGACGCTGCTTCCGAAGGGGATGGCGCTCGAGCTGGCGTTTGCGCGCGCCGGTGGCCTGCTGGTGGCGGGTACCGACCCCACGGGCGGTGGCGGCGTCATCCCGGGGTTCTCCAACCAGCGCGCGGTGGAGCTGCTGGTCGAAGGCGGCTTCACGCCGGTCGAGGCGATCCGGGTAGCCACATTGAACGGAGCCACCTACCTTGGCAGAGCGTCGCGCGTCGGGTCGATCAACGTGGGCAAGCAGGCCGACCTGGTGGTGATCAACGGGAACCCCGCCGTCAGGGTCGCCGACATTCGCCACGTGGAGCTGGTCTTCAGGCAGGGCGTGGGGTATGACCCGGCGAAGCTCATTGCGTCCGTGACTGGACGCGTGGGCCTCTTCTAGCGGCGGAGGGAGGGAAGGCGGATTCGACAGGCGATTGATGAGATGGCTGCGACCAGTCGGATGGCCGGACAGGTGGATCGTCAGGATAGTCGAGGACACCAACAACAACGGACACTTCAACTCATGTTCCGAAACTTCGGGTTCGCGCTCCTTCTGGTTCCTTCCCTGGCAGCGGCGCAGGGCACGCGGGCGCAATGCGCCCCTGACAACGCGGGCCTCAGGCTCCCGGACGGATTCTGCGCGCAGATCGTCGCCGACAGCATTGGCCCGGCGCGCCACATCACCGTGGCGCCTAACGGCGACCTGTTCGTGGCCGTGCGCAGCACGAACACGCAGCGCGGCGCCCTGGTGATGCTCCGGGACACGAACAACGACGGCACGGCCGACGTGGTCTCGCGCATCGGCGCGCTCACCGGAAGCGAGGCCGTGTACCACGACGGCTACGTCTACTTCGGCACCGACACCGCGATCGTACGCTACCGCTGGAGCCCCGGCGGGATCGATCGCGGGGCCTCGCCAGACACCGTCGTGATGGGCCTGCGCGCCGAGCGCGGGCATCATGCCGCCAAGAGCTTCGCGATCTCCCGGGACGGGTCGATCTTCGTGAACATCGGGGCGCCTTCGAACGCATGCGAAGAACGCATGAACGCACCGGGCACCAAGGGTCAGGATCCGTGTCCCTTCCTCGAGACCTCCGGAGGAATCTGGCGATTCGATGCAAAGAAGCTCCGGCAATCGCAGGCGGACGGCGAGCGCTGGGCAACGGGCATCCGCAACATCATGGCGATCACCATGGACCCCGCGGGGCGCATCCCGTGGGGCACGCAACACGGGCGCGACCTGCTGGCCAGCAACTGGGGCAAGACGTTCCCGCTGTACACCGAGGCCAAGAGCGCCGAGAATCCCGGTGAGGAGATGTTCAGGCTCGACAAGGGCGGCGACTTTGGCTGGCCGTACTGCTACTGGGACGTCGACCAGAAAAAGAAGGTGCTGGCGCCGGAGTACGGTGGCGACGGTGTGAAGCCGGGGAAGTGCGCCGCGGTGGGTCAGCCGATGGCCGCCTACCCGGGTCACTGGGCGCCTAACGGGATGGTCTTCTACACGGCGAACGCATTTCCGGCGAAGTACCGGCAGGGTGCGTTCATCGCGTTCCATGGCTCGTGGAACCGCGCGCCGCTCCCGCAGGCCGGCTTCAATGTGGTCTATCAACCCTTTGCCAGTGGGCGCCCCAGCGGAGCGTACGAGATCTTCGCCGATGGGTTCCGCGGTGCGGCCAACGAACAGCAACGTCGCCCCACGGGGCTCGCCGTCGCTTCCGACGGATCGCTGCTCGTCACCGATGACCGTGCGGGGCGCGTCTACCGCATTCGCTGGGTCGGCGGCCGGTAACAGCACCGAAGTTCCTTGCACGAAGACGGCGCCGCGGGGATGTGGATCCCGCGGCGCCGTTGCACGTTTTCGCGACCCTCGCTGCCACTCGCCCATGACTGACTCCAGCCTCAGCCCACGCGTCCTGCTGGCCGCCTTCGCGCTGGCCACCATCACACCGGCCGCGTCGATCGCACAGACACGCACGCGCAACGTGGTGCTGATCGTGAGCGACGGGCTGCGCTGGCAGGAAGTCTTTCGCGGCGCCGAGCGCGCCCTCGTGAGCCGCACGGCTGGCGGTGTGCGCGACACGACCGCGGCTCTGAGGCGCTGGTATCGCGAAGATCTCGCGTCGCGCCGGCGCACGCTCCTTCCGTTTCTCTGGGGGAGGATCGCGAATGACGGCGTGCTGCTCGGCAACCAGGACAGCGGGAGCGTGGCGGCGATCACCAATACCATGCGCTTCTCGTATCCGGGCTACAACGAGCTGTTGACCGGCGCTGCCGATCCGCGGATCGACAGCAACGAATATCCGCCCAACCCGAACATCACGGTGTTCGAGTGGCTCGCCCGCCGCCCGGCCTACCGAGGGAAAGTGGCGGCGATCGCCACCTGGGATGCCTTTCGCCGGATCTTCAATCGGGAGCGTGCCGGCTTCGACGTCTTCGACGGGTGGGACGAGCCCTTCCACGGGGCCATGGCGCGCACGCCGCGCGCCGCGTTCGTGAACGAGTGGTACCGCACCTCGGTACGGATGTGGGACGGCAACGCCTTCGACGCCCCGATGCACGCCGCCACGAAGGAGTACATCCGCCAGCGAAAGCCACGCGTGCTGTTCGTCGGTTACGGCGAAACCGACGAGTGGGCGCACTCGGGCATGTACGACATGCTGCTCCAGTCCGCCCACCGTGTCGACGGCTACATCCGTGACCTATGGGAGACGATGCAGGCCATGCCCGAATACCGTGGCACCACGACGTTCATCATCACCACCGATCACGGTCGCGGCGACGGGCCATCGAAGTGGCGCGACCACGGTGAGGATGTGACCGGCGCGGAGAACATCTGGTTGGCTGTCATCGGGCCGGACACCCCGGCGCTCGGAGAAGTCACGCGTGCGGCTCGTGTGGCGCAGTCGCAGGTCGCGGCCACGCTCGCCGCACTGCTCGGCGAGGACTGGCGCGCGACAAACCCGCAGGCCGGCGCACCCATCACATCGGTCGTGGGTCGCCGTCGGTGACCGCCTAGAGCGTGAACCCTGCGCGGTAGGTCGGCAGGATCCACTCCGCCGGGATGTTCGCGGTCTTCACCGCGCCGGTCACCGGATCCAACTCGATCGTGCGCCCGGATCGAACGGCGAGGTTGCCGAGCACGATCATCTCGGTGAGCGGGCCGGCGTGGCTCACGAAGCTCGAGCCGGGCTGCGTGCCGTTCTTGACCGCGGCAATGAACTCCTTGTAGACGCCGGGCGTGCGTTCGTACTTCTTCGGCACGGGAGTGGCCAGGATGACGGCGTTCTTTGCCGGGTCGCAGAGCTGTGGATCGCCGCCGTACGTGCCGGCCAGGAGCGAACCCTTGTCGCCCACCCACAGCTGCCCGCCCTCGGGGTCGTTAGGCCATGGGCGTGTCATGCCCCACTCCTCGGGCCGCGGTGGAAACAGCGAGCCGTCACGCCACGTCACGGTCACTGGCGGGCGACCGTTGCGCGCCGGAAACTCGTAGGTGATGCGCGACGAACGCGGGGCCGTCTCGGCGAACAGGGCCGTCGACTCCGGGATCACGCGCGCGGGGTAGCCAAGCTCGAGAATCCAGAACGCGGCGTCCATGAGGTGACAGGCCATGTCGCCCATCGCGCCGGTGCCAAAGTCCCAGTAGCCGCGCCAGTTGAACGGTGCATAGCTCGGGTGGTATGGGCGTTCCGCGGCCGGGCCGAGCCAGAGGTTCCAGTCGAGCGTGGGCGGAACGTTGTGCATGTCCGTGGGCCGATTGATGCCCTGCGGCCAGATCGGTCGGTTGGTAAAGAACTCGACGCGCTGCACCGAGCCGATCGCGCCCGACTCGATCCATTCGCGGAGCACGCGTGTGGTGTCCATCGCGTGCCCCTGGTTCCCCATCTGCGTGGCCTGCTTCGGGCGACGTGCCGCCTCGGCCTTGAGCGCGCGCACTTCGCCAACGGTGCGCGCGAGCGGCTTCTGGCAGTACACGTGTTTCCCCACCTTGAGCGCCATCATCGCGATCGCGGCGTGCGTGTGATCGGGCGTGGTGATCGTGACGGCGTCGAAGCCGGCGGCATCGCGATCGAACAGCTGCCGATAATCGCGGTAGCGCTTCGCCTGAGGAAAGCGCAACGCTGCGCGCTCGGCCTGTCGATCATCAACGTCACAGAGGAACGCGATGTTGTTGTCGGGCGCGATGCCGACGACGTCGTTGTAACCCATGCCGCCCACGCCGATGCAGGCGATGTTGACCGTATCGCTCGGCGCCTGGTATCCCCGGCCGAGCACGTGGCGCGGGACGATGGTGAAGGCGAAGGCGCCTGCGCCGGCCTTGGACACGTCGGACACGAAGCTGCGACGGGACTGGGTCATGGCTCGGAACGGGTTAACGGGTATCGACCGACGGGATCTTCGCCGGGCGGAAGAGCAGGAGAAAGAGCAGGAAGACCACGGCCGCCATCGCCGCGGGTTGCAGCCAGATCGCCGTCCAGTCATGCACGACGGCCAGGCACTCGCGCGCGCTTGCCGCGGCTTCGCTGCAGGTCGGGTTGGGCGACGACGAGCGGTTCACGACGAAGCCGGAGACAAACGCGCCGATGAAGTAGCCCAGGCCGTTGGTGACGAAGTTGATGAAGCCCTGGGCGGCCGCGCGCGTCTTCTCGCCCGCCTTCTGGTCGGTGTAGATCTGACCACTCACGAAGAAGAAGTCGTAGCAGACGCCGTGCAGCAGGATCCCGATGTAGAGCAGCGGTAGCCCTCCTGCGGCATTGCCCTCGGCGAACGCCACGTAGCGCAGCGCCCATGCCGCCATGCCCACCAGCATGATGGTCTTGATGCCGAAACGCCGCAGGAAGAAGGGCAACAGCACCATGAAGCCGATCTCCGACCACTGCCCGAACGTCTGGATGAACGCCGGGTCCGGAGCGTTGATCTCGTTGAGAAACGGATTGGCGAACGTGTAGTAGAACTGCAGCGGAATGCACAGTAGAAAGGAGCCGAGCACGAAGATCGAGAAGTCGCGGTCCCTGAGGAGCGCCAGGGCGTCGAGCCCCAGGGCGTCGCGTGCGGAGAACGGGGTGCCCGCCGCCTTGGGCGGCGTGTGCGGCAGCAGGAACGCAAAGATGCCGAGCACCACGGACGCCGCGGCGCCGATGAGCATGGGAGTGGACTGCGCATCCGCCTTGAGCACCTTGCCGACGATCGTGCCGGCGGCGATCCAGCCGATGGTGCCGAGGACGCGAATGAGCGGGAAGTCCTTGCCCGGATCCTTCACGTGGTGGAAGGAGATGGAATTCGTGAGGCTCAGCGTCGGCATGTAGCAGAGCGCATACAGAATCAGCATCGGGTAGAACGTGCTGAAGCTCGTCTGTTGCGACACGAGATACATCACACCCGCGCCGGCGAGGTGCAGGATCACGAGAAGCTTTTCGGAGGCGAAGAACCGATCGGCGACCATGCCCACAAAGAACGGCGAGATGAGCGCCGCGATCGCCGTTGCGCCGTAGGCGAGTCCGATCTCGCCGTCGGTGAATCGCAGACCCTGCCCGAGGTACGTGCCCATCGTCACGAACCAGCTCCCCCAGATGAAGTACTGGAGGAACATCATGATGGAGAGCTTCGTGCGGACGGACATGAGGGGCGATGGGTTGGGAGTTGGTGGCGGTCCGCGCAACGCGCGTGCGCCCTCGGAGATCGACCTACCGCTACCCTCGCCCGACCCCGAACGTCCTGATGCGCATGTTGCGGAACGCGACCCAATCGCCGTGATCCTGGAGTCCGATGAAGCCCCGTGATGCCCGGGCGTAGGTGGGCCACTCCACGAACTTCGAGGCCTTCATGCGGCGCTCCCAGTCCGGCGACCAGAGCTCGAACTCCACCACCTTGCGGCCATTGAGCCAGTGCTCGACGTGCGCGCCGCGCGCCACGATGCGGGCCACGTTCCATTCGCCGACCGGCTTCACCGCGTCGCGTGGCGCGGGATACAGCGCGTAGTTGGCGCCCGCGACGGTGAGCTCGGTCGTATTGTCGGGGTGTCCGATGTTGTCGAGCACCTGATACTCGGCGGCGTTCTCGTAGATGCGCGCGGTCGCCTCGCCCGCGCGATAGAAGACGCCGCTGTTTCCCTTCGGCCCGACCTTCCACTCGAACTCGAGTTCGAAGTCGCCGAAAGCCTCGGCACCGTAGACGATGTCACCGCCGGCCGCGACGCGCGTGAGGGCGTCGTCGACGACCTTCCAGCCGTCGGGCAGTCCTGCCTTCTGGTAGCCGCGCCAGCCTGTCGCTCGCGCGTCGATCAGCGATCGCCAGGGGCCGGCAGTCTGTGCGGCCAGGGGAGAGGTCATGAGTGTCAGCGGAAGCATCGCGACAACGAACCGGGACCGGCGCATCGGCAGCAGAGTGAGGTCGCGGCCAACGTAGGGCCGCTCGCGTCACGGCGGAAGAGCGAACCGCGCTGTGCAAAGCACGGCGGAGCAGCGCACTCCCGCCGGTTGCCGGGCAACGTCGACCGGGCGGCGCTCCCGAGGGGCCCGCGCGGTCGCAGCCGCGGTCGCTCCGCTCGCAACGGACCCGTTGCACACAGCCGGGGACCGGACGCGCCGGGATTCGCGTATCATTGGGCAACGCACACCACTCCCCATGACCCGACTTCACCTGCGTTCTGGCCGCGCGATCGCTCTCGCCGGCCTTGGCGTCGCCCTTCTGTCCTGCGCCACCAACCCGGTCACCGGCCGTCGCGAGCTCTCCCTCGTCTCGGAGTCGCAGGAGATCCAGATGGGATTGCAAGCGGCCAAAGAGGCCGCCGTGCAGATGGGCGTGTACCCGGATTCCCAGCTGCAGCGTTACGTCAGCTCGTTAGGCATGCCGCTGGCCAGGTCGTCCGAACGGCCCAGCCTGCCGTGGTCGTTCACGGTGATCGATGACCCGATGGTCAACGCCTTCGCCCTTCCCGGCGGGCCGGTCTTCGTGACGCGCGGCATCCTCGCCTACATGAACTCGGAGGCGCAGCTCGTCTCGGTGCTCGGCCATGAGATTGGCCATATCACGGCCCGACACTCGGTCAACCAGATGTCCCGCGCCCAACTCGCCCAGATCGGCCTCGTTGGCGCCATGATCGCCGCGCCGGAGCTGCAGCAGTTCGGCAACCTCGGAAGCCAGGCACTCGGCGTGATGTTCATGAAGTTCGGGCGTGACGACGAGACGCAGTCCGATGACCTCGGCTTTCGATACATGACGGCGGCGTCATACGATCCCGCGGAGATGGCCGAGATGTTCCGGACGCTCGAGCGGACCAGCGCCGGTTCCGAGCGCGCGCCCGAGTGGCTCTCGACGCACCCGGACCCCGGCAACCGCGTGGAGAAGACGCGCGAACGCATCGCGGCGTGGTCGCGGCCCGCTGGCGCGCTCAAGGTCAACCGCGACGCGTTTCTGCAGCACATCGACGGCATCGTGTTCGGCGACGATCCCAGGCAGGGCTACTTCCAGCAGCAGGTCTTCTATCACCCGTCCATGAAGTTCCGCCTGGACTTCCCATCGGGATGGCGGACTCAGAACGCGCCCACGCAGGTGGCAGCGGTGAGCACCCAGCAGGACGCCATCATCGTGCTGTCGGCAGCCGGGAACGCGGCGCCATCGCAGGCCGCTGCGCAGTTCGCCAACCAGCAAGGCGTGCGCGCGCTCGGCACATCGACGAACAGCATCAACGGGCTGCCGGCAGCCGTCACCCAGTTCACCGCGCAGGCCGAGCAGACCGTGCTTGCCGGCTACGCCGCGTTTGTCCAGCTCGACGGGGCGACCTTTCAGATCCTCGCCTATGCCCCACAGCCACGCATCGCGTCCTACGACGGCGCGTTCCGCGCCGCCATCGGTTCATTCCAGCGCGTGACCGACGCGCGCGTGCTCGGCGTGAAGCCGCAACGCCTGCGACTCGTACGCCTCGCCAGCGCGATGACGCTCGCGCAGTTCCAGCAGCAGTACCCCTCGCCGATCCCCATCGAGCAGCTCGCCGTGATCAACGGGGTGGAGAACGCGAACGCTTTGTTCCCGGCCGGCAGCCGCGTGAAGCGCGTGGTGGTCGAGTAGGGGCTTGCGTCGGGCCCAGGGGCCCGTGCATACTACCCTCAACATTTGAGGGTAGTATGGCCGCAGACCAGATGCCGCTCCTGCAGGGCACGCTCGACGTGCTCGTGCTCAAGACGCTCACGTGGGGTCCCAATCACGGCTACGGCGTGGCCCGCTGGATTCGCGAGACCACGGAAGACGCGCTCGCCATCGAAGACGGGGCGCTCTACACGTCGCTGCACCGGCTCGAACGACGCGGTCTCGTGGAGAGCGAGTGGGGAACCACCGCCGAAGGGCGCCGCGTGAAGCAGTACGATCTCACGACAGCGGGACGTCGCGCGCTGCGTGCGCAGGCCGAGCAGTGGCATCGGTACGTGACGGCCGTTGGGCGCGTGCTGCAACCCGCCTGAGGAGCCCGATGCCGCGGCTCCCTGGCCTTCGCCGGCTCTTTCGCCACGTCGACTCGGTCGACCGCGTGCAGCGCGACGTCGACGACGAGATCGCCTTTCACCTCGACGCCGTGACCGCGGAACTGGTGGCCGGCGGCCTCGACGAGGGAGCGGCGCGGCGCGAGGCCGAACGTCGGTTCGGGCCGGTCGACCAGCACCGCTCCTCGCTCAAGAGCGAAGGGCGCGAGCGCCTGACCCGTGCTCGGTGGCGCACGGCGCTCGATGAGCTGCGGAGCGACCTGGGCTACGCGGTGCGCGGCCTGGTGCGCGAGCCACTGTTCGCCCTCGGCGCGATCTTCACGCTGGCCATCGGTATCGCGGCGAACAGCACCATGTTCAGCGTCATCGACCGGTTGCTGCTGCGTGCGCCGCCGCACGTGCGCGATACCCCGGAGATGTCGCTGGTGTACTTCACGCGGCCCGAGGGCTCGGGTCGCGCGTTCACGAGGAACAACACATCGTGGCCCGACTTTGCGGCGCTGCGCGACAGTTCCGGCGCGGTGAAGGACGCCGCCGCCTACTTTCTCGCCGAGGGCTCGCTCGACCAGGGGCCCGCTGCCCGCAAGGTGAGCCTCGGGCTGGCGACCGGGAACTTCTTCAACCTCCTCGGCGCGTCACCGGCGCTTGGCCGGTGGTTCACCCCGGCCGAAGACGACCCTGCGGCCACCGAACCGGCCGTGGTGCTCGCGGACGCGTTGTGGCGCGGACAGTTCAACGCGGACCCGGCGGTGCTTGGCCGCGCCGTTCGTCTCGACGGTCGCATGCACACCGTGGTTGGGGTGGCGCCGCCAGGATTTCACGGCCCGCAATCGCTGCGGGTGGACGCGTGGATCCCGATCCGCACGGCGGCTGGTCGCACGATCGGCGCCGACTTCGAGACGTCGCGCAACTGGTTCTGGATCAAGGTGGTGGCCGAGCGCCGTGCCGACGTCCCGCTGACCATGGCCGCCGAGCGCGCGACACTGGTGCATCAGCGCGCCAATCGGGAGTCCAAACAGAGCGATTCGTTGGCGCGGGTGGTGTTCGCGTCCATGGTGCCGGCGCGCGGGGCGGGCGTCGAGCGCACGCCGGGCATCGAGCAGGGCGGTCGCGCTGGATTCACGCCGCAAGGCCGCATTGCGGCCTGGTTGGGCGGCGTGGCGGCGGTCGTGCTCCTCATCGTGTGCGCTAACCTCGCCAACCTGCTGCTCTCGCGCGCCAGCCGCCGGCGGCGGGAGATCGCGGTGCGCCTCGCCATGGGCGTACGGCGCGGGCGACTCGTCAGGCAGTTGCTGAGCGAGACGCTGCTCCTGTCCCTCGCCAGCGGGTCGGTCGGCCTGCTGCTGGCATGGTGGGGCAGTGCGTTCATGCGACGCACGTTCCTGGCAGAGATGGCGTGGGACTCCGCGGCGATCGATGCACGCGTGGTGGCGTTCACGCTGTGCGCGTGCCTGGTTACGGTCGTCATGGCCGGCCTGGCACCGGCGCTGGTCGCGAGCCGGCAGGACCTGACAACGGCTCTCAAGGCCGGCACACGCGGCGGCGGGCATCGCCGCACGACGCTCCAGCGCGCCCTGCTCGTGGCGCAGGCAGCGCTGTCGGTCGTGCTGCTTGTCGGCGCTGGGCTGTTCGTGCGATCACTGCGCAACGTGGCGTCCGTCCACCTGGGGTACGACGCGTCAAAGGTGCTCGTGGCCGATGTCGACCTGGGCCCGGTCTTCGCGGGCGCCAACCGGGACTCGGTCGACGTGGAAGTCGATCGCTTCTGGGCCGAAGCGCTGGAGCGCGTGGGCCACCTGCCGGGCGTGGCTTCGGCCGCGCTCGGCGTTACGACGCCGTTTGCGTCGAGCTGGGCGAGCGACTTCAAGCTGCCCGGGCGCGACTCGCTCCCGGAGCTGCGTGGCGAAGGACCATATGTGAACTCGGTGAGTCCAGCCTTCCTCGCCACGCTGGGCACCCGCGTGACACGCGGCCGGGGGTTCCTGCCCACCGACGTGAAGGGCGCCGAACCCGTCGGAGTCATCAACGAGGAGATGGCGACTCGTCTGTGGCCCGGCCAGAATCCAATCGGGCAGTGCATGAAAGTCGGTGGCGACTCGGTGCCCTGCACCACCGTCGTCGGCGTCATGGAGAACAGCTTCCGCGACAACCTGCGTGAAGAGACCGTGCCTCAGTACCTCGTGGTGCTCGGACAGGCGACGTGGCAGCAACCGACCTGGCGTTCGCTCTTCGTGCGTACGAACGGCGATCCTGCCGTCGTCGCGGCACTGGTGCGCGAACGCCTGCAGACGCAGCGGCCCGACCTCCCCTACGCGCACGTCCGAACGCTGCGATCGATCATCGAGCCGGAGATCGAGCCCTGGCAGCTTGGCGCAACGATGTTCGGTGTGTTTGGGGGACTGGCGCTCCTGGTGGCGGCCATCGGCCTCTACGCCGTGGTCGCCTACGACGTCTCGCAACGCTGGCACGAGCTGGGGGTGCGCTCGGCGTTGGGCGCGCGGCCGGGGCAGCTGCGCGGGCTCATCGTGGGCGATGGTGTGCGGCACGCCATGGTTGGGCTCGTGATCGGCGGGGTTGTCGCGTGGGCCTTTGCCCCGCTGGCGTCCGGCATGTTGTATCGCGTCGCGCCGCGCGACCCTGTGACCTACTCGATCGTGGCGGGCGTGCTGCTGGGCGCCGCCGCCGTGGCGTGCCTCCTGCCCGCTCGCCGCGCGGCGCGGGTGGCACCGGCGGACGTGCTGCGGGGCGACTGACTCAGTCCGACTTTCCTCCGAACAACGGCAGCTGATCGACCGACGTCGCGCCCTCGATGGCGAGGAGCGCGCGCTTGGTGTCGCGCCCACCGCGCGCCGAGAATCCGCCGAGCCCTCCGCCCGCGGCGAGGATGCGATGGCAGGGGACCACGAGGGGGAACGGGTTCTGCGCCAGCGCCTGCCCAACGCCTCGGGCTGCGGTCGGATCGCCCAACTGCCGCGCAAGCTCGCCGTAGGTTGACGTCGAGCCGGGGAGGATGGCACGGGCCAGGGCATACACGCGCGCGTTGAACGGGGGGACGCCACGCACGTCGAGCACCACGTCCCGGAGGTCGTCGCGTGTGCCCTCGAGCAGTGCGGTCATGCCGATGATGGCTCGGGCTACCGGCGGTGGCGCGGACACCGAGCGCGCATCCGGAAAGCGCTTCGCGAGACGTCGGCCCGTGGCGTGAGGTCCGCCCGCTTCGGGCAGCTGCACGCCAACGATGCCGGCCTCGCTCCAGGCCACGCCGCAACGTCCCACCGCCGTGTCAAACACGGCGTAGCCGACGGCGTGACCCGGACCATGCGTCATCGCGACGATGGAGGCACCAGTCCGGCGAGTCGGAAGTACAGCACGAGCTGTCCGTAGTGCTCGCCGTTGTGTTCGATGAAGCTGATGACCGTATCCACGTCCGCCGCCGCCGTCGAGCCATTCATGTGGCGGATCTCCTTGCCCACGTCATCGAAGGAGCGCCGAAGAACATCGACGACCTTGGCCTTGGTGGGTGCCGCGGACCTTGGCACTTCGTTGGCGCTACCGTCGGCGTCCTGCTGTTGCAGCCTGCGGGCTGCGTAGTCGTTCCAGAATGCGACGTGCCGCAGCTGCTCGGCAAACGTGCGCGTGCCGCTCGACGGGGCGGCGTCGTAGCGGTCCTCGGGAAAGTCCTTTGCCAGCTCGACGAGCTTGTCACCGATCTCCGTCCAGCGGGCCTGCAGGGTCTCGTGCATGGTGCATTCACTCCGATGCGGGGGTTGAGCGCGCCGACTCACCGAGTCGGACGCGCGTCAGCCTACCCGATCCGCTGTCGGCGAAGCTTGCGGATTGTTGCGCGATTTCGGGGAGCCGTCATCGGCGCGCCCAACGGGGGAGTGCCATCGCGCGCAACGTGGCGCGGTTGGCACGCGAAGGGACCACACCGAACCGCTCGCGGAACATCGTGACGAAGTGGCTGAGCGAGGCGAACCCGACGCGATAGCACGCATCGGACACGCTCGCACCCTGCTCGAGCAGTCGTACCGCCTCGCGCAGGCGCACCGTCATCAGATAGCGATGCGGCGGCATGCCCACCTGCTCGCGGAACATGCGCGCGAAATGAAACGGGCTCATGTGCGCCGCCTTCGCGAGCGCATCGAGCGTGAGTGCGGAGGCGTACGAGGTATCGATCAGCTCAACTGCGCGATCCAGCTGTCGGGCCATGGCCGTCGCATTGGAAGCGCGGCGGCGCGGAGCCGGCACGTCGCCGAACGAGTCCACCAGTGACGCGGCGAGCAGCTCAAGCCGCATCTCCTGTCCGGGCGCGCAGGTCGCGAGCCGGCGACGCACGAACGCGCGCCGGTTATCGACCACCCCGTGAGGCGGCGCCAGCTCCGGGACTCCCGCTGAGCGCAGGTGCTCCCATGCGTGTTCACTGAAGGAGAGTGAGAGACAGCGATCCGTCGGCGTGTCGCAGTCGTGACGCACTGAGAATGTCATGCCCGGTGTGGTGAGGAAGAGGGATCCCGGCCCCAGCCGCCACCGATCGCGGCCCATCACTACGTCGAATGAGCCTTCGTCGACGAAGGCCACGGCGTGCCGGCGTGTACACTCGACGTCCGGGTCCGTGTGCGCGACGCCGTGCGGGTGATCAAACGCGGCCAGCGATACGGCCGGCGTTTCCAGGATCAGGGCGTGGCGGTTCATGGTTCACCAAGGTACGGCCGGCGAGAAGGTTCCCGGGTCGTCGTATGGGCGAACGGTGATTCAGCACGTCCGACCGGTTGCTGGCGATGTCGATCAGTCAGCCAGAACGCGAGGGATCGACGCCGGCCTCCGTCCCGAACGACCGGCTGCGGGCGGGCGAACGGTGATCCCGCGCGTCGAGCGTCCCTGGCGATGTCGACCATCCGGTCCGAACGCGAGGGCTTCGACGCCGGCCTCCGTCCCGAACGACCGGCTGCGGGCGGGCGAACGGTGATCCCGCGCGTCGAGCGGTCCCTGGCGATGTCGATCAGCCGGTTCGAACGCGAGGGCTCGACGCCTGCCTCCGTGCCAAACTACTGGCTGCGGTTGCGGTCCCTGCCCGACGGGGCGTTGAGGCGCGTCTTGGTCCAGATCACGATCGCCGCACACGAGGTGGAGCCCGCCATCTGGAACTGGGCTGGC
Organism: Gemmatimonadaceae bacterium; assembly: GCA_020846935.1. Lineage (NCBI taxonomy): Bacteria > Pseudomonadati > Gemmatimonadota > Gemmatimonadia > Gemmatimonadales > Gemmatimonadaceae > Gemmatimonadaceae bacterium. The sequence goes on from JADLCY010000004.1 coordinate 119,630, forward strand.
ACGGAGGTGCCGTTGTAGACCTCGATCGCGCCGATCTCCCACGGTGGCACCAGCCGGTCGACGTCGCCGGGGAAGATCGCCTCCCACACGGCACCGTCCACGAAGTAGCGCACGCACCCGTTCACCATGTTGCGCGAACTCTGGACCACGTAGTCCGTGCCCGACGGCACGACGCGCAGCCCCGGAATGGTGCGGAAGACGTCGGTGAGCAGGTTCGGTGCGCGTTTGGTGATGTCGTCGCCGTTCAGGAAGTATCCGAACCCGGACTTCTTGCGCTGCGTGAAGCCGACCTTTTCGAGTCCGGCGTCGGCCTGGGCCTCGACGCGCACCTCGGCGAGCACGGTGGCCGCGCGCGACATCGTGATAGTCATGTCCGCGACCTGTCGGGTCGACAGCTCCACCGCCTGCTCCACCGGGGCAAGGCCGATCTGCCTGACGACGACGGACTGCGTGCCCGAGGGCAGCGAGTCGAGCCGGAACACGCCCCCCTCGCCGGTCAGCGTCATTCCCGCGGTGTTGAGCACGTCGACGCGCGCGCCGACGATCGGCGCACCCGCCGCGTTCAGCACTCGGCCGGTGAGTCTCGCGCTGCCCTTTTGCAGGGTGGCCGCCGAGAACGACTTGCCCACCGCGGCCTCGCGCATGCGTCGCGTGGCGCTGTCGCCGGTGGACACCGCGACCGTGTTGGCGCTGCCGATCTTGAGGCCCTGCACGACGAGCGCGTCACCTTCGAACTTCACACGCACTTCCGATGTCGTGATGCCCTTGAAGTCGGCCTGCAGCGTGCCCTCGAACGCGTTGGGCAGGCCGCAGATACGGTAGACGCCGTCCTCACCGGCGAGCGCGTCGCGTCGCCGCGGCACGCGTCGCAAACCGGCGTTGATCGACATTTCTTCCCACACGACCGACACGCGCCCGCCCTTCACCGGTTGTTCGGTATCGGCATCGAGCAGCCGGCCGATGATCGCCGACGGGCCGAGCGCACGCCGCGCCGCCGGGCACGACACTTCGACCAGCGTGGCGCCCGACGGCACCGTGAGCTGCACGCTCTCCACCGCGCCGTCTTTGAGCTCGATGTCGTTGGTGATCATCGTCATGCCGAGCGAGTCAAGCATCACATGATCGACCCGCACCTTGTACGTGCCCGGCGGGATGCTGTCGACGCGAAAGACGCCCTTGTCGGTGGTGATCGTCGAGCGATTCGTCCCCTCGACCATCACGCGCGCGTCAGCGAGCGGCGACATGTGCACGGAATCGAACACCGTGCCAAACAGCGTTGCCGAGGGCGCTCGCGGTACCACGACCTCGGCGGGCTTTGCAGTTGCGCTGCTATCGGCGGCCCTGGTCGAGTCCGCCTTGGCGGCCGCCCGCGCGGGCGGTCGCCGCGGTGGCTGCTTCTGTTGCTGCGCGAGCACGCTGCTGCTGGACGAGAGCGCCAGGCAGAGCAGCACGGCGGCGTGGCGGCTGGCGGGGGCAAGTCGCATACGGCACGATCGGGGAAGAGCGAATGACCTTGCGGTCAGGCAAGATACGACCGGGCGAGATCAGGCGCTCGGGGCAGGCCTCGTGATTTGCCTCCGGGCGCAGACGAGATGGTACTGCCTCTGCCGCCTCGCGTTCCACTTTCGGTCACCGTGGGACGAACCCGACTTCGGTTCGCCCCACGAGCCTGGCCTCAGCGGTCGTCCTGCTCGAACGGCGAGGACGCGGCGCCCGTACCGCTCGCGCGCACGACCTTCAGGCGCTGCCGCACCGACGTGCCCCCGGCGACGACCGTGACCAGGTACTCGCCGGGGCCCACCGTGGGCGCCTGAGGCCGACCCTGCAGGGCCTGGAAAGCGTTCTGGCCGGGAGGCGAAATGGCCTGGATGATCTGGAACGCGACCTGGGGGTCGGTAATGCCCGCCTGCGCTGCGCGGCCGGCCGCGCCACCGGCACCGCCCCCGCGTGGCATGGCGGCCTGCTCACCGGGCCGCGGATTGAAGCGATCACCAGCGAACGCGGGCGTGGGGCCGGATGCCGCGCCGCCGACGCCGAACGCCTGCATCATCTGATTCATGTCGCCACCCTCGACCATACGCCGGAAGTTGGCGACGGCCGCGGAATCCATGCCTGACTTCAGCAGCGAGTCGAACACGAAGGCCCGCCGATTGGCAGCCACCGCGGAGTCGCGGCGCTGCGAGGGACTGAGCGGCCGCGGGGGCGGCGCCTTGCCCCGGAAATCCCAAACGACCTTGTGCACCCCGATCCCGGACGGGCCGGTGAGCGTGCGCAGCGTGTCGCCGGTGACGTCCTGGATATAGATGCGCGTCGCGGTGTTGCCGCGCTCTGTCAGCCGATAGGTGATCTCAGCGCCATAGGTCGGAACCGGTTGAGCGAACCACATGTGACCGTACGACGCGCCACCCGGGCCCTGGCCTTCGATCGGCGGATCGCCCCACTGGAAAGCGATGCGTGGCTCATAGACATGTACTGCGGTTGCCACGACCGCTGGCGTCTCCTGCTGCAGCGGCAGGATGTCGACGATCCAGACGCCACGTCCATGCGTGGCGGCAATGAGCTCGTGGTCGCGCGGATGGATCTTGAGATCGGTCACGGGGACGGTTGGCAAGCCGGTCATGAACCGTCGCCACGACACGCCACCATTGGACGACGCATAAGCGCCGACATCGGTTCCGACGAAGAGCAGGTTCGGGTTCACCAGATCCTGCTTGATGACGTGCACGAAGTCGGGGCCACCGGTGGGCAGGTTCGCGGCGATCGACACGAAGCTCTTGCCGTAGTCGGTGGTGCGGTACACGTAGGGCGCAAAGTCGCCGACGCGATGATTGTCGAACGTCACGAACCACGTCGAGGAGTCGTGCGGGGACGGCTCGATTTCGCTCACATACGCGTTGGCCGGCAGGCCGGGGAAGTTCTTCGAATGTTCGTCCCAGCTGCCGCCATCGTTCCGGCTGCTCCACACGCGCCCGTCATCGGTTCCGACATAGAGCAGCCCGGGCCGCAGCGGCGACTCGGCGAGCGAGACGATCGTGCCGTACGTCTCCGCGCCCGTGGCGTCTGGGGTGATGCCGCCCGTGGCTCGAGTGGAGACGCGGATCTTCATGGTGTCCGCGTAGCTCAGATCCGGCGAGATGGGGAACATCTCGTCGCCGCGTTTCGTGGACTTCATCACGCGGTTGGCACCGAGGTAGAGCGTAGTGTTGCTGTGCGGTGAGATGAAGTACGGCGTGTTCCAGTTCCAGCGGAGATCGAGGCCGGCCGAGTCGGCTTTCTGGCGCGCGCGCAACTCGGCGATGCGCTTCCTGATCGCCGAGGATTCGCGCACGGTCGTGTCGCCGCGCGCGACGATGATCGAGTCTTCCCACGCCTGCCAGGTGGCACGCCATGTCGGCTTGGCCAGCGACGTGCGTTCACCGGTGCGCATGTCCACACGTCCGACGTTGCCGCCCTGCGTCTCGGAATACGCGATGTGGGCTTCCACCGGATCCTGCTGTGTGACGAAGCCGTCGCCACCGCTGAGCGTGGCCCACATCGCGTTCGTGATCACGCCGCTCCGGCGGCGCGAGGGGCCGCACCACGATCCGTTGTCCTGCAGCCCGGCACAGACGCGGTAGGGCACCTGCATGTCGAACGACACGTTGTAGGGCTGGGCCAGCGTGAACGTGTTGGGGAACACGTAGCTGCCGCCCTGGTCAAAGCTCACGCCCACGCCGCCGTCGTTGCCGACGATCATGCGTTCGGGGTCGACCGGGTCGATCCACATGCCATGGTGATCCACGTGCAGACCTACGGTCGCGTTCATCGCCGTCTTCCCGCCGTCGTTGGACACCTTCACCGGCGTGGAGGACCAGTACACGCGATCGGGATTCTTCGGGTGCACGCGAACCTGCGAGTAATAGAAGGGCCGCGTGTTTTCGTTGTTCGTGCGCGTCCATGTGGCGCCGCCGTCGGCAGAGCGGTAGAGTCCCGACGGTCGCGTCTGTGGCGCCTTCTTCGGCGCGTTGCGCGGCTGTGGATTGGCCGCGGTGTCGGCTTCGACCATGGTGTAGATCACGCGCGGGTCCGATGGTGCGATCGCGATGCTGATGCGGCCTTTCATTGTTTCCGGAAAGCCGCCGCCCTTGATCTCGGTCCACGTGCGACCGGCATCGGTGGACTTCCAGAGCGCCGATCCAGGGCCCCCCGACTGCAGGGAGTACGGGCTCCGTACGCGTTCCCAGCTCGCGGCCCACACCACGTCGGGGTTCGACGGATCGAGTGCCACGTCCACCACGCCGGCCTTGTCGGAGACGAACTTGACCAGCTCCCACGATTGGCCGCTGTCCGTCGTCTTGTACAGGCCGCGCTCCTTGTTGGCGTTCCAGATCGCGCCCACCGCGGCCACGTACACGATGTCGGGGTTGGTCGGATGCACGACCACGCGGCCGATGGCCTGCGTGCGCTCGAGGCCCATGAGCTTCCATGTGAGCCCGCCGTCGTTGGACTTGTAGACGCCGCCGCCGGGCGAGATCGAGTTGCGCGAGTTCGCCTCGCCCGTGCCCGCCCAGATCTGCATCGTGTCACTGGGCGCGATGGCGAGGTCGCCCATCGAGATCACGCGCTCGCGGTCGAAGACCGGGCGCCACGTGACGCCGTTGTTGGTGCTCTTCCAGATGCCACCGGCCGCGGCGGCGAGGAAGAACGTCTTGGAGGGCGACGGAATGCCTTCGACGTCGGAGACGCGACCGCTGGTGTTGGCCGGGCCGACGTTGCGCCACTTGAGCGCAGCGATGGCGAGCGTGTCGCCGTCGTACCCGTTTATCTGTGCAGAGACCACGGGCGTGGTGGTGCACAGGAGTACGCACGCGGCGGCGAGTCGGAGCGCGGGATGAGACATGTGACGGTGGCGAGGTGGGGAGACCGCGCATGAGTGAGCGCGCCGGATTCTATGTGGGGGCCACAAGCATGGGGAGGGAATGCCGTGCGGGGCCACGGGTGCGGGCGCGGGACCAGCCAGCGGTCGCTGGGGAGTTTGCGCTGTGGGGAGGATCCTGAGGGTCTACGCGCGACCGGCTGGGGAGTGGTCGGACATTCGCGCAAGTACGGCATCGACCTGTGCTGCGTCGTTGCCTTCTCCAGGCTTTCTCAGCGATGGCAGATAACCGGCCTGTTTGGCCGTGGTGCGATCGTGTGTTGATCGTGGTACAGCGTTCGCGTTGCTCCGGTCGCGCTTCCTCCGCGCTGTCGTTCTCGAGTGATGCTCTCCATCATAGAGTCTTGTGCGCCGTTCGGGCGCAGCATAAGAAGTCGACCGGCGTTCTGGTGACCAACGCCCAAGGTGATGGTGGTGTGGGACTTGGCCGCCATCTTCCTGAGGCAGGGCGCAGGTCGTATGCTGCGGATGGCGTGCTGGATAAGACCTTCGACGTGCGGCGAAGGGTTTGCAGCGCAGCCCAATACACGTTAGACCGAAGCACACCCTCTTGCGAGGAACTCACGATTGCCGATGTCCCGTTTCCTCTTCGCGAGACTGAACCTCATCGCCGAGTACGACGACAAGCGGGCGTTCGTCCTGAAGGGGCTCAGTGGCCACCAGACCCGCAAGGTGCGATCGCACTTGTGGGGATTCTTCGAGGTCGAAGAGCTACCCGACTTTCCTGACTACGTAACGGGCTACCTCACGAAGCTCAAGCCGCTGTATGCCGAGGAGGTCGGGAATCTCGAAACTCATCAACTTGGCACCTCCGACGTAGCGAACCTAGCGGTAGCGAAGTCTCGCTTCTTTCTGCATATCCGGACGGGTATCGTCGCGTACCATGTGATCTCAAACCACGTTACGCGGCCGGTGTTCGAGGAGCAGTTTGCGCGGCTCTTCGAAGAGGGGCACCAGAAGTTCTTTGTGTCCGCGGACCTGCAGACTATTGAGGCACGCGAGAGCTTCATGAAAGCGCTCGCATCAATGGAGCGCGTTGCCTTCCTCACACTCGAGCTGCATCCAACGAACCCATCTTTCTCGGAGATCTATCGAACGGTGGACGAGCGCCTAAAGCGGATTAAGGCGAAGTCCTACCGCGAGGAGATCGCCGCCTCCCGCGAGGGTCCAGGCCTGGTAGTAGGCGACGATGAGGATGTCGCGCGAAAGGTGACAATGGCTGAGGACGGCTATGGCCGGGCAGTCGCGGTCGGGACGCGCAACGGGAAGCGCTCCTCGATCGCCACAAGCCAGAATCCTGTCTCAACCCACGCGGATACCCGAGAGCGATCAGCGGGCCAGATTCTAGGTGCGATTGTGGACGACTTCGCCGCCCTGTTTCGGAGGATCTCCGAGTGAGCCGCCGTCTCGGGATGCTCATCGGCATCGACGTCATCGCCGCACTCATTGTGCTTGCCGTGCTGCTTGCCTCACTGCCGACGTTCGTGCCCGTTCAGGTCGCCAAAGAGTTCTTCGGCGTGAGCGCTTCGGTGCTGTCAATCGTGTTCTCAGTATTTACGGCAGCTCTCGCGGTGATCATCTCGTCCCCCGACGACAAGTTTGTGCGCTGGCTTGAGTCTGAGGGGATCTATAGGGACATTCTGTTCGGATTCAAGTCTACTCTTCTCGCGCTCTTCACTGCCCTTGTCTCAAGCATCGGCGCGTTTTCGTGGACCGTGTTTCAGATTGAGGCTGGAGTGCGACTTCAACATCGGTCGGGGCTTCTAATTGGCTCCACCTTGCTCGCCTATGCTTTGGTCGCAACGTTGCTCAGCACGCTAGCCGCGATTCGGCATGCTCACGCGAGGGCGGACTTCCTGCGCGGCTCGGTCTAACGGCAGTTGGTGACCGACGGCCGTCTAGGGAAGCTGGTGGGCGGCCGCACCTTATCGTACCTTTCGGTACGGCGCGGCCGCCCACCTGCATCTTATTGAATCGGCCGCGGCACAACTTGACGTTAGGCGGCCCCCTGAGGCAACTTGACCAACCCTGCGCGAAGCCACTTCGCGAGCTTTGCCTCCGTAAGGCGCCCGTCGGCCAGTGCGACCATGTGCGCGACCACGTCGGCGTCGGGCGCGACGAAGTCCCAGCCGTTGAGCCCCAGGAAAATGACCGCCACGAGGAATGCGATGCGCTTGTTGCCGTCGTTGAACGGGTGGTTCCGGGCCAGTCCGAAGGCATACGCGGCGGCGAGCGAGGCATGATCGACGCGTTTGCCGTAGGCCAGCTTGTTGCACGGCCGCGCCAGGGCGCTCTCGAGTGCCCCCTCATCCCGGAGACCAGGCATGCCGCCATGCGCGCGCAGCTGATCGAGATGCACCGCCTCGACGAGCGCGCGTGGAACCCAGCGAGGCTCGCGCACGCCGCGTTACTTCGCCAGTTCGCGGAGGGCGTGCCGGTACCGTTTCGCGGCGCGCGCCGCGAGCGCCAGGCCGGCTTCGATGGTGGGATCGTAGGGCGTGAGCAGAATCCCGTTCTCGGTCTCGATCGCCAGCATCGAGTCGCCGACGGCGAGGTGGAGACGGTCGGCCATATCTTTCGGCAGGGTCGCGCCGACGGACCCGCCGACTTGCCGGAGTTTGATGGGACGCACCATCTTGCAAGGTAGCACACCCGTGCTACTGCGCCAAGGAGCCTCCAGTCCATTGTTGCAGCTGACGGCGGAGCTATGGAGGGCGCTGAGGCACTCGCCGCGCTCGTGTCCACAGTGCGAAATGCCCCATTCCGCCGCAGCACCCTGCGTCGCGATGGCGCGTTTCGGCAGTGGACCAACGGAGATCTCCACGCGCGCCTTGAGCCGACGGAAACTGGCCATCGACTGCGATCGAGTACGCGCAAGGGTGAGGGGCCGGTCCTTCTGCGGCTGGGCGCCGCGGCCTTCGCTCTGTCGACGATGATGGCGGCGGCGATGCCGGTCGCCCCGGGCTGGGCCACCATCGGACTCACCGCCTTCTCCGGCGTGGTCGGCCTGGCGGGGCTGTCGGTCCTCGCACTTCGCCTGCCCCGCTGGGCCCGAGTGCGCGCCGCGCAGATGGAACAGATTGGAGTGCGCTTCGCCGCCTTGACCGAACAGAGGTCACTGCCCGCGCATCCCTCTGCGGGAGCCCGGGACGCGGTCGGCGATGCGTCGCCCGTGCTGGCAGCCACCGGGCGCGACGGGCTGACGTGAGCCTTGGGGCGGGGCGCTGAGCCTCGGCGCGGGTCCCCACCTAAACGCTGAGAGCCCACCTGGCGTAGACCCGTTCTCCGGACGCTTTACACTTTTGGGTGTGGAGGTCCGTTGGCGCCCCTTCAAGTCGCTCGCGCCAACAACGGAAACCCGAGCTGGCGCGCACGCACCCCTGCCTCCACCAACCGACGCTCGGCGGACTTGAGTCCGGCGCGCTGTAGCTCCGGCGCACACTCGGTCACGAGCCACACGCTGGCGTAGGCATCGAGCCCGTCGAGACGGTCCACGGCACGCGCGAACACGTCCTGCGCCACGTTCGGATGACCGCCAGCAATCGCCATGCGCACCGCGAACGCGTCCACGAGTTCGCGGCCGGGGAACCACCAGTCCGGACGCGCATCAGCGACCAGCGCACTCGTACGCGCCCACCGCTGCTGCGTCGACGCCGACGTCGGGCCACCATTGCTCAATGCGGCGCCCGCCGTCGCGGCAAGCTCCATCCACGCCAGATCGAGGTCGCGCGCTCGCCGAGCCACGGCATCGAACTGCGCCTGCGCCCGATCACGATCACCGCCGTCCCTGAGGAGCCGCGCGCCATCGAACAGCGTGCCGATGCGCTCGGGCTCGTCTTCCATGGTCGTGAACAGTCGCTCCGCGTCACCAAGCCACTGGCGCGCCTCGTCATGATTGCCCTGGCGCGTACGTACGACGCCGAGCGCGCGGGAGATGCGTGCCGCGAGCGGGGCGTGATGGCTCGCGCGCGCCCGTTCCAGCGCCTGCACGAGCAGGTCCTCACCTTCGGACGACGCCTCCTGACGACACAGCGCCTCGCCAAGCACCTGCAGCGCGCGTGCGTCGTGCGTCGCGTGGGGACGCGCGCGCTGGCGTTCCAGCGCCTGACGCAAACGTGGCAGGCCCAGCTCGGGTGACTCCGCCAGTTGCGCGGTTCCCAGCTCAAGCATGGCCTCGGTGACGATGGCGTCGTCGCCGTGCGCAACACCCAGTTCGAGCGCCCGGCTCGCGAAGTGCTCGGCCATCGGCCAGTCGGCACGCTCGGCGGCGCTGGCGGCAGCGGCGAGGGCGCTCAGCGCCTCTTCGCGCGGGTGCACGCTGGCGGCGTCGTCGACGAGTCGTCGCAAGGCGTCCATCGTGTCGCCGGAGAAGGCGCCGCGCCGCTGCCGGATCCACGCGCGGACCCGGCGTCCGCGGATCGCGGTCGCGTCTACGGGTTGGCGGTCGAGCCACTCGAGCGCGAGGTCCGCCTGGGCCTCGGCCTGCGCGAGCCGGCCGGCCTGCAGCGCCACCTCGGCGTGCCGGACGCGGATGGTCGCGAGGTCTGCTGACGAGGGGGCGTGGCGCTGCGCGACCAGCAGGGCGGCGATGGCCGCGTCGTGAACACCGGTACCTAACGAGCGCTCCGCCGCTGCGCGTGCGTAGGCAAAGGCGGCGGCATCGTTGCCGGCGGCGTGGTAGTGGCCGGCGATCGCGTCCACCGAGGACGGGGCACGGAGTTCCATCACGCGAGCCGCAAGGTCGTGCACCTGCTGGCGCTGTCGCTCCGCCATCCCGCGCACACAGGCCTCGACGAGCAGCGGGTGGCCGAAGGCGTAGCGTCCTTCCGCGGGGTCTCCGACCGCCACGAGGATCGATGCGCGTACCGCTTCTTCGAGGGCGAGTCGCGCCTGGCCCTCAGGGACGCCGGTGACCGACACCAGCAGCTCGACGGTGAGGACGTTCTGCAGCACGGCGGCCGACGACAGGATGCTGCGCGAGGAGCCGGAGAGCCGATCGAGTCGTCGATCGAGCACCCAGCCGATACCGCTCGCCACGTCGCGCGGCCCCGGTTCGCGCCATTCCCACCGCGTGCCGCCGTACCAGATCGTGCCGTCGTCGCACCCGGCGCGCAGCAGGTGGAGCACGTGCAGCGGGATCCCTTCGGCGTAGTCATGGATCCAGCGCGCGACGTCGTCACCGGGGGCCGCATCGCGGAACACGAGCCGGATCCAGCGTCGCACTTCGTCGAGCCCAAAGCGCCGCAGCGTCACATGCGTGGTGCGCGCGTGCGCCAGGATCCGTCGCCGCCACTCGACCGCGCCGGGATGCACCTCGGGCCGCATGGTGTGGATGACGAGGAGGTGCTCGTCGTCCACCGCGGTGAGCAGGGCGTCGAGCACGGCCCAGCTGGCTGGCGTGGCGAGGTGCATGTCTTCGAGCACGACAACCAGCGGTCGTTCCCGCGCCGCTCGACGGACCACCGCGGTGATCTCCTGCTGCAGCAGTGTCGCGTCGGGCTCCTCGTCCTCGACGTCGGCCGGCGCCAGTTCGCCCGGCACAAGCGCAGGCAGCGCGCGCCAGGCGCGATCATGCACGACGCCGGCCTTGGCCAGCGCGCTCACCACCGCGGGCCACGGCGCGAGCGGTCCGCCGGAGCCGTCGGCGGTCGTGATCCCGGTGGCAAGGAGCCCGTTGCGCAGTCGCACCTCGGGCTCGAGCTGCCTGACGAGTGCGCTCTTTCCGACCCCGGCTTCGCCGGAAATGCCGACGAGCCGAGGTTCGCCACGCGCGGCGAGGTCCAGCTGAGCGACGACGGATCGCAGCTCTTCTTCGCGGCCGGTGAACACGTCGAAGTCCAGCCCGTGTCGCGCGCGCGCCGACTCACCGTGGTCGGCCACCACGACGCGGCCACCGCCTTCGCTTCGCGCACGGAAGAGCGCCCGATCGCCGGCGGCGAGCAAGGCTTCCACCGTCTCGCCATCACCGGGCGCCACCGCCACCGCGACCGAGGCGACCACCACGAGCGTCTCGTCAGGCGCGTGGCGCAGCGCGCAGCGCAGTCCACCCACCGCGTCTCGCAGCCGCTCGGCGACCTCCGTCGCCACGTTGACCGTGGTCTCCGGCAGCAGGACCACGAACTCGTCGCTCCCGCGACGGCCGATGAGATCACCGGTGCGCACGCCGCGTTGCAGCACCTTGGCCACGGCCCACAAGACGTCGTCGCCCTGCAGCCGACCCCAGGTCGCGTTGACACGCGCAAAGTCGTCGATGTCGACGATGAGGATGGCGACATCACCTTCAGGTCCGCGTCGCGCGCCGAGTGCCGCACTCGCGCGCGCGCTCCAGGACACGAAGTCGGCCGCACCGGTGAGTGGGTCGTCGGCCAGCGCGGTCGCGTTGCCCTGCGGCGTGACGGGAACGGCAACCGAAGACGTCACGCCGGGGATGGCGACGCCCTCGCGCACCACGTCCTCGAACACGCGGAAGACGGCGGGGTCGAACTGTCGCCCCACATCGCGCCGCATGACCTCGATCGCTTCGTCGCGGGTCAGCGGATCCTTGAAAGCGCGCCGAGCCAGGAGCGCATCGAACACATCGGCCACACAGAAGATGCGTGCCGCCAGCGGGATCTCCTCGCCGGCGCGACCGTGCGGATAGCCCGACCCGTTCCAGCACTCGTGATGCGACTCGACGATGGGCCGCACTTCCCAGGGGAAGTCGGTATCGGCGAGCAACTCCGCGCCTGCGGCGGGGTGCCGCTTCACGGCCGACCACTCGTCCGCGGTGAGGCGCCCGCGTTTGTTGAGGATTGCCGGCGCGATCGCGAGCTTTCCGAGGTCGTGCAGGTACGCACCGACCCGGTAGCCGAACAGTGCCGTGGGGGCGATACCCATGCGGCGTGCGATCTCCACGGTAAGGTCGGCCACGCGATCGACGTGACCCGCGGTATCGTGATCGACTGCTTCGAATCGTTGGGCCCAGTGCCGGGTCACGTCGAGGAACGTGCGTTCGAGCCGCCGGAGTCGTCGGGCGCGTTCCACCGAGCCGGTCTGCCCAAGGAGCCGGGCCAGGCTTCGGTAGGCATGGTTGAGTGCGCCAAGCGTGCGACGATGGTCGGGGCGACGGGCCAGGACCTCGGTGCGCTCGCAGGCCAGCTCGCCCAGCAGCATGGCGTCGTCGAGGGCATGCGCCTGGCGCTCGGCGTCCTCGAACAGCCGGAGCGCGCGATCGAGGTCGCCCAGCTCGCGGGCGACGATGCCCGTCATCGCCACGCTTTCGGTCGCGAGCCCCGGATGTTCGGCGCGCCGCGCCATGTCGAGCGCGCGCTCGGCGGACACGCGGGCGCGCTCGACGTTGGACCGGTCGATCGCCATCTGCGAGCGCACCAGCTCGAGCCGGGCCAGCGATGGCAGGTCACTCGCCCGCTGCGCCCGCGGCAGTGCGTCCGCCAGCGCCTGCTCGGCGGCATTCCATCGTTTGAGATCGACGTAGAAGCGGGCGAGCTGCAGCTGTACCCGCACCGTGTCGGCGTCATCCCCGCGTTCGCGGAAGCCCGCGGCCGCGGCTTCGAGCTGGTCGAGGCTCGCGCCCCAGTCGTCGCGCACGAGCGCGACCGAGGCAAGGTGCTCGCTGCCTAACGCGACGAGCCAGCCCTGCCCCGCCGCCGCGGCCCGCACGCCCATTTCGCGGAAGTCGGCTTCGGCGTCGTCCAGCGCGCCCGCTTCGCACGCCAGCCGACCGCGCAGCTCCAGCGCCTCGGCGACGATCGCATCCATGTCGCCAAAGTCGGGGAGCGCAAACACGGCCTCGAGACAATCCCGCGCTTCCGCGTTCCGACCCGACGCCACGAACGTCCGGGCGATCTGCAGGAGCAGCGCAGCGACTGCAGGCGGTGGGGCGTCGTGATCGAGTTCCCGCATCGCGCGCTCGTAGTATTCGCGAGCGGCCTGAAACTCACCTCGCGCTTCAGCGAGGCGGCCGGGGTCCAGGGAGTGCGGATCGAGACGCGATGGCATTTCACGGTTCAGCAAGGCAACTATAGACGATTCACGGCGGCCCCGGTTGCGGAAGTCGAGTGCCGCGCGGGAGTTACGCCAGACCCCTCTGTGTATGCGTGTCGTTTCGCTCTGTCCGTCGCTCACCGAGCTCGTCTTCGACCTGGGGATGGGCCCCGCGCTCGTCGGCCGCACGAAGTTCTGCGTGCATCCTGCACCGGGGGTGGCCAACGTGGAAACAGTCGGCGGGACAAAGACGCCCAAGGTGGCCCGTATCATCGACTTGCGTCCCGATATCGTGCTCATGAACGACGAGGAGAATCGTCGGGAAGACGCCGGGGCGCTGACCGCGGCCGGAGTTCGCGTCCACTCGACCATGCCGATCACCGCGGAGGAGACGGCCGCCATGGTGCGATCGATCGCTGATGCGCTCGGCGCCACCGATGCCGGAGAGGCGGTCGCGCGCGACATCGAGCGGCGGGCGGCGCGCGTGCGTGCGGCCGCGACGTCTGCGCCGCACGTCGACTATGCGTACCTCATTTGGCGCGAGCCCTGGATGACCGTGAGCGACGACACCTTCATCGCCGGGCTCCTGGGCATGGCCGGCGGCCGCAACGTCTTTGCTGACGCGAAAGACCGATATCCCACGATCACGCTCGAGCAGCTCGCAGAACGGTCGCCATCGGTGGTGTTGCTGTCGAGCGAACCGTTTCCGTTCGCTGAAAAACACGTCGACGAGCTGTCATCCACGCTGGGCTGGGAGGTGGGCCGCTTTCGACTGGTAGACGGCGAGCTGCTTTCGTGGCACGGTTCGCGGACGCCCCGGGGAATCGACTACGCCGAATCCGTCATCGCGGCGGCGCGGTGACGAGTGGCGCACATGGCGGCCCGCGTGGCTGCGGGCCGTCCAGCGATTCGCGCGCGTCATCCCATCGCGCGCGGCCCGGTCGGCAGGCATCGCGATCTTCGTCGTCCCGACACGCCCGAGCAGTCATGATCCGCGCCGCCCTCCTGCTTGCCACGCTGTACGCGCTGCCACTTGCCGCGCAGGCGCCCCCGATGCGCATCGATCACGAGCGCGTGCGGCCGCGCGTCCACGTCTTCTCGGGATTCCTGAACGGCAACGTGCTGGTGCTCGAGACCAACGACGGACTGCTGATCGTCGATGCGCAGAGCGGCAAGCGGGTCGGCGCCCTGGACTCGGCCATCACGAATGTGACGAAGGCGCCGGTGCGATGGGTGGTGAACACCCACTATCACGCCGACCACACCGAGGGGAACGCGTGGTTCCGTGCCCGAGGGGCGCGCGTGCTGGCGCACCGCAACGTGGCCATTCAGGCGGCGAAGGACACGACGATCACCGACCGTGACTGGCACCGCACGCCGTTGGCCGACTCGGCGACGCCAACGGATGCCTTCGACGATCGGCGCGAGCTGAAGATCGGGGGCGAACGCGTGGTCGTGCTGCATCCGCGCGATGCGCACACGGACGGCGACGCGATGATCTGGCTTCCCGCGCAGAACGTGCTGCACATCGGCGACATCCTCGAGGTGGGCGCGCCGCCGTTCATCGATTGGTGGGCGGGTGGTTCACTCGAGGGCATGGTGCGCGCCATCGACGATGTGCTCGGCTGGGTCGACGCGTCCACGGCCATCGTGCCCGGGCATGGTCCGACTTCAACCAGGGACGACCTCGTGCGCTATCGCGCGATGCTCGTCACGGTGAGTGAGCGGGTGCGAACCGGGATCGCGAGCGGCGTGGCGTCGGACTCACTGGCCGAACGTGCCGTTGCCGGTTTCGAGAGCCTGCTGGGTGGCACGCGGCGCGCAAGCGAGCTGTCCCGGCAGCTGATCTACGGGTTCTCGAAGGGACGGAAGTAGCCGAGCTCAGCGCCTGAAGAGGTACGACAGCTTGACGAAGAACCCGTCGCGTACGCGCTCGAAGTGCCGAAAGCGGAAGGCATCGGGCTCGGTGAGCGAACTGCCATAGCCGGCAAACACCACCGTGCCGGGGCTCGGGACATAGCTGAACAGCCAGTCCATGCGGAGGTCACGCGTGGCCGTTGCGGTTGCGCGGCGGTAGGTGGCTCCGTTGAGGATGGCGAGCGGCAGTTCGGTGGCGGGATCGCGCAGGGCGTCGCGCGTTCGGTGGTCATATTGGCCCACGAAGCGCAGGAAGAGTGCGCGGCTCAGCTGATACTCCAGGCGCAGGCGCGGCACGCTGGCACGCGAAAGCGTGGTGCCGTCCCGAGAGCGCGTATAGTGCGAATAGAGGTACGATCCGGTGAGGCGCATCTGATCGGTCGGCCGCAGGTCCACCTCGCCGGTGAGGTCCACGCGGCGCGCGGTGGACGTCTCGAAGAACTCGATGTCGCGTCCGATGAAGCCCGTGAACCGCCCGGTCCAACGCTCGAACTGCGGTGTGTTGAGCCGGAGGAGGACCACGGCGGTCGGCGTTCGGCGCGACGGCGTGAACGCTGCTGTGTCGATGGCGCCGCCGGTCGCGGGGCGCAGCACGCGATAGCGGGCGTAGGTGCGCGTGTCAAACAGGAAGGTCTCGCGCACCGGCGTCACGCTCAGCACCCAGCCGCCCCGGATATTGAAGACATTCTCCGCCTGGATCTTGGTTTCCTGCACGCTCTTGCCATCGCGGAACCGATCGAAGGTCCAGAGCCAGTCGAAGCCTTGCCGAATGAGATAGCTCTCGATGAAGTCGCCCGGCTTGCCGAACCACGAGAAGCGGTTGTACGCCGTGGTCGACACGAAGTCGGTGCGGGGGACAAAGCCGGCCGCGGCGCGGAAGTCCTCGCCGATGCCGCTGAACGTGTAGCGATAGCCGTAGCGCAGGCCGGTGCGGTTGGCGCCGAAGTCCCAGAGGGGTGCGGTGCGCGTGTCGCCACCGGCCGGGTCGCGCGTAGCGCTTCCCCCGAGCGAGGCATTGAAGCTGTAGGCGCCCTTCCAGACCAGGCGGGTGTCGGCCACGCCTACTCGGCTGAAGCCGTCGCCCTCGGTGCGATCGGTGAGCGTGAGCCCCATCGTGGACGCCTGGAACACGTCACGACGCAGACGCAGGATATTGAACAGCGGACGGTCCTTCCCGTCTTGTGAGGCGTCGTCGCTGTCCAGTGCGCCCATGTATGCGACGCTCGTGCGACCGAAGCGCCCGGTGAGCTTGGTCGCGAGGTCCGGCTGCAGGATCTGTCGTGTGTACACGAGGTTGTTGGGCGCATCGAACTGCTCGATGCCGTCAATGAAGAACGGGCGCCGCTCGGGGAAGAACAGCGAGAAGCGTGTGTCGCCCGGTACCTGTGCCGCGTCGGCCTCCACCTGGGAGAAGTCCGGACGGACGGTCGCGTTCATCGTCAGGTTGGGCACGATGCGCCACCGGAGATTGCCACCGAGGTTGGGCTTTGACGTGTACGTCCACTCGGGAGTCGGTGCGCCGTTGAGCGACTCGGTGAGTTCGGGGTTGAGCTCCACCACGGCCTCGCGGCGCAGGTCATGCAGGCCCCGGAGCGTGCCCGATTGCACGAGGAAGGATGCCGCGCCGCGACGTGCCGGTGTCCATGTCTGCTGGTAGCCGGAGTGCTGGACAAATCGCACGACCTGCAGCGCCCAGTCCTGCAAGTTCGTGCCCTGGAATCGAAGGCTCTTGAGCGGAATGGCCACCTCGAGCTCGTAGCCGGTGTCAGTCACGCGCCCTCGTGAGGCAAACACAAAGTCCGGGCTGAGATCGATGAACGCGGGCGGGTTGCCGCCAAAGGTCTGGCCGCGGGGCTGCGGTGGGCTGAACCCCTCGGTGCGAACACCGTCAGCCTGTGCGCCCAGCGGGTTGATGCCAAACACGAATGCGCGTCGCCGGTCGTTGAAGGGATCGATCAGCAGCTGGATGTAGTCATCCATGTCGATCTTGTCGCGCGCGGCGAGCGTGGCATGTACCGAGCCGTGTGTCTCGTGCGCGACGACGCCGAAGTAGACGTGGGTCGACGAGTACCAGACCCTCACTTCCGTCGAGTCGTGCGCCTCGCGCCCGTCGATGGGCAGATACGCCGAGAACCCGGTGAGCAGGGCGGCGCGCTGCCAGACGGGCTCATCGAGCACGCCATCCACGGACACGCTATCGTCGAAGCGGGGCACCTCGGCGACCAGGCCGCCGCGGCGGCCGTGATAGGTGCGATCCTGTGCGTGTGCGGACAGGGGCGCGGCACTCGCAACCGCGAGCAGGAAAACGGCGAGACGCACGTGAGCGGGAGGTAAGGGGAGCGCCGCGATCAGCCGTCGGTCCGGCTCCAGCGGAAGAAAATCACCGACAGACCAACGAACGCGACGGCGGCGCCCGTCATGGACATCAGGACGCCAGCCAGTTGATGGTCGTCGCGCGAGGAGAAGCCGGGGAACGGCGGCGCGAGTTCATAGATACCGTAGAGCGGTCGTTCCGCGTTCACCATGAACCCCACGAGCCCGAACATGACCGGCGAGAACATCAGTCCGGCCACGAGGTAGAGCATACGGAGCGGCGGCACGAAGCGAGGCCGTTCCGGGGCGGGGAGCAGGATCGGCCACCAGAAGAGCACACCGCCAGTGAGCCAGAGCAGATCGATGACCATGGAGCCAAGTTGGGCGCGCACGGGCCCGAGGGTACTGCTCATCAGGCCATCGACCACCGGTGGCAGGTGCGTGAGGAGCACGAGCGAGTTGAAAGCGATCAGGGCGGGGATGGGTCGCGTGAGCCGTTCGAGGATGCGCGAGCCGCCGGCGAGACGGGCCGCGTCAGGGCTGATTCCCGCCAACAGCGCGGCCGGCGCCAGCAGTCCGATGAGCAGGAACTGCACCATGTGGACGCTGGCCAGGTACCCGGCGCCTAACGCGCCGATGGGCCAGTCCAGCGCCAGCCAGAGGAGCACGAGGCCAAGCACCGTCAGCGGATGCATGGGCGGCGCGACCGTGCCCGTTCGGCGCGCCCCGGCCCGGTTCCACCGCGCGATGCCGACGGCGAGCAGGATGATGAAGAGCCAGACGCCTGGATAGGCCGTCCATGTCCAGGTCCAGGCCGTGTCCCTGGCGGAGCACCAGAACTGCATGTCGTCGCTAGGGTTGGCGGGCCGCGGTCAGCTGGGCGTCGAGGTCGGCGTATGCCACGACCATCGGCGCGATCACGTACTCACCAGCCCTGGCGAAGCGCAGTCGCAGGGGAAACGACTCCCCGGCGATCGGCTTTCGCGTCAGGCCCATGAGCATGACGTGGGTGCCGCCCGGCAGCAGCTCCAGGCGCGCTCCTGGTGCGAGCGGAAGCGAGGCCACGTGTTCCATGCGCATGGTGCCGCCGTCCCGACGCGTGGCGTGCATCGCGGCGCTGGCGGCGTCGGGGCTCCACACGCCGGTGAGCGTGTCGGCCTCACCGTTGTTCTGCACGACGAGATAGATCGACGCCTCGCTCGTCGAAACCGGGGCGGCCATCAGCGCGGCGCGGACTTCGATGGGTGGCGCCTCCGGGATGTTCGCCGCTCCGATGGTCGCCGGTGGCGGCCCGGTGCGCGCCGCGCTCGTGGGCACCTCACCACGCGCCAGGCGTGGGAGGTCGTTGGCCCAATCCTCCTGCCGGATTCCAAACGGATACTCGATGCGCGCCTGGTCATCGAGGCCAAACGCAATGACCTGCGCGCCGTGGCCCACCAGGTAGTTTGCCGAGTCGGCGCCGGGGGGGATTTCGATGCGTGCCGGCGCGATGCCGAGCGACACCTGCAGTTGGCCAAGCGCCTCGGGTGGGGCCGTGAGGCCGACGAACGTCGGGTCGAATGCGGCCAGCCACTCCTTGAGGCGCTCGGGCGTGTCGCGCGCCGGGTCCGTGGTGACGAACAGGAACATGACCTTGTCGCGCACTTCGAACGGCATGGTGCGCAACACGGCGGCCACGTTGGCTGCGTGGAGCGGGCAGACGTCCGGGCAGTGAGTGTAGCCGAAGAACAGCAACGCAACCTTGCCCGCCGTCTTCACGCGCAGGTTCCAGGGTTGCCCGTTGACGTCGGTGAACGTGAAATCGGGCTTCTCGAGCGGTGGGGTGAGCAGCACGCCGCGGAAGGCGCTGGCGGCCTCACGGCCAGGCATCGCGCCACGATCACAGGCGAGGCCGGCGGCCAGGGCCACGAGCAGGAGGAAACGTCGACGCATAAGGGGCGCTGAGGGGCTGCCATAAGCTAACCCGGTGCCGCTGGTTGGCATTGGGAGCCGGCCGTACCTTCCGGCGTCCCTCCCACTGCACATGCCGACCGCCCTTCGACGACCGCTGTTCCTGCTGGCCCTGCTCACGGTGGCGGCATGTCACCGAACACCGGCGACGACCACGGTGATCCTTGTTAGGCACGCCGAACGCCCGCCGGGCACCGACCCGGATCTCAACGCGGCCGGACGTGCGCGCGCCGAGTCGCTGGCGGTGTCCCTGGCACGCAGCAACGTCTCGGCCATCCTGCACACCCAGTTCAAGCGGGCGCAGCAAACCGCTGCACCGCTGGCCACACGGCTTGGCGTCGTCGCCGAAGTCGTGGCTGCGACCGGTACGGAGGCGCAGCACGCGCAGGCGGTCGTGCAGCGCGTGCAGGGTCTCGTCGGGCAGACGATCCTGTATGTCGGTCATTCCAACACGGTGCCCGCGGTGATCCAGGCCCTGGGCATCGCGCCACCGCCGGCGATTGCCGATACGGAGTACCAGCACTTCTTCGTGGTCACCCGGGTCGGGAACGGTCCCGCGACGCTCGTGCGCGTGCGCTACGGTCAATAGCGCGACGGGTTCGTTGTCAACGGATATTCCGTGTTTCGAGGTGCGTGACTCGCCCATTCAGGGGTCGGGTGGCTTTGCCGTACGCGTCATTCCCGCCGGAACGCGGATCGTGGAGTACGTCGGCGAGCGGCTCACACCGGCGGAGTCGGAGGCACGCTACCCTGACGTGCCCGGCGTGCGGCATCACACGTTCCTGTTTGCGATCGATGACGACGTGGTGATCGATGCGGCGGTCGGCGGCAACGAGGCGCGCTTCATCAATCACTCCTGCGAGCCCAATTGCGACGCGGTGATCGAAGACGGGCGCATCTGGATCGAGAGCCTGCGCGACATCGCGCCCGGCGAGGAACTCGCGTACGACTACGCCTACATCCTCGACGAGCGCCACTCGCCCGCGGCCAAGCGCCGCTATCCGTGCCAGTGCGGATCGCGCGCGTGTCGGGGGACGATCCTCGGCAAGAAGCGCTGACTAAGCATCCTCGCGCTGCCGGCTGCGCGCTTCCTGCTGTCGCCCGAGCCAGAGTCCGACACCGAGCCACGCGAGCGAGAGCGGGACCGCCACGAGCGCCTCACCCGCGGCCGTGACACCAAGGCGTGCCAGCCCCGCTGTCGACCAGGCACCGATCTGGTCGCCGAGCCGATACACAAAGGTGTCGATGAAGTTCTTGGCCTTGTACTTGTCTTCGCGGGAGAGCACGGTGTAGAGCACTTCGCGCGTCGGCCTCGCCACGGCAAACTCGCCGCTGCGCCTGAGCACCTGGAAGACGACGAATACGGCGATCGTTGGCACCGCGCCGAGCGTGGCAAAACCGATGACCGAGAGCGCGGGGAGCAGCGTCAGCGTGATGGCCACGCCGAGCAGCTTCACGATGCGTCCGGTGAGAAAGACCTGGGTCAGCAGGGTGAGCACGTTCACCGCGAGATCGAGCTGTGCAAAGAACGCGGTGCGGGCGCCCGCGTCTGCGTAGGCCCGGTCGGCGAACGTCGCCTGCTGCAGATACAGCGTGGTGGACCCGATGGTGAAGAGGACCATGTACGTGCAGATCCCCAGGAGGTACGGCGAAGACACGACGTGCGACACGCCGGCGAGCGTGCCACCGCCGATGACCGCGTCGTGGTCGCCCGAACGACGGTCGGCCGTGGCTCCCATGTGCCGCCCGAGCGCCAGCACGGACTGCGTGCTCAGTTCGAGCAGGGCGATGGATACGAGCAGCAGGGTGATCGGGCCGAGGGCCTGCGCGAGCGAGGCCGTGACGATCGATCCGACGATGCCGCCCAGCGTGCCACCGAACCCGATGAACCCGAAGAGTCGCTTGCCCTGCGCGCTGGTGAAGACGTCCGTCATGAAGGACCAGAACACCGACACGACGAACAGGTTGAACACCGCGGTCCACACAAAGAAGACGCGGCCGGCCCAGAGGGCGTGTTCGGGCCGCATGACGCGGAACACGATGAAGAAGATCGCGAGGTTGGCGACGAAGAAGCGGTTGGCCCAGGGGATAAACCGTCGGCGTGGGAGCCGCGCGACCAGTGCCGCAAAGGGCGGATGCACGGCCAGCATCGCGACCAGCGTCGCGGTGAACAGCCACGGGATGTTGCGCACGCCGCCGGCCACCCCCACCTGCTCGCGCAGCGGCCGGATGATGTAGTAGCTGGACAACACGCAGAAGAAGTACGCGCAGGCCAGGAGCATGACCCGGACTTCCCCTGGGCGCACGTCAACGATGCGCTGCAGGAGCCGCTCGAGGGGCGTGGCCGGAGCGATGGGGACGGACGGTCGGTCGGAGTCGGGCACGGTCGACGGGTGGGTTCCGGAGCCCCGTCAACCTACGGGTCGGGTCGCGGAGGGACTACCCGCCCGTCGCACCCGCGGACTCGGTTGACACGAGGGTCGCGGCGTCGCAGCGTGCGGGGCCTTCACCTCTCTCGCCATGCGTCTTTCTCGCGCTGTCGCTGGCCTCGCTGCGTTGCTCCTGCCTTCCGTGGTCACCGCTCAGGAAGGCGCGCGCACGGCATGGGACTCCCTTGCCCGGTCGATCTTCGAGGAACTCGTCGAGATCAACACGCAAGGCAGCACCGGGAGTACACTCGCCGCCGCGCAGGCCATGGCGGCGCGGCTCAAGGCGCACGGCTTTCCGGACTCCGACGTCGTCGTGATCGAAAACGCGCCGAAGAAGGGCAATCTCGTCGCGCGACTGCGCGGTCGGGCCTCGGGCAAGAAGCCGATCCTCCTCCTCTCGCATATCGATGTCGTGGAAGCGCGGCCCGAAGACTGGACGCTCCCGCCATTCGAGTTCATCGAAAAGGACGGCACGTTCTACGGGCGCGGCGTCGCCGACGACAAGGACGAGGGTGCGATCGGCCTCACCAACCTGATCCGCCTCAAGCGGGAGGGATTCGTGCCCGACCGCGACATCGTCGTCGCGCTCACCACGGACGAAGAAGGCGGGCCCGCCAACGGGGTGGACCACATCCTGAAGAATCGTCCGGACCTGTTCGACGTGGAGTACGCCTTCAACGAGGGCGGAGGCGGCCGCGTCGGGCCGGCCGGTAAGTATGTGTCGCACGACGTGCAGGCGAGCGAAAAGAAGTACCAGATGTTCACGCTCGAGGCGACCAACCCGGGCGGGCACAGCTCCGTGCCGGTGCGGGACAACGCGATCACCGAACTCTCGAAGGCCCTGGTCAAGGTCGGCGAGTTCGACTTTCCCGTGCACCTCAACGAGGTGACGCGGGCGTATTTCTCGCGCCTGTCGCAGACGGTGGATCCGGAGCTGGGTTCCGCGATGCGCGCGGTGGTGGCCAACCCCGGAAATGCGGCCGCGGTTGCCCGGGTCTCGCGCGACCCGCGCTACAACTCGCAGATGCGCACGACCTGTGTGGCGACGATGCTGGACGGCGGCCACGCCCCGAACGCGCTGCCGCAGCGGGCGCGCGGACACGTGAATTGCCGCATCCTGCCTGACGAGTCACCGCAGGACGTGAAGGCCGCGCTCGAACGCGCGATCGCCACCGACAAGGTAAAGGTGACCATGGAGGGCGAGGCGCGGAACTCGCCGCCGTCGCCACTCACGAAGGACCTGATGTCCGAGATCGAGCGCGTCACCAGGGAGATGTGGCCCGGGATCCCGGTGATTCCCACCATGAGCACCGGCGCGACCGATGGCGTGTACCTGCGCTCGTCCCGGATCCCCACCTACGGCGTCTCGGGCCTGTTCTACGGCGAGACGTTTTCGCACGGCATGAACGAGCGGATCCCGGTGAAAGGGTTCTACGACGGCCTCGAGTTCATGTACCGACTCGTCAAGGGCGTGTCGTCGACGGTGAAGGTCGTGCAATAGGTTGGTGCTGGCGCGTGCCGAGCGCGGGACCGGACCGGGTATCATTCACGCGCCCTCCTGACCACGTTCCTCACTCGTGACGTCCTTCACTCCGCCTTTCACGCGCGATCCGGCCACCGGGTCGGGATCGAAGTCCGCGCGGTCCGGTGTGGTGGTCGTCGTAGGGCGAGCCGCGCAGCTGGTCCTGCAGTTCGGCCTCGCCATCCTCCTGGCCCGACTCCTCTCTCCCGAGGACTTCGGTGTACAGGCCATGGTGTTTCCGGTCGCCCTCCTCGTCCAGGGGATCGCCAACAGCGGACTGCAGAGCGCGATCATCCAGCACGAGTCGCTGGACGACGTGCAGGCGAGCGCACTCTTCTGGGCCTCCCTGCGATGGAACGCCCTGCTGTGCGCGGGCATGGCGGCGAGTGGCGTCCTGCTCATGGCGATCAACCGCGAGCCGCGCGTGTTGCCCGTTACCATCGCGTGGGCCGCCATCACACTCGGCGCCACGCTTTCGGCGATCCATGAAGCACTGCTCAAGCGGCAGTTCCGCTTTGGTGCGGTGCTCGGTGCGCATCTCACGGGGCTCGTCCTTTCGATCGGTGTGGCGGTGGTGGCCGCGCGGCTCGGTGCGCGTCACTGGGCGATCATCCTGCAGATGGCGGTGGTGGAGTTTGTGCGTGTCGCGATCGTCTGGCGCCTTCTCCCGTGGCGCCCGCTCTCGCCGGTGCGCCTCGGGCCCGAACGACACGCGGCGTCGGCCGAATTGCGGGCCTATTGGCGCGGCTTCGCCGGTGCACGATTCATGGGATGGATGAGTGAACAGGCCGACCGCATCGCGGTGGGTGTGATGGGCGGCGCCGCGCCGCTTGGCCTCTACGACTTTGCCAGGCGCTGGGGACAGTTCGCGTTCGTGGAGGTGTACACGCCGCTCTCAGAGGTTGCGATCGCCACGTTGAGCGCCGTGCGCCGCGATGCCGAGGCTCAGGCCACACAGGTGCGCAACGCCTTCCTGCCCGTCCTCGCGATCTCGCTGCCCATCCTGGGCTTCTTGTTCGCCGAGGCGGATGGCGTGCTGCTGTTCCTGTTTGGGGCGCAGTGGGTGCCCGCGGCGCCGGCCATGCGCGCGATCGCCGTCGCCACCGCGGTCGGCAGCATCGGGCGCCTGGCGTATTGGGTCTCGCTCTCCACCGGGCAGACCACGCGTCAGTTCCGCTGGACGGTGATCATCACACCCGTATTTCTCGCCGGCATTCTCGTGGGGGCGCGATGGGGTCCCTTCGGCGTGGCGGTGGGGTTCGCCGTCGCCAACCTGCTCACGTCGATTCCCGGCGTGTTCTACCTGCTGGCGACAACGAGCCTGCGCGTGCGTCCGTTGCTGGCGACGTGGACGGTGCCAATGCTGGCAGCTGTTGGGGGCGTCGCTGCGCTGCGTCTGCTCGATCCCTCGTTGCCCTCGAGCGGGCGCCTGGTTGGACTGGTGGAGCGCGGATTCGTCTTTCTGGCAACGTACGTCGTGCTCTGGCTCCTCATCCCCGGCGGTCGAGGGATGCTTCGCGGACTCCGACCCTCTGCGCGCGCGACCTGATCGTCGAATCGCTCGCGAGGATCTCAACACGGCCTGAGACGCGCCGGCGCGGGCCGCGGTCAGGGATCGCCTCACGCACGCTTCCCGGCGCCTGTGCACGGCGCCACGTTCCAGCGGCAAGCGTTCGTCCACCCACACCGTCGTTCCATGCGCCGTCTCCTCGCCGTGACGTGGTTCAGTTGCGCGCTCGCCGCGCCTGCTGCTGCACAGTCCCGTCCCGCCATTGCTCCCGCCGACTACGGCAAGTGGGAGACCCCGGGCCCGGCGTCGCTCTCTCCGGACGGTCGGTGGATTGCGTACACCGTGCAGCGTGTGGACGAACAGGTGGAGGTGCGTGTGCGTCGGCTCGACCGCGACTCCACCCTCGTCATCGCCAACGCGTCGGCGCCGGTGTTCAACGCCGACTCGCGGTGGCTGGCATACACCGTGTCGCCAACGCCGGCGGAACGGGAACGGCTCGAACGCGACCGGAAACCGGTGCGCACGTCCACGGGTCTGCTCGAGCTCGGAACGCTCGCGCGCCACGCGCTGGCCCAGTCATCGTCCCATCGGTTCAGCGCCGACGGACGCCATCTCGCGGTGCGATTGGTGCCGACCGACGCGGCGAAGCGCGACGCGGCAGATCTGCTCGTGCGTGACCTGGCCGCCGGTACGAGCCAAACGATCGGCAACGTGGCGAGCTATGCGTGGTCCGATCGGGGGGCCCAGCTCGCTCTTGCGCTGGAGACCGACGGGCAGGCCGGCAACGGCGTGCAGCTGCTGGACGCTGGCAACGGACGTTTGCGGACGCTGGCCTCGTCCACCGATCGGTACCGCGGCCTGGCGTGGCGACGGGGCGCGATGGACCTGGCGGTGCTGCGCTCCCAGCCCACCAACGGCTACCGTGACAGCACGAACGTCGTCCTCGCCTGGCGCGGCGTGGGATCTGCCAGCGAACGTCGCTTCACCCTCGATCCGGCGGGCGGTCGTGGGGTGCTGGCGACGTTGCGCGTCGCCGAGCAGCGCAAACCCGAGTGGCGCCGCGACGGCCGAGGACTCGCGATCGGCCTTCGGCCACGCCTCGTCACGGCCGACACGGCATCGCCGCGCGAGAAGGCCTCGGACGTGCAGGTCTGGCACGCGCGAGACGTGCGTCCCATCCCGATGCAGAAGGTGCAGGAGCAGGCGGATCTGCGACGCACCTTCTATTCAGTCTGGTGGCTCGACGACGATCGGGTGGTGCAGATCGGCAGTGCGCTCGCCGAGCAAGTCACCGTCGCGGACACCGGCAACGTCGCCCTGGAGACCAACGCGGAGCGATACGCCTTTGGCCAGATGTTTGGTCGGCCGCAGCGCGACATCGATGTGGTCGACCTGGCCAGCGGGCAGCGGAAGCGTGTGCTCAGCGGAACGCGGTTTGGGGCGCTGCCCAGTCCCGATGGGCGCCGCGTGGCCTGGTTCAGCTCAGGGCAGTGGCGGTTCACGGACCTGGTCACCGGCGCCACCCAGGCGGCCACCACACCGGCGGGCAGCGGTTTCACGGATACCGAAGACGACCATCCGGTGCCGGAGCGCGGACCCTGGGGCAACGCGGGCTGGTCGTCCGACAGCCGCTGGTTCATCGCCTACGATCGCTACGACGTCTGGCGGCTGGCCGCGGACGGCTCGCGTGCCGAGCGCCTGACGAGTGGTGCGGCAGAGCGCCGGGTGCATCGCGTGCTTCGTACGGAACCGTTCGACCAGCGTGGCCCGCTGGACCTCGCGCGCCCCGTCTACCTGCAGGTTGCCGGTGAGTGGAGCAAGGAGAACGGCATTGCGCGTCTCGTTCCAGGGCAGGGCGTTCAGCTCGTTGCGAGTGGCGCGGCGGCATTCTCACGCTTGCTCCGAGCCGATAGTGCGGCGACCGTGGCGTGGGTGCGCGAGCGGTTCGACGAACCGCCCAACTGGTATGTAGCGACACCGGGTCCCGCGGGCGCGGCGCGCCGCGTGAGCGATCTCGATCCGTTCCAGGCCGACTACGCGTGGGGACGCGCCGAGCTGGTGGAGTTCAGGAGTGACTCGGGGCGCGTGCTGCAGGGGGTGCTGTATTACCCGGCCAACCACGACCCGTCGCGGAAGTACCCGATGATCGTGAACACGTACGAGCTCATGAGCGGTGCGATCCACAACTATGTGCCGCCTTCGGAGCGCTCGTACTACAACCGCACGGTGTGGACGAGCCGCGGCTACTTTGTCTTCACGCCCGACGTCGTGTTCCGCGCCGGCGATCCCGGTCGCTCGTACCTCGAGTGCGTGATTCCGGCGGTCCGCGCGGTGATCGCCATGGGTGTGGTGGACTCAGCCCGCATCGGACTGGTAGGGCATTCGTGGGGCGGCTACGAAGCGGCGTACGCGCCCACGCAGACCAATCTGTTCGCGACATCGATCGCCGGCGCGGCGATCACCAACTTTCTCTCGTTCCCGGGCGCGTTTCACTGGACGCCGGGCATGCCGGAGCTGGATCACTGGGAGACGGGGCAGGCGCGCATGGGCAAGGCGCCGTGGGAGGACTTCGAGGGCCACGTGCGCAACTCGCCCGCCGCGTTCGTGGACAAGCTGCAGCGCCCGATGCTCATGATGTTTGGCGACGCGGATGGCACCGTCGATTGGCATCAGGGCGTCGAGTTCTACAACTTCGCGCGCCGCGCCGGCAAGGAGGACTTCGTGATGCTCGTCTATCCCGGCGAGGATCACGGTCTGCGAAAGAAGGAGAACCAGGTGGACTACCACCGGCGCATCCTCGAGTGGTTCGGCCATTGGCTCAAGGGTGAGCCGGCGCCGGCGTGGATCCGAAGCGGTGTCGCGTGGCAGCGGGCGGCGGCCGGGGCCGAGCGATGAGGCCACCGACATAGCACATCAACGTCTTGCCCGGTGTGCATCGCGGATCGTCCGTGGGGACGTGATGCGTCCGCTGCCCGAACGCATCACGCTCCGGCGGCTGCACCACCGGTGGCGTTGGTCGACGCGATGGTCGGCGCGTGCCTGGTGGCGTCCACAGATGCGACAAGGATTGAGATACCCTTCAGACGGCGACGGGGGCGGCACCTTCCGGTGCCGCCCCCGCCACTTCCCGTATCTCGGGTCTCCTACTGCCCGCACCCTGGCTGCACGGTGCTCACCTTGGCGTTCGCCAGTCGCTCACCGTTTGTGATCGGAAACAGCGATCCGGGGCATACCTTGGCGTCGGATGTGGAGGTCCAATCGGGATCGCTGATCCCGAAACGGAACATGTCGTTCAGGCGCCGTCCCTGCATGATGGTGTTCACCCGACGTGAATGCACCAGTATGTCGATCGCCGTGGGCTGCCCAGCGCCGCCGGTCCACGACGGCAGGGCATTGAGCGCACGCAGCTGGTTGATCCGCGCGCTGAACTCACCGCTGTTCCCCTTCGCCAATGCAACCTCGGCGGCGATCAGCAGCATGTCGCGCGAGCCGGTCACCGTCACCGGCGACAACGTGCTTCCGTTCACGAACTCTGTGAGCAGCGCCGCGACCACCGGGTCGGCCTGCCCGGTGATGGGATCCTTCAGCGCGACGGTCATCACCTTGGTGGTGTAGTTGTACGTGGCAAGCGCCGGGTTGAAGATCACTTCACGCCGGGAGTTCACGCACGAGGGGAAGAAGCAGTTCCCCCATCCCATCCCGCTCTGCACTTCCAGCTTGAAGCGGTAATCACTGCCGATGAGGGGCAGTGCGGCGATGGCATCGTCGGCTGCACCCTGCACGTCCACCAGCGGCTGCGCGGGTGTCTTGCCCGACGGATTCAGCTTGAGCCACACCGCACGGTCGAACTTGGCTCGGGCGCGCATGGCCAGCACCTGACCCTTCAGCACCGTGTTGGCCGATGGCACCGAGGCCAGCGCACGCGTCAACGCGGTCTCCGCCGAGTCATACAGCGTGACCATCTTGTCCGGCCCCACCGCGTCGCCCGCTTCACGCTGGCTCGACGCAATCACGAAGTTGTCGAAGTTGTTGGCCAGGAGATCGTACGTGATGGCGGCATACAGGTTGGCCAGCGCGAGTTGCGTCGGATCGGCGAGCGTCCCGTCCTTCCTGAACTGCTCGAGTTGCGTGATGGTACGCGCCGACATGAAGCGCGCCGGCGTCATCCCGTTGAACGCATCCTCCAGGAACTCGTTGTAGGGGTCGCGCAGTTCCCCGCGGTTGAGTCGGTCAACGCCGTCCAGCGAACCGCTCCAGATGATGTTGTCGCTGGCGATTTCCGCGTGCCCCACCACTTGCGCGGCACCGCGCGTAAGCGCTGCCAGCGCACCGTTGACC
This sequence comes from Gemmatimonadaceae bacterium, assembly GCA_020846935.1. Taxonomy (NCBI): domain Bacteria; kingdom Pseudomonadati; phylum Gemmatimonadota; class Gemmatimonadia; order Gemmatimonadales; family Gemmatimonadaceae; species Gemmatimonadaceae bacterium. Next base: position 148,507 of record JADLCY010000004.1, read on the forward strand.
TGTGCAGTGGCGGAGGCCGGCACGGCAAGCGCTTCGGCATTGACGTTGTTGGGATTCTCCACTTCCAGCAGGCTGCCGCACGCGCTCGTCGCTCCTGCGGCGAGCAGCGTGGCCACCAGCGCCACGGCGCGCGCCTTCCGGCGCGCACGCATCGGATCGGTGTGTCGGATATTCATGATCGTCGATGCTCCTTTAGAAGCCGAGTCGGAGTGTGAGCGTGAAGCGACGCGGAATGGGCAGCGCGAACGTGTCGCTCGAGTCGTAGAAGTTGTTGTCGATCTGGTTGGACGAGAGGCTGTTGGAGACCCCCGCAACGTTGATCTCCGGGTCGGTGCCCGGGTAGCGCGTCCAGAGCAGCAGGTTTCGAGCGGCAAACATCAGCGACATCTCGCTGGCGCCGATGCGCGAGGCCAGGCTGTTTGGCGCCGTGAAGCTCAGGCTGAGCTCACGCCACCGCACAAAGTCGCCGCGATCGTTCTGGTTCACGCCGTCGTACGGCGAGAGCGCCACCAGCCCCAGCCACTTCTGCGCAGCGTCGTAGCGCTCCTGCGCGGTGGAGGCCGGGTTGAGCAGCGTGGCCGTCACCTTCGAGGCTTCCATCTTGTTGCGCCCCAGAGACGGACTGGAGTTGCGGAAGGCATCGGTGAGATTGGTGACCGTGAAGTTCCCGGTCTTGTACTCGAACAGCGTCGACAGCTTCCAGCGCTTGGCCACGCGGACGCTGCCGCCAAATGCTCCCTGCCAGTCGGGCATCGGCTTTCCCTGATAGTGATCCAGGAAGTCGCCGTTGCCGTCGTCGTCGGCGCGCAGGAGCCGGAGGTTGGTGGGGTTGATGGGGTTGGCCAGCGCGGCCAGCAGTTCGGCTTCGGTGGCCGGGCGCCCGGTGGTGCCTAACGTGAACGGCGTCTCGCCCGGCTTGAGACATCCACCCATGGCCTGCGCCGCGGGATTTGAGTAGCTGGTGCACGGCGCCATGATCTTGGCTCCGAACAACGCGCCCGGCGCATAGCCTTCGCGAATGAATCCGCGAATGCGGACGTACGACCCCTGGATCTTGATCGGGGGTGCCCCGCCCAGGCTCACCACGTTCTGGTGGAGGTACGAGCCGTTGGCGAACAGGTCGATGGACAGGTTGGGCTTGTTGACCACGTAGCCCGTCACGCCCAGCTCCCACCCGCTTGCCTTGAGCTCACCGATGTTGGCCAGCTGCCGGGCCGTGAAGCCGCCGGACAGCGGGAACTGCTTCTGCACCAGGGCGTCGGTGACCTTGCGCTGCCAGTTGGTCAGTGTGAGGCTCACGCGGTCGTTCAGGAAGCCGGCCTCGGCCCCCGCTTCGATCTCCGTCGACACCTCAGGCTTGAGGTCCGGATTGCCCAGGTTGTCCGGCATGAGACCACCGCCGGTCGATGCCGCGAGTGGGCGATACGTGGTGAACTTGTCGAAGGCTCCCGGCTGACGACCCGAACGACCGACCGCCGCGCGAAGGCGCAGGGTCGACAACGCTCCCCACGTCCACGACTGACGGTCGGACGGCACGATCGAAATGCTGGCTTTGGGATACAGCACGCCACCCGCGCTCTCGCCGAAGGCGCTGTTGTAGTCGTACCGGGCTCCGACCGTTCCGAAGATCCAGTCGTTCAGGCCCACCTGCTCCTGCACGAAGTACCCGGCATTCACCACCTTCACGAGCCCCTCGTACACGCTCGGCGTATTTCCTGCTCCCACCACTTCCAGACCGGGGCCGGGGAAGTTGCGGTTCGAACCGCCTTCGTTCCGTTGATCGGTGATGAAGCCCTGCCCGCCCACCACCAGCGTCGACTGGATGGCCGACCCAAACCGCCGATCCCAGCTCGACTTCACGTCCATCGTGTAGTTGCGCTGCCAGAGATCGTCCACGCTGCGCGATCCGTCCGGCGCGTTGATGGAGAATCGGTCGACCGCGTTGCCGAACGGGAGGAAACTCACGCCGCGCATCGACGTGTTGTCGAGGCCGAGCGTGGCGTCGAGGCTGAACTCGGCGCTCGGCGCATAGCGGGCCGTCACTGCGCCCGTGTAGTGCGTCCCGTCCTGGAAGATCTCCTGCTGCAACGCCTCACGCACGGTGGTGCTGAGCGTGTTGCCGAACGGGTTCCCCATCCGCTTGCAGCGACCGTTGCCGGCAATGGCGTCCAGCGACTTGACGCCGTTGTCGTCCAGGCAGTAGCCCTGATCAGGGCGTGCGTACATGGCCTGTGAGTACGGCGAGTAGATGTTGTTCCCCCCGGAGACCAGCTCGTTATGCAGGAGCGAGTATCGCGACTGGAAGCCGATGTTGATCTTCTCGCGCGGGAAGATGTTGAGGTTGAGCGTCGCCTGGTCGCGGCGGGCGACGTCGGTCTGGTCTCCTCCGCCCAGCTTGCTGGACGTGAACGGGCCATCCTCGAACTGGTGCCGTGCCCCCACGTAGTACGTCATGCGGTCCGTACCGCCGGTCACCGCGCCGCTGAAGACGTTCCCGTATCCCGTTTCGAACAGCTGCTTCGTCACGTTGTAGCTGAACGGGACGAATGGGGTGATGGTCTGGCTATAGAGCTTGCTCAGCAGGTCGGCCTGCGTCTGTGTGGTGGCAAAGCCGGCGTTGGGTGCCACGCGGTCGGGATACGCGATGGAAGACCGCTCGTAGTCGAAGCTCCACCGGGCCTCCCCCTGGCTCCCCTTCTTCGTGAAGATCTGGATGACGCCGTTGGACGCCTCGGTTCCGTACAGCGTGGCCGCCGCCGCTCCCTTGAGCACTTCGATGCGTTCGATGGAGGTGGGGTCGATGTCGTCGAGACGCGACGTGCGATCGCCCGCGCCCGCTCCCGATCCACCGTTGTCCATGCGGATCCCATCGATATAGATGATGGGATTGTTGGACTGTGACAGCGACGCATTCCCGCGGATCCGGATGCGCCCGCCGGCACCGGTCATGCCGCTGGAGGGGAGGACGGAGACCCCAGGCACGCGCGCGGCAAGTGCTTCAGTGGGTGACTGGATTGGCGCACTCCTGAGCTCGGCCAGGTCCACGCTGCCCACCGTGTTTCCCAGCTTCTTCGTCTCTACCGCCGTGCCCGTACCGGTGGTGACGACGGCCTCGAGCTGCAACGCCGACTGCTGCAGCTCAAACTCCACCCGTGCCGTTGCCCCCAGCGCGACGGGGACGCTCCGGGTGGACTGCGCATAGCCGATGAGTCGTACGCGCACCTCGACCGTGCCGACCGGAACGTTGATGAGTCGAAAGGTCCCCGCCGCGCCGGTACTGACCCCGATGCCCGTCCCTACCACAAAGACTTGCGCGCTCGAGAGCGGCTGCTGCGTTCCGGCGTCGCGAACGATGCCTTCGATCGTGCCGCCGCTGGCGGTCGGTGCTGCCTGACCGCGGGCTGGTTGTGCGGTGCTGACCAGAGCCAGGGCGGCTCCGGCCAGAGCGAATCGTACGGTCCGTCTGACTGTTCTCGGGATCATGCAGAAATCCCTCGGGGATGGGGGGGGAACGACGGTGGTTCGCCGCGACGAGCGGACGAACCGGGAACGAACTGCTCTGGGTCACGGCGATCACGGTGGGGGCGGGGTTCCTCCACCACCGGGTGCATCGCCTCCCGCCACTCCCTGAGTGGCGCGAACGCCGATGAAGGCGACGATGGTGGCAACGGCGACCGAACCCACCGTCAGCATCGTACGGCGACGATCGATGCGTCGGCGCTCCACGAACGCGACGGCTGCGCTGGGTACCGCGATCCGCTCACCCACCCAGCGGATCGTCTGCGCCGTGAAAGCGGTGGTCGACGTTCTCACGCGCAACACGAGCGAATCGGCCGTGGCGTCGAGTACACCACCCTCGAGCGATGCCATCGCCGCGCCAAGCGGCCTGTTCATGGCCATGCCGCCTTCGGGCGTAAGCCGAACGCGCACGTCGGCCCCCGCATCAGGAACGCGACCAGCCACGGGGACATAGCGATAGCACCCAGCGGACATCAGGAGCACGAGCAGAGTCCCAGCGGCTTTCCGCTGGCTACGCGCCCTGTTCCGAACCGACCACGTCCATTGATATCGATAACGCGCATCCGTCGATCGTGTCGCAACAGGGAAGCACGTCGCATCTGGTGCTGTCCTCGCGCTTCTCCGGTCCTTCGAACGTGATCGCAAGCAATTTCCTCTCGTGAACCGACCGACGTGCGTGCGACCTCTGCCGCTGACGAGCAAGAGGACTACGTGTGAGTGCGAGTAGTCGTTGTGGTTCGCATACAATTCCTTTCGGTGTAGCCGGGGATCGACGTAAAGGATTCTCCGACTCTGAGGTCCGCGTTAGGCCCCGGCGCCCCATCGCCGTCGTTCAGGCCGTGGCAGATCGTGCAACGGGCAGCCATTCAGACGCAGATTGCCTCAGACCCGTCCGGCATGACACCACCTGACACTTCGCTCCGCCGCACGTCCGGATTCGGCGGATCCTCTGGCGACGTGAACAACACCCGTGCACTCGGTTACGGCCCCGCGCCGCGGAGCGAACGTGTGGAGAATCCGTCCTGCGGAGGCTGGACCGGAAACGTTGTGAACCGGTCCTCCCCACGCGGAACGCCCACCGGCCAAGCGGGGTGTTCCGTGGGGGCTTAGGTTGGGGAATGGAGCCACCTGCGAATCGAGCGCCTGCCGCACCCGCCTTCATTGACCTCGGTCTCGACCAGCGTCTGGTCGAGGCGCTGGCCGGCCTCGGCTACGAAGAGCCCACCGAAATCCAGGCCGTCGCGATTCCCGTGCTGCTCGCGGGTCGTGACCTGATCGGTCAGGCCGCCACCGGCACCGGCAAGACGGCGGCGTTTGCCCTGCCGCTCCTGCAACGACTCGCGACCACGACGCGGAAGCGAGGCGCCCCCGGCGCCCTGATCCTCGTGCCCACGCGCGAGCTGGCCATGCAGGTCGCCGAGGCCGTGCACCGCTACGGCCGTGCGCTCGGGATCACCGCGCTGCCGATCTACGGTGGCGCGTCGATGGATGGCCAGCTGCGCGCGCTCCGGCGGGGCGTCGATGTGGTCGTCGCGACGCCGGGCCGGGCCCTCGACCACCTGCAGCGCAAGTCGCTGCGCCTGGACGCGCTAGGCACGGTGGTCCTCGACGAAGCCGACGAGATGATGGACATGGGCTTCGCCGAGGATCTCGAGGCCATCCTGTCCGCCACTCCGGTGGAGCGACAGACGGTACTCTTTTCAGCGACGCTGGCTCCACGCGTGGTGGCCATCGCGAGCCGCTACCTGCGCGATCCCGTCCGCATCACCATCGCCCACGCGCCACGCGCTGCGAGCGACACGCCGCGCGTCAGGCAGGAGGCCTACATCGTCGCCCGCGCCCACAAGATCGCGGCTCTGGGCCGCGTGCTCGACGTGGAGCAACCGACGTCGGCGATGATCTTCTGTCGTACGCGTACCGAGGTCGATGAGCTCACCGAGAAGCTCACGGCCAGGGGGCTGCGCGCATCGTCGCTGCATGGCGGACACACGCAGCAACAGCGGGACCGGGTGATGGCGGCGTTCCGAAGTCGAGGGATCGAGCTGCTCATCGCCACCGACGTGGCCGCGCGCGGACTCGACGTCAAACACGTGAGCCACGTCATCAACTACGACGTGCCGGCCGCCGCCGAGAGCTATGTGCACCGCATCGGGCGCACGGGCCGGGCCGGCCGCGAAGGCGTGGCGATCACCTTTGCGGAGCCGCGTGAGCATCGACAGCTGCGCACGATCGAGGCGGAGACGCGCACACGGATCACGGTCAAGCCCGTACCCAGCCTCGCCGACATGCGCGCGCGCCGACTCGAGACGATCCAGGCGAGCCTCCGCGAGACACTCGATGCGGGCAACCTGGACTCCGTGCGCGTGGTGGTGGAGACCCTGGCCGGAGAGTACGACATCATGGACGTGGCCGCCGCGGCCGTGCGTCAGCTGATGGCCCAGGACGACGTCGACAGCGGCGATGACGTTCCGTTGGACGCGCCCGTGGCGCGCAAGTCCGCACGACGCGAGGTAGCCGGGCCGCGCGAGCGGCTCTTCATTGGTGGTGGTCGCAAGCTCAAGATCCGGCCCGGTGACATCGTCGGCGCCATTGTCACGCATACCCACCTCGATGCAAAGAGCCTGGGCAGTATCGTGATCCTCGACCGACATTCGCTCATCGACGTACCAGCCGATTCCGCGACTCTCGTGATCGAGGCGCTGGAACGGGCAGGCATCAAGGGCAAGAAGCTCACTGTTCGCCGCGACACGAAGCGCTAACCGCGCACCCGCTGCACCCGCACACCCGCTCGACGCGTACCCGCTCACCCGTTTGCGCTCCTACACTCCTGCCACCTCCGCCCGTGCCGTTCCACGAAGTGCCCCGCTTTCCGCGCGGCTTTCGTTGCGCGAGTCGCAACGTAGGCCTCAAGCCGAGCGCGCCCGATCTCGCCTTGTTCGCCAGCGACGTCGATGCGGCGGCAGCGGCCATCTTCACCCGCAATCACTTCCCCGGTGCACCCATCATTCTCGGTCGCGAGACCATGCGTGGCGGCACGCTGCGCGCGATCGTGGCCAACAGCAAGTGCTCCAACGTCGCGACCGGTGAGGCCGGCGTGGCCAACGCGCGGCGTATGGCGGCGGCGTGTGCGGCCGAAGTCGGCACGACGGCTGACCGCGTGCTCGTGAGTTCGACCGGCGTGATCGGCGTCCCGCTCCCGATCGAGAAGATCGAGCGCGGCATCGTCGGCATGGCCGGCGACCTGCAGGTCGATCCGCTCGTCGGCGCGACCGGCATCATGACAACCGACACGCATCCCAAAGCCTGTTCGGCGGCGATTCCCGGCAGCGACGCCGTCATCACGTGGGTGGCCAAGGGATCCGGCATGATCGAGCCGAACATGGCGACCATGCTGGCCTACATTTTCACCGATGCACGGGTCGATGCACATGACCTCGACCGGTTGCTGCGGCAGGCCGCGCACTCGACGTTCAACATGTTGTCCGTGGATACGGACACCAGCACCTCGGACACCTGCGTGATGCTCGCGAACGGTCACGCCGGGGCCGTCGACGTCGGCGCCCTTGCAGACACGCTGCTGGCCGGCTGCACACGCATGACGGAGACGCTGGCCCGCGATGGCGAGGGCGCTCAGCACCTGCTTCGCGTCCATGTGCGTGGCGCGGCGTCGGAGGCGGACGCGCGCACCGTGGCCAAGGCCATAAACAACTCGCCACTCATCAAGACGATGGTGCACGGCGCCGACCCCAATGTCGGCCGTCTGCTGATGGCCGTCGGCAAGTGCTTCGATTGCACGATCGACCCGGCGTCGACGGACGCGTGGGTCAACGGGTATCAGGTCGTTGGCGGTGGCCGTCGACTCGTGTTTGACGACGCCGTCGTGCGACAGGCGCTGTCCGTGGACGTCGTGGACCTGGAGGTCACGCTCGGCGTCGGCACAGCGAGCGCCACCGCGTACGGGTGCGACCTCACGCGCGGCTACGTGGACGAAAATGCGGCCTACTACAGCTCCTGAGTCATGACGAGCCGGGCCCTGACGATCGAGACCGCACGCGGAACCGTGAGCGCGTTGCTCGACATGCCAGAGCGCACGCCGTCGTTTGTCTACGTGATGGCCCACGGTGCGGGCGCAGGCATGCGTCACGCCTTTCTGCATGCGGTGGCCGCCGGGCTCGTGGCGCGCGGCGCGGGTTGCCTGCGCTACCAGTTTCCGTACATGGAGGCCGGTAAGTCCCGGGTAGACCCGCCGGACGTGGCCGTGGACACGGTGAACCGCGCCGTTGCCACGGCCGCGGCCCTGGTCGCCGGCGCTCCGCTCGTTGCGGGTGGAAAGTCGTTCGGTGGTCGCATGACCTCGGAAGCGCAGTCCCGCGCCCCAATGGCCGGTGTGCGCGGGCTCGCGTTCCTCGGGTTTCCATTGCACCCACCGGGGAACCCGGGCCTTGGACGCGCGGAGCACCTGAAGGCTGTGCACGTGCCGATGTTGTTCCTGCAGGGCACCCGCGATGAGTTCGCCAGACTTGACCTGCTCCAGCCGCTCGTTGCCTCGCTCGGTGACTCGGCGAAGCTCGTGCTCACTGCAGACGGTGACCATTCGTTCAACGTCCGCAGGAAGCTGAGCGGCCACACGAACGCCGAGGTCCTCGATCAGCTGCTGGATACGCTGGTGTTCTGGTCGGTCGCGCTCTGATCGCCGACTGGGCCGTCGAGGTGTTCACGGCGGCAGGTCGTACCCGCTCACGCGTCGGGTGCTCCCCCGCAAGCGGGAACTGGCGCGGCTCCGCAGGACGACAGCCGGCCGTGCGCGCGATCAGGGGACCGGCAACGCGCCCGCGCTGACAATCACTCGCTGCCCTGTGGTGCTGCGCGCGAACGACACAAAGCGCTGCACCGCCGGTGTGGCACGCGGGCCCGTCACAAGGAACGCCGGTCGAACGAGCCGATAGCGCCCCGCCGTCACCTCGGTGACGGTGGGAGCCACACCGTCGATGCTGATCGCGCGCATGGCGCCCAGGGCCTGTTGAACGACCGTGCTGGTCGTCACGCCGATTGCTCCCGGGCGTGAGCGGATGGCGCGCGCCATGTCGTCGGTCGTCTCGACCACGGCAACGTTAGGCGGGACGGCAAGTCCGCGCAGACAGCCGATCCCCTCACGGATCACCTCGGTGTCCACTTCGGTCTCGGGTCGCAGCACCGGGAGCACGTCGAGCGCCGAGCCTCCGAACGCATTCCAGCGCGTGGCAGTGCCGCCAAACGCCTGACAGATCTGCGTCGACGTCAGGCCGTTGACGGTTACCATCGGATGCACGGCGAACACGACGGGCGTGACCGCCACGCGATGCGCCGTCATGTTCTGGCGCGCCAGCGCGGCGGTGTCGAGGCCGTGACTGGCCAGGGCGATCTGGATCGCACCACGCGCGAGTGCGTCGATCCGCGCGCGGCTGCCGAGCCCGTCGCCGAACGTGACGACCGTGGAGGGATCGACCTCCTGGAAAGCGGCGGCCAGCGCTCGCGCCAGTGGCATCACGCCGTTGGAGCCATCGATGCGGACGGTATCGCGTGCCTGTGAGCGCACCGAGAACGGTACGAACACGGCGACCATCAACCACCAGTGACGGCGCATCGTGCCTCCGGGTGAATGAGCTTCCTCGCCCGCATCGGCCTCGACCGGCCGGAGCTTCGGGGACAGGCGAGCCACGCAGTCTCGACGATCGGAATGGGCGGAGCCATCGCCGACGCCAAGCGTTGCTGGCCCGTGGGCCGCACGTAGAATAGCAGGGAAGCTCGGGCCGGGCGCCGCCCTTGTCGACGCGCGACCGACCTGCCCAGTGCCCTCGCACCTCGCCGCCCCAATCCCGAGATGTCTGCTTCGATGCGACACCGACGCCAGACGGCACCACGCCGATCTCGCCTGCTTGCGCTGACGCTCATCCTGTGGGGCTGCGGTGGCAGGGAGCAATGGCGACCTCCCGAGACGCGCACGGCCATCGTGACCGACACGATGCACGGCGTCTCCATCATTGACCCCTATCGGTGGCTGGAAGAGCAGTCGTCGCCCGAAGTACTCGCGTGGATCGCCAGGCAGGAACAGCATGCCGACTCCGTCCTCGGGCCCGCGTCCCCGTGGCGCGACTCGATCCGGACGCGACTCACGGAACTGCTGGACGTGCCAGCGGTGAGCGCGACGCGCGTGGCGGCGGGATATGAGTATTTCACGCTGCGCCGTATCGGCGAACCGGTAGCAGGCATCTATCGACGCCGGGCGCCGGCGGTGCCGACCCGCGTGGCACCGGACAGCCAGTACGAGCAGCTCGTCGATCCGCTCGCCCTTCGACGCGACGGCACGACGAGCGTGGCGATCGAAGCGGTGTCCAACGATGGAAAGCTCCTCGTGTATTCGGTGCGCGACGGCGGCCCCGACGAGACGTCGGTGCACATCCGGAATCTGACCTCCGGGCACGAGCTGCCCGACTCCCTGCCCGCCGCACTCTACGCCGGAGTTTCGCTCGCGCCAGACGGGAAGGGGCTGTACTTCGTGCATCGTTCGCGTATCGATGGCCCGCGCTTCAGGTACCACGCGTTTGGCACACCGGCGAGCGCCGATTCGGTGCTCTTTGGCGCCGGCTACGGCCCGACCGCGTTCCTCGCGGCGTCGACAGTTGACGGTGGCCGGTTCCGGCTCTACGTCGTGAGCCACGGCTGGGCGCGCAACCAGGTCTTCCTGCAGAACACGCGTTCGCACGAGGTGCGCGACCTCACGCCGGGGATCTCGGCACACGCCAGCCCACAGTTCGTGGGCGGCACCCTGTTCATGCGCACCGACCATCAGGCCCCGCGTGGACGCATCGTGAAGGTCGACCTCGCCAACCCGTCGCCCGATCGCTGGGTGGACATCGTGCCACAGGGCGAGCACACGCTCGATGCGTTCACGGTGATCGAGGACCGACTCTACGTCACCTGGATCCACGACGTCAGCCATCGCATTTCGGTGCACGAACTCAGTGGCCGTGCGATCGGTGACGTCCCGGTCCCTGAGCACGCGGCGGCCAGTATTCGCGGGTTTGGGAAGGGCGAGGCTCTGCTCACACTCAATCGCTTCGCGCATCCCACCGAGACCTGGCGGGTGAACCTTGCCACCGGGGCGCGCGACCTGTGGGAACGCCAGCGCGTGCCCTTCGACACGGCGGCGTTCGAGGTGCGACAGGTGTGGTACACGTCCACGAGCGGGAGCCGGGCGCCGATGTACCTGTTCATGCGGCGCGGCCTTCAGCCAGGCCCCACAACGCCAGTCCTGCTGAGTGGCTACGGCGGTTTCGCCGTGAGTCTCATGCCGCGGTTCGATGCGCGCGCGGCCTGGTGGGTGGAGCAGGGCGGCGTCTTCGCCCAGGCCACCCTGCGCGGCGGCAACGAATACGGCGAGGCCTGGCACCGGGATGGCATGCTGCAGAACAAGCAGCACGTCTTCGACGACTTCATTGCGGCCGCGCAGTTCCTCGTCGACAGCGGCTATACGAGCGCCGCACACCTTGCCATCCGGGGTGTGAGCAACGGCGGTCTCCTGATGGGCGCCGCCCTCACGCAGCGCCCCAACCTCTTTCGTGCCGCGTTCGTTGGCGTGCCCGACCTCGACATGGTGCGGTTCAATACCTTCGTCACGCACAACAACCTGCCAGCGCTCCTCGAGTACGGCGACGCCTCACGACGCGAAGAGTTCGAAGCGATCCGACAGTACTCGCCCTACCAGCGCATCGTGGACGGCGTGCGCTATCCGCGCGTGATGCTGCAAACGGGAATGAACGACACCCGCGTTCCTCCCTGGCAGGCTCGCAAGTTCACGGCGCGCCTGCAGGCGGCAACGGCATCGGGAGAGCCGGTCATCCTGTACCACGACCTCCGGTCGGGCCACGCCGGAGGTCGTGCGATCGCCGGGGCGATCGATATCGCCGTGAAGGAGATGGAGTTCCTGTTTCGCGCCGTCAGGCCGTGAGGTCGCGCTTGGACGTGCTGGCCGCGCGCAGCAGCGTGAAGGCCGTATACAGGATCACCACGACGACCACCCACTTGAGCGTGTTGAGCGGGAGCGACTTCACGATGAACGCTGCCAGCAATGTGGCGGGGATGCCACCGAGCGCGAGACCCAGCGCCGCTTTGGCGTCAAACCCGCCGGTCCTCATGAACTTGGTGCTCGCCACGGGCATGAGGAACGCGCACGATCCCATCATGATCGGAAACGCGGCGGTCACGTTCATTCCGAGCATGCTCACCAGGATCAGGCACGGCGCATAGAGGCCGATGCCGAGCGTCATCAACGCGCCGAGGATGAAGTTGCCGACGAGTCCCGCCACGAGCAGGCCACCGCTCACGCCGAGCGCGGTACCACCGGCGGGCGTCAGCCCGAGGAGCGAGGAAACGAGCAGCAGCGCCGCGGTGAGCAGCGCGAGTCCCATTCCCACCTGAATCTTGGTGCGGGACAGTCCTGAGACCACGCCAGCGCCGAGCCACGAGCCCAGGACCGCGGCGACGATCATCAGGATCAGCGTCTTGGACTCCACCGGCACGACCGTGGTGAAGATGAACGTCTGGGCGATCGTGGGCAGCGTGTGTCCAACGTTCAGCGTGCCCGGGATCTTTTCGTCCGGGACCATCCTGAGAAACCGGAACGCCGACGTGGTTGGCGCAAAGGATCCGATGCCCAGGGTGTCGAAGAAGTTCGTGACGAACCCGAGCCCGAGGCCGAGCGCCGTCGGTTTACCGTCCGAGGAGCCGGACGCGCGCTGGGCCGCGATCGCGCGTGCGAAGGCGACGATGTAGTAGAGCGCGACGAGCGCGAGCAGGCCGAGGAGAGCGTACTTGGCGATGTCCGGGCCGTGGGTCGCGGCGGCCTGGGCGGTCGAATCCTGCATGGAGAAGGGGGTCCGGGTAGGAGGCGCGGGAGTATGGGCGCCGTCAATGCGAAGGGCTAGGGCCGACGCCAAGGGCCAGGGCCGATCGCCGCGGGTGGCACGCCGTCACCAACAATCTCCCGGTCAAGGCGCAAGATTGTCCTGCTCCACCTATCAGCGCTACCCGAAGCGTGGCATCGAGAACGACGCTGTCATCTTACCGGGTCACGCAGGTATGCGCCGTCAGCGCGCCGCCGTGTTGCCACCAACAGTGCGCGGTCAGCCGTGGAAGCGCCGCACACAGTCGCGAGCGTCACGGCAACCTGGTGGCCTGGAACGCCACGAGTTGCCAGCGCCCACCGCGCCGTACCCACGTCTCGGTGAAGCGAAGGGTGTATGGAGCCGGCTGCGCCGTGAGTTTGACCGTGAGGCGCCCGGTAACGACGCCAGCGTCGTCGTACGCGCGCGCCACCAACGAGTCCGGCGTGGAGTAGTCGAGCGCGAAGGGCCCGCTGGCACCGACGAGCGCAAGGACCTGGGCCTTGGTGTGCAGCGCACCGCTCGATCGGCCATACGAGAGGTCGTCGGCCAGCAAGGTGTCGAGCGCGGTGCGATCCGCCTTGAAGTCGGCCTCGAAATGCCAGCGTGCGAGGCGCAGGAGCGCGGACTCGGCCGCGGTTTGCGCGGCGGCTGGTGGCGAGATCGCCGTGGTCGCGACGACCGCCGCAACAGCGAAGCGTGTCAGGTATGAGCGCATGGGCCGCCTGGGTCCGAGGCCTCGAACGCTATGCATCCCGGCCACGGAATGCCACGACGCAGCTCATGCGGGGCACCCCGCGAGCAAAGCTCACCGGTGCGTGCCGTCCCTTGCCTTCCGCGGGCCATTGCGAGCGGAGCGGTACGCGCGACACCATCCTGACGAAGGCCTTCTATGTGGAGCACCGTAAGGGTCCCGGTGGCGCCGCGAGGACGTCGAGTACGTCGCAGGGATCGCTGACTTCTTGTAGCGGTGTGAGGTGGGGTAGTCTGCCTCCCTGGAACCACCCTCCCGGCCGCACCCCGCGCGTTCGAACCGCGCGAACAAGAGGCGCCACGCGAAATCGGGTGGCGCCTCGTGTACTGGCAAACTCCGGCACCGCGCTACGGCTGGAAGGTGTGCGGCGTCTTTCCGCTTGGCAGCGTTGCGGGAATCAGTTTGCGCAGCTCGGCCGGGGCCGACTTCGGGTCGAGCAAGCCGGTTCGAACGAACTCCACGAGCTGCTGGAACTCCTCCGTCGAGAGCGCGATCGGCGTGCGTAGCCGGGCATCCAGTCGATCAATCACCGGCTGGCTCGGCGGCATCGGGCCCCGCAGGTCTGCGGCGACGCCGGCCGTGGCCGGGCTGTATGACGCGGCCCAGCGCGTGGCATCGAGGTGATGACGAATCGCATCCTCGAGGCGGGTGTACGCGCCGTTGTGACCAAACGCAGATTGCAGGGAGATGTTGCGCAGCGGCGAGGTACGGAACGCGTAGCGATCCGACGGGTTGCGCGTCACCTGCTCGAGGCCGAAGTCTTCGTTTGCGCCATCGCCATCGTAAGTAACGTTGGCGTTCGCCGGCATGACCTGCGGCCAGGCGACCACATGGGGACGGAAGTCGGAGAACATCTCGTTCGATTGACCCGCCACGGCGTGGCAGCCCACGCAACCGGCCTTGCCGAAGAACAGGAGGGCGCCGCGCTTCTGCGCCAGCGACATGGCGCCCGTTGATCCGCGCGCGAACTGGTCGATCGGCGCGTTGGCGAAGTTGAGCGAGAACGTGAACTCGGCGATGGCGTGGCCGACGTGTTCATAGGTGATGTTCTGACCGGCGCGCACGGTCTCGTACACCTGACCAAAGCGCGCCTTGTAGTCCGAGACCTGATTGATTCGTCGAGTCACCTCGGCGCGGATGGCATCGTTGTCACCGACAAAGTCGAACCCCGCCATCTCCACGCGCTCGGTGGGCGGGATGAACGCCTGAGCGGTGAGGAGGTGCGGCAGACCCGACAGCGAGGTGCCCTCGGGGTCCGGGAAGACAAACGACGACGAGTTGTCGAATGGGTTCCCGGAACGTGCGAGGAACCGCGAGTTCCACATCAGCGCCGGGTAAAAGGCGGCGTTGAGCAGGTGGGGTGTGCGCCGCTGGTTGCGCGGGCCCGTGCGGCCCGGACCCACCATCCCATTGTTCTGGATCCCGATCGCGATGGACTGCGAATCGCCAAAGCCGTGCTGCGGGGCGTGGCAGCCGGCGCACGAGTTGTCGTTGTTGAGCCCCAGCAACGGGTCGAAGAAGAGCAGGCGACCCACGTCCGAGAGCGCCGTGTTCAGCGGACGACCCAGGCGTTGCGTGAGGCGCTCACTGATCCGACCGGAGAAGCCGTGAGAGGCGAGCACGCGAGAAAGCGCTCCATCGACCTGCGCGTCCGTCAGCACCCCGGATTCCGGTGGCGTCGGGCTTAGGGTATTGGCGTCCTCGTCCGCGCAGGCAGCGGCGAGGACGACGAGGAGTGGGAGCGTGCGGACGCCTGACCAGCGGATCATTTGGGTCTCGGGTGGCGGTTTAGCGTGTGTTCATGCGCAAGATATACGCCAGACAGTCTGACCCGGCTGATCGTCACAAGCCTGCACCCGCAGGCCGCTCAGATGAGCCCATCGGCGACCCGCTTCTTGCCGTGATGGAGCTGCTGACCGTGGCTTCCGCGCTGCCGCTCGTACTGTTGACGACTGCGGTTCTCCTTGTCGTTCCGGTCGAGAGGCGCGCGTGGGGGATTCTCGGCCTGGCCTTCAGCGTGATGTTTGCCGGCACGACCTGTGGTGTGCATCTCGTCGAGCTTACGGCTGGTCGTCAGCTCGGCTCCCACGGCCTGGTATGGCCATCCGCTCCCTACGCGGTCGAGCTGTTGGCATGGGACTTCTTCCTATGCATCTCTCAGATCTTTGTAGCTGTCGCGTTGGATCCGATGCGAGCGCCACCCCTGTTGCGCCGCCTGGTCGTGATCACCGGTGCCCTGTGCCTGATCGGACTCGTTGGTGCTGCCGTCGGCAAGATGCGGCTGCAGATGATCGGTGTTCTGGGATCCGCGGTATTCCTCCCAGCGACAGCCGTTGGCTTTGCCAGGTGGTTTCGCAACGAAGGGCATGCCCGCGCCGCCTGACGTTCGCTGGTTGCCGTCGGTGCGGGGTTTGAAGGCAACTCTGCGAACGCGGTCTCTCGCACGCCCAGACTAGTGCGCGAGAACGACAGCGTCGAGGTGCAGCAACCCTTCCGCTCCCGCGGAGTTCATTCCGCCTCACGCGTGGCTGATTCGACTACTGACGGCGGCGCCGAGCCCAGCGTACCTTCGCCGCGATGACCAAGCGCATAGGCGTGGGGCAGTTCTTCGCGTGGGAAGGAGGATGCCTCTTCATCGGACATCATGATCGGCCGCTCCCGCTCCACGCCCACCAGTCAATGCAGTTTGTGGTGGCGTCAGCGGGCGATCACAAGGTGCGCGCGAGTGACCGTGAGCCCTGGGCGACCTACTCCATCGCCGCTATAGGGACGCGCCAGCCGCACTCCATAGACGTCACCGCCTCAGACTACGGTGCCGTCATCTTCGTTGAGCCCGAGACCCGCAATGGTCGCGCCATTACGCAACGGTGCGCCAGCGGCATCACCGAGGTCGGCACCTCTGCTTTGCGCGAGATCTCGGACGCCATGTTCGGCGCGTGGCTTCACGAACGAAAGGATGAGACGGTGGCGAACGCGCGCCGACTCGTGACAACGCTGGGCGCCACCGTCGACAGCGCCGACGTGACCGATCCGCGCATCATGAGTGCCATCGTTTACATCAACCAGCATCTCGACCGCGCAATCACACTCAATGAAGTCGCGTCGTACGCCTGTCTGTCGCCAAGCCGGTTCCGTCACGTGTTCGGGGAGCAGACGGGCATGGGGTTGCGGCCGTACATCCTATGGAGGCGGTTTCTCCTCGTTTGGGAGCTGCTCATGAATGGCAGAAACCTCTCCGAAGCTGCGCACGCCGCCGGCTTCGCTGACGCCGCGCACCTGACCCGGACGTCCGTGAAGGCATTCGGCTTTGCTCCGTCCGGGATTCAGCTTCTCGCGACACCAGACCCGAAGGCGATGCTTGCGGAGTCTCACCCCAAGTCGACATAGGCTCGCACCGGGAACGTTCCGCACCCTTTCACCTTTACCGGCACCGCTGAGAAGCGGCCGCCGCTCGGCGGAACCGCGGCGAGCCCGCACAGATGCTCGACGATCGGGATCTCCCTGCCTAACAGAATCGTGTGCACTGGCCTCGTGCCGGTTGCGGTGCTATCGATGTTCATGGAGTCGATCCCGACGAGCGTTGCGCCTGCTTTCGCCAGTCGTTCAGCCAGGCGCGCGGTGAGGTGGGGGTGCGACTCGAAGTAGGCGTCCGTGCGCCAGAGCCGATCCCACCCCGTGTGGAAAAGAACGGCCTTGCCGCTGACTTCACGGTCCGACAGCGTCATCTCGTTGATCGCGGGTCCTCTGGCTGGGTCGATGCGCACCACAACGCAGGCAAGATTCGCCACTGACTCGAGCGGCAGTTCCGACAAGTCATTTCCGTCCGCGTAACGATGGAAGGGGCTGTCGACATACGTGCCCGTATTCGCGACCATCTCCACCTTCCCGATCTGGAACTCGGCGCCATCATGGATCGCGCGCGACTCCTCGCGGCTGCGCCAATCACAGACGATCGGCGCGGGGAGTCCTCGGTAGGTCACCATCCCGTCCTCAATGACGTGACTGACATCGACCAGTCGCTGTCGTGTGCTCACTGCGTCCTCCGCGTGTTGGCGTGCAGGAACGAACGCCAAGGACCGATGCGCGGGGCTTGAACGGAGGGGCTACGTCTTCGGTCTCACCTGGTCGCGGCCGATTGGACGTGCCGGAACCCGCCCTCGCCAGATGAGAACCGCGAGGTAGGCTGGTGCCGCGACGTCGTAGCCGGCACACCAGGCCGGCCACCAGGACGGGACACCAGGATTCGATATGATCCCGCCGTGGAAGTAGTCCAGCATCGCGTGGGCAACGAGACCGGCGATCACGATCCGGAGGTCGTGCCGGAATCCCAAGGCCGCCATCGCCGCAAAAAGCGAAAAGAGGAGAAGCTCCGGGCCGAGGGCTGAGCGTGAGCCAGCCATCGCGGCAAACAGTATGTAGTACGACGCGATGACAACAAGCGCCGTCGGATAGAACGCGCGTTCCCTATCGAGCTCGGTGATCGTTCCGAACACCCCGACCGCCAGAGCAATCCCGGTCCCTATGAGAAACGGCATGGCCCCAATGGTACGGTGAGCGGGCGGCAGTAGTCAGCCCCTTTGTTCAATCATCCGGGACCTCGCGGAGCGATCCTGACTCCACACTCCAACAGCGAGGTGACACGTGGTAAGAGCACTTGCACTGACTGGTCTCCTGGTAGCCACCGTGGCTGCACAGGCAGCGGCCCAGGATGTCGATCGAAAGTACGTCGTGGGGATTCGGTCGGCCCTGATCGTCGGCACGATGGAACTGTCTGGCCTGGACCCCGCGTTTGGGGATCTGGCACCCGATGGCCCAAAGGGTCCGCACATGTCGGGGTTCTTCTTTCTCATCAAGGTGCGGCCGTTCCTGCGCATTGGCATCGAGACACTCGTCTCCAACTCGGACCAGACTGCGGCGACGACGATGAACTACCAGGCTGCCGGTCCGGTCATTGAACTGTCGTACGGCAAGTCGTGGTTCGTTTCGGGCGGCCTGCACATGGGTGGAGTGATCGTAAACGCGATGTCGCGCCAGGGCTCCGAGCCTGCCCAAGGGGCAACGGCCGGGTCGTACTACAAGGGCAATGGCCTGTTCGTGGCGCCGTCGGTTGATGTCGGCCGCAGGTTCGGTCGGAGCGAGGCCGGTTTGTTCGCGAAGCGAGTCAACATCTTCGGCGAAAAGGAGCGGGGTGGGATCTCAGAATTCAGCTCAACGTTCGTCGGCCTGCGCTTCGCCGTCGGCCTGTAGTTCTCGCTGATCACCCTCCTTCGCGAACCGGAGACTTCCATGGATTCCCATCGGCACGGAAACAGCACGCCGTCAGACGACGAGTACATGCAGGCCTATGAGTCCGCGCGGGCTGACGAAGGAAGGTCGGTCATGCGAGTAGACCTCGAGGCGCGGGAGATCGACTGGGAGTTCGTGCCGGGGCAGCGGACGCGTGCCTGGGCGTTTGGCGGCCAGGTTCCTGGCCCGACGATCGAGGCCCAGGTTGGCGACGTCCTCGAGATTCGCGTCATCAACCACCTCCCCGAACCGACGGTCGTACACTGGCACGGACTGCGGATCCCGGCCGTGATGGACGGGACGGAGCGGACGCAGAACCCAATCGCGCCCGGGGAGACCTTCACCTACCGGTTTCGCGTCCCAGACGCGGGCACGTTCTGGTACCACTCGCACTTCAACGAGACGGTGCAGCTGGAGCGTGGTCTGTACGGCGCGCTGATCGTGCGCGCTGCGGATGAGCCGGTGTTCGACGCCGATCGTACGTTCGTGCTGGACGACGTCGAGCTTGAGAGGGACGGCGAGATCAAGTCACCCGGCTGGTGGATCGAGTCACACGATGGCCGAGAAGGAAGCACGCGCCTTGTCAACGGCAGACAGCAACCAGAGATCCGGATGGCAGCAGGGCAGATCGAACGGTGGCGCTTTGTGAATGCTGCGAGCGCTCGTTATGTGCGACTGTCAGTGGGTGGTCGGCCATTCAGAATCATCGGCACCGGTGGCGGCTTCATTCCTTCGCCTGTTGCGGCGACCGAAGTGCTCCTTGTCCCAGCGAATCGCACTGAACTTGTCGTCGGCCCATTCGCCAAGGGAGAGACACTACGGATTGAGGCGCTCCCCTTCAATCGTGGCTCGTTCAAGGCGCACAGGAAGCCTGAACTATTCGCGACCGTGCGTATTGGGGCTCCGGCGCCATCGATGACACAGCTTCCCGGACGGTTGCGAGAGATCGAGCCGCTGGTGAGGGGCCCGGTCACGCCGAATCGCACCATACGACTCGGCTTCGGACTCGGGACGAAACACGGCGTCGAGTTCAACATCGACCACAAGCAACATGATCACGCGGAACCGGTCCGCATTGGCGATCTGCAGGTCTGGGACGTCGTCAATCGTTCGCCGGTTCACCATCCGTTCCACCTGCACGGGTACTTCTTTCAGATCCTCGCCGTGAACGGCAAACCGACCGACAAACTCTCATGGGAAGACACGGTGAATGTGTCGGCCTGGGGTAGCGTGCGCCTCGCGTGGCTGCCTGACGACAGGCCCGGCGGATGGATGTACCACTGCCATATCCTCGAACATCACGCAGCCGGAATGATGTCGCATTTCGAGGTCGTTCGTGACGATCGCGCACAGCAGGAACCGTCATGACATCGCAACTCCGCAGAGCCTCCGCAGCAGTGGAGTCGCGCCAGCTGCCTCGTCACGTTGCAGTCATCGGAGCGGCCGGTGGCCTCGACCAAGGCATGTTCGACGCCCTGTGGGCAAGCGGGGATCGGTTTCACGGCCGCCGTCCGTGCACGGCAGAGCGGATTGTTGATGCACCGGTAGAATCGCAGGCTGCGGCGATCTCGTCGCTCGCCGACGGCCTCGCCCTTGCCCGCGGCGCCGCGATGATGCATGCGGGGCCGGAACCCTGCCTCGCGTGACGTCTCATCGAAGGAACCCGCAGTGACCAAGATCGCGCCATGCCTGGTGAGGAAGGGTGGCGAACCCTCGGTGACCCCCGATTGATTGGCGTTTCCGGCGCTGGGGCCTGCGCTTCGCTCCGCCGGAGATCATACCGCCGGGTGTCGCTTTGCCCCCTTCCGCGACCTACCTTGCCACCTGATGAGCCAGCCGCCCCCTCGGGCATCGGCACGGACCGCGCTCCGAGCGCGTCTCGTGGCGCCCTTCGCCGAATTTGCCCGCACCGGTGCCCTGGGCGGCATCGCGCTCATGGCCACCACCATCGTCGCCCTCGTCTGGGCCAACTCCCCGTGGGCCGCCACCTACCACCAATTGTGGGAGGTCCAACTTGCCATCGGACCGGCCGACAGCCCGATGCGCATGTCGCTCCACCATTGGATCAATGACGGCCTCATGGCCGTGTTCTTCCTGGTGGTTGGGCTCGAGATCAAACGCGAACTCCTGGTCGGCGAACTGGCATCGCCTCGTCAGGCGGCGCTCCCGATCGCCGGGGCACTCGGCGGGATGATCGTGCCGGCATTGCTCTACACAGCCCTCAATGCCGGCGGGCCGGGTGCTCACGGCTGGGGCGTGCCCATGGCGACCGACATTGCCTTCGCGCTCGGCATCATGACGATCCTCGGACCGCGCGTTCCGGTCGGGCTCAAGGTCTTTCTCACCGCGCTCGCCATCGTCGACGACCTGGGCGCGGTGCTCGTCATCGCGCTGTTCTATACCTCAGCGCTGAATGGCGCGGCGCTGGCAGGTGCGGGCCTCACGTTCGCGGTGCTCGTCGCGTTGAACCGCGCACGCGTGATGGCGATCTGGCCATACCTCGCCTTCGGTGTGGTGCTCTGGTACTTCGTCCTGCAATCCGGCGTCCACGCGACGATAGCCGGCGTGCTCCTCGCGATGACGGTGCCCGCGTTCGCCACCATGGGTTCTTCGGCATTTTCGGCGCAGGCGCGTTCGCTGCTCGACGACTTCGATCGACACGAGACCGGCGATGGGCGTGTCATCACCAACCGAGGGCAGCAGGACGCGATGTTCGCACTCGACCTGGCCGCCTCTCGGGCGAATGCACCGCTCCTCCGCATCGAGCACGCCCTGAACAGCGTGGTGTCGTACGGCCTCATGCCCCTGTTTGCCCTGGCGAACGCCGGCGTGACACTTGGCGCCGTGGGCCAGGCGCTTCGCACGCCGGTGACCTGGGGCGTCATCCTCGGCCTCTTCATCGGCAAGGTCGTCGGGATCTCGGTCTTCGCGTGGATCGGGACGCGGCTCAGGCTTGCGGCGCTACCCGCGGGCGTGACCTGGAGACACATGCGAGGCGCTGCCATGGTGGGCGGCATCGGCTTCACCATGTCGCTCTTCATCGCCGGGCTCGCGTACGACAGCGCGGACCTCAACGAAGACGCCAAGATCGGCATCCTCATCGCCTCGACACTGAGCGGCGTCGCTGGCTACCTCATGCTGCGACGCCAGCGGGCGTAGGAAGCCGCGGGGTCGCCAGCAGCTGATCGGCGTGGCCAGCGACGTCGCCATCGTCGCCATCCTCGGCGTCGCGCGCGAGCGGCAAGAGCGACGACAAGGTCATGCGCCACCTCGCACCGGTCGAGCGCCACGGCCTTTCTGCCGGCGTGTGACCAGCACGGTCATCCACAGCCCGTGCGCGCATCTCCCCGGAAGGGCGCCTACGCCGCTGAACGCTCCGAGATACCGATGCGCTTCTTCACCAGGTACACGGGGCGGCGCTTGGTCTCCTCGAACAGCCGGCCGAGGTACTCACCAAGGATGCCGAGGCAAAACAGCTGGACGGCCGACGAAAACAGGAGCACGAGGATGAGCGAGGTCCACCCTCGTGCCTCACGCGGGTTGTAGCCCAGGATCGGGAAGTTGCCGATGTACTGGGCGAGCACTACGAGACCTAGCGCCACCGCCACCGTGCCCACAAAGAATCCGAGCAGCATGATCGCCTGCAGCGGTCGATAGCTGAAGTTCACGATGCCGTCGCCGGCGAGCTTGAACAGCTTGCGCAGCGTGTACTTGGGCTCCCCGGCGAATCGCGCCGCGCGTTCGTAGGCGAGGCCGGTCTGGCGGAACCCGACCCACGTGCGCAAGCCGCGCACGAAGCGATTGCGCTCCGGCAGGCCATTGATTGCGTCGACCACTTCGCCGCGCATCACGCAGAAGTCGCCCGAGTCCAGCGGAATGTCGAGCGTGGCAAGTCGCTTGAGCAGGCGATAGTAGGTGTGGTACGCGATGCGCTTGAACAGTCCTTCCTTGCGCTTCGTGCGGATCGCGTAGACCACGTCGTGGCCCTCGCGGATCTTCTCGATGAACGGGAGCAGCTCCTCGGGTGGATCCTGCAGGTCGGCGTCCATCACGCAGACGATGCTGCCGCCGGCGTGCTGCAGGCCCGCGGTGACCGCGGCCTGGTGACCGAAGTTGCGACTCAGCGAGACGACCTTCACGCGCGGGTCCTTGTCCGCGAGCCGTTCGAGAATCTCCAGCGTGCGGTCGCGGCTTCCGTCGTCGATGATGACGAGTTCCCACGCCTCGCCCCAGCTGGTCGACGCGGCGGACACGCGGCGATACAGCTCCTCGAGACCGTCTTCTTCGTTGTAGGCAGGAACGACGAGCGAGATCATGTCACGACGGACGAGTGGACGGCGGGACCGGATTCGGCGCGAGGCAGGTCGACCGGGCGTCGAGCGATGCACGTGTCGCAGCCTGCGCACGGTGCCAGGGTAGTATGCTCGCGCCCGGTGCCCGACAACAGGACGATGCACGCGTGCGCTCGTTCCAGCGGACCCGTGGACGTGGTGGGCACGCCAGGCGTCCAGGCGCCCGAACCCAGCGGGGCTGGATATGCGCGGGCGAACCCAAACGCACGAACTGGATACAACCCGAGGCGGAATGGTGACGCTGCTCCACGGTGGGCAGCGCAACATTGGACATGGTCGGGCCTCCTCCACCCACTTGCGGATCCAGTCCCGCCGAGCCGAGTCTATGGGCATGCCAGCGCACGATCTCGGGTTCCACACGGTCGACGACGTCCTCGCCATCCCGAGCGACGGTCAGAGGTATGAACTCGTGTACGGCAGGCTGCTGGTGAGTCCCGCGCCCACCTTGCAGCACGAGCGCATTGTCAGGAAACTCGCGATGGCGCTTCACGTTTTCTGTGATCGTCACGGGCTCGGCGAGGCGTTCGGCGTGATCGCCGATCTCACGTGGGGCCGACGCGACGTCCTGGTACAGCCTGACATCTTTGTGATGGGCGCCGCGGATCGGCATGCGCGCGGGTGGGAGGAGGTGCGACACGTCCCTCTCGTCGCGGAGATCCTGAGTCCAGCGACTCGCACGTACGATCGATTCGACAAGCGCCGCGTCTACCAGGATCGCAACGTTGCCCTGTACTGGGTGATCGATCCGCGCAGCCGCACAGCGGAAATCTGGACGCCCGAGGCAGAGGCGCCTGTGGTCGAGCGCGAGCGCCTCGTTTGGGCGCCCGCGGGAGTGGGCGAGGTGTTCTCGATGGAGCTGAACGAGCTCTTCGTGTCGATCGAGAGTCAATTGGGCTTGTAGCGAAACGGGCACCGACCTGCGCCGGTGCCCGCCATTCATCCACAAGCAGCCGACGTTACGGCACGATCTTCGGCTGCTGCTGCTTGATCTTCTCCATGTACTTCTGGAAGAACCACTTGTGGATGTCCATCATGTTGATCTCGCGGCCCTGGATATAGGACTGAATGATGTCGCTCGTCATGTCCAGCGGCGTGCCCGTGGTGATGAGCAGCGTTCCCTCCTTGCCCACCTCCAGCGATCCGACCTTGTCCGCGACGCCCATGAACTCCGCGGCGTTGATCGTCACCGCCTTGAGTGCCTCGTCCTCAGGAAGGCCGAACGCGACCGCCACGCCGGCTTCCCACGGCAGACGATTGCTGTACAGTCCACCCGAGCCACCGGAGATGGCGAACTTCACACCGGCGGCGTGCAGCTTGCCCGGCGTGGCGTACGCATTGTCGTAGCCCTCGTACTGCCGGTCCGGCGCCGCCATGGTGCTCGTGAGGATCACCGGCACGTTTTCGGCCTTTAGACGATCGGCGACGAACAGCGCGTCGCGCCCACCGCGGATCACCAGCTTCACCTGTTCCTGCTTTGCCCACGTGATGGCGTCGTTGATCTGCGCGGCGCCATCGGCGGCCACCACGACGGGGATCGCCTTGTCCAGCGCGGGAATCATCGCCGCATAACGCGTGTCGGTGCGCACTGATTGGCCCGTCTTGATCGCATCGCGGTACGCGCGCGCCTCCGAGAACCAATCCTTGATCTGCTGCACCTGCTCGGCGTAGCTCTTTGGCGGCGGGCCTGCAGGCCGGCCGCCGGGACCACCGCCGCCAAAGCGCGCGCGGCCCGTGGAATTCGGATCGGGCCACCGCACGTTGAGCGCGGCCGCACCCTTCATCGACATCTCTTCCCACGTCCAGCCCTCGAGCGACATCGCGCTCGACAACCCGGAGATCACACCGCCCTCCGGCGTGCTGAACGCCACGAGCACGCCCGCCGACCGCGTCGTGCCGATGTGACGGCTCTCCGCGTTCACGCCGATCTCGGCACGCACGTTGGGGTTGAAGTCACCGGTTTCCCGGATGTCGTTGGAGACGTCCACCGCGCCAATCTCGGTGATGCCCACCGTGCTGTACGCATCCACGAGACCGGGGTAGATGTGCTTGCCGCTCACATCGACCACCTTCGCCCCGCGTGGCGTCGCCACCTCCGGCCCACCGATCGCGGTGATCTTGCCGCGTTCGAGCACGATCGTGCCGTTCTGGATCGTGCCCCTGGTGACGGTGTGCAGGGTTGCGCCCTTGAGCACCACCGGCGTCGACTGCGGGGGCACGGTCATGCGCACCTGTGCGCGCGACGAACCGGGGAGCAGGAGTCCGGCACCCGCCATCGCCAGGCCCAGGGTGGCGCGTCGCGCCGTTCCGATCATGGTTCGCATCGTCTGGATAGCTGAAGGAAGGGTGCAGGTCATTGACGTTCGCGGTTGCCGGGCCGACTCGGACGTGCGCCCGGCGCGACCGTCTGCTCGGCAGGGCTCGCGGCGATCACGGCCTGGATGAGCTGCGCGCGCTGCCGGGCGACGTCGGCGCGAAGCACCTTGTCTTCGTCGAGCGAGAAGTACTTGCGCCCTTCCACCCAGGTCTGCTCGGCCCTGGTGAACTGCGAGAGCGGGTTGCCGCTCCAGATGACGAAGTCGGCGTCTTTCCCGGCCTCGAGCGAGCCCACCCGATTGTCAATGGCGATGGCCTTTGCCGCGCCGAGCGTCACCGTCCCGAGGGCGTCGATGTCCTTCACTCCGGTGCGAAGCAGCTTGCCCGCCTCCCAGTTCATGCGCGTGGAGATCTCGGAGTTGTCGGAGTGGAGTGACGTGACCACTCCGGCTTCGAGGAGCAAACGCGCGTTGTACGTGGTGTTGTCGTAGGCTTCCATCTTGAACGCGCCCCAATCGCTCCACACCACGGCCGCCACGCCGGACTTCTTGAGTTCGGATGCGATCTTGTAGGCTTCGAGCCCGTGCTGCAGCGTCTGGATGCGGAAGCCGAACTCCTCGGCGAGCCTGACGAGCGCCAGAAACTCGTCCGCGCGGTATCCGTGGGACGACACCAGCAGCTTCTGGTTGAGGATGTCGAGGATTGCCTCCATCCGCAGATCCTTGCGCGGCGGGATGCCGGTCTTCGTCTTCTCCCAGGCCTTCCACTCCTTCTCGTAGTCCCGCGCGGCGTTGAAGTGGTCGCGGATGATCTCCTGCACGCCCATGCGGGTGTTCGGGTAGCGCGCCGGGCTGCGCTTGGGGTTCTCGCCCAGCGCGAACTTCACGGTGCGCGGAGCGCCCTGGAGCTTGTACTCGTCAGGCAGGCTGCCCCAGCGGATCTTCACGTACACGTTCTCGCCACCGATCGGGTTGGCGGACCCGTGCTTGATCATCGTGGTCGTGAGGCCGCCGGCGAGCTGTCGGTAGAACCAGATGTTGTTGTGCGTGATCACGTCGCCCATCTGCACTTCGGGGACGATCGCGAAGCCGGTCTCGTTGACGTCGCTCACGCCGGAATGCGTATGCGGATCGATGAGTCCCGGCGTGACATGTTTGCCGCGCGCGTCGATCTCCACCGCGCCAGCAGGCGCCTGCAGCTGCGTGCCGACACGCACCACCTTTCCGGCCTGCACCAGCAGGTCGGCGTTTTCCAGCCGACCCTGCGGACCCTGCGTCCACACCGTCGCATTGCGCACGATGACGGCGGCGGGCTGCACCGGCGGCGCCGAGCGTCCGAACTCCATCGAGGGGCGCAGGTTGGGGAGGTCGATGCGCGGAACCCTCGCCGCGACCACCCCGCGGGTGGGGCCCTGGAACCGCTCGGTCCGCGTGCCGCGGTACGTGGCGTCGGTGCCGTTAGGCAGCGAGAGCCAGCCAAAGAACGCCGAGTCCGTCACCGAGCCCGCGAGCAGCACGGTGCCATCGAGGCCAACCGACTCGCCCGGGAACGTCACTTCAAGCCGGCCCGTCTCGGCGATGATGCGCGCCGTAGCGAGGTTCGTCGGGCGCGAGCCCTCCATCTCGATCGTGCCGCGGATGCGATTGAGCGGGCCTTCGAGACGGAGTACCGCGTTCTTGGCGACGCCCGGGTCGTTCGAGGCGATGGTCCACGTGCCGCGGGCATCGAGCTGAGGCGGACGCGTGACGCCGTACGCCTTGCCCTGCACCCACACGTCGCGCACGCTCGCTTCTTCCGTGAAGAGGTCGCCGTCGGCCACGACGAGGTTCGCCGCCTTGCCGGCCGCGATCGTGCCGTGCGTCTTCTCGAGGCCGAGCCAGCTGGCAGGCACCGTGGTGAGAGCGGCGAGCGCCTTGTCAGCCGGCAGGCCGCGCGCAACCGCTGTCCGCAGGTTGGGGAGGAACTGCTGCAGCGACGACAGGCCGTCGGCGGTGAGCGCAAACGGGATGTTGGCCGCCGCCAGCTGCCCCGGATTGGTCGGCGCGAGGTACCAGTGCCGCAGGTCGGCGAGGGCCACGTTTGCCGCCATCTCGGGGCTCGACACGTTGGGCGCATCGGGGAACGTCAGCGGCACGATAAGCGGCTGCGTGCGCCCCTTGAGCACGTCGAGCAGGCGATACTCCTGGCCGCTGCCGCGGAACCACGGCGTGAGTTTGTAATCCTGCGCGAGCTTGTACGCGCGCAGGTACTCCTCTTCGCTCGTGGTCTCGAAGTAGACCGGTTGCGCGCCGCTGATGGACTTTCCGAGCGCGGCAAGGGCCTCGCTCGTCTCGGGAGGCAACATCGCGCGCCCGCTGGCTTCGTAGGCGGCCCAGGCGCGCGTGTACCACTCGGCGTCCATGAACGTCTGCTTCATCAGGGCAATCGTGCCCATGGACGAGTTGGGGTACATGCCGCCGAGCGGGAAGGAGCGCTGAAAGCCAAGTGTCTGTGCGAGATCGGCGCGCAGGACGCGATCGCGGAGGCCGGCGTCGCCCAGGTTCACGACGGAGGCTGTCCCGCGGAAGATCCCCTGGCGCGGCACGGCGAGCACGGTGCCGAACCCGAGGGACCGGAGCGCGATCCGTCGGGTGCTGTCGTCCCGCGCGTTGGACGTGGTGCTGAACCACGCGCGTACCTGCGGGTTCCAGTGCGTCGGCCCGACGTCGCCCCCTTGAGGGGGCGCATCACCGCCGAGGTCCGCCGACGCGTCGAGGAAGCCGGGGTAGACCGTGAGGCCCTTGAGATCCCAGACCCGGGCTCCGGCCGGGGCAGCTAAACCTGCGCCGACCGCCTGGATCAGCCCGTTGCGGATGACGACGGTGGCGTTGTTGAGCACCTGGCCAGGGGCGGTGACCACGCGGGCGCCAACGAGGGCGTGAAAGCCGGTGGAGTTGTCGCGCAGGCCGGTGACGGGCTCGGTTCGGGAGGACTGCTGGGCCTCGAGCGAACTGGCCGCGAGCGCGGCGACGCCGAGTAGGACACGAAACGCTCTCACGTCTGGCTCCCGTGGGACGGCCCGGAGAGGCCGTCGGTGGTGATGTGGGGGTAGTGTGCGCCGGCGGCGCGGAAGGAGAACGCGAGCCGGCCGCCATATGCTGCGCCCGAAACCCGCTGAGGGGGAGTCCCCCGAGGGCCTCTGCACTCGACGTCAGCGGGTGACCACCATCTGGCGGTGAGGCTCCTGAAACCGCCTTGGTGTCGGCCCGCGGTCACGGTCACCGTGATCGGGGAGGTGCCGGCCGCCAACCGCTTGGTGCGCGGTGGCGGCGGAATCGGAGAACGGGAGGTGCCGTGAGGGCCATTGGGAGGCGGGCAACCCTCCCAACCGAGTACGCGCGGCCTCCTCAGTCCTCGCCGGCGCCACGAGCGCGATCCCACTCCGTGTCGAGCCGATACCTGTCGATCCACCGTTCGATGACAGCCAAGTCAATTTCGGTGGCGCTGATTCTCAGCATGCGGGCGATGTCGCGGAGATGTCGGTCGGAACCCCCCATGCGGAAATACAGGAGCTTATAGACGATGACGTACTCGATGGGCGCGAACTGCACCGGTGTTCCCTCGATCGTCCTCGCAACGCGGTGGTCGAGTGCCCACGAGTGGAACGGGTCGTCTCCAGCCAGGTACACGTCTGCGCGCATCGCCGATTCGTGATGGATCACGTTGAAATGCCCGTGTTCGCGACGCTGCAATTCCGTCTCGATAACGTCGATCGGCGGGCAGTAGTAGTCCTCGGCTGGCCAGAGCAGGGCAAACGCCCCAACGTTTCGTAGCTAGAGGCGTACGACGAGATCGATGTCCAGCGTCAGCCTAGGGTGCCCATACGCAAAGCGCTGCGAGACCGCCCGTGACCATGTAGTCCAGGCCCTCCAAGTGCAGCGGGGTCACGAAGCGCCCGATGAGGCTACCGCGCGGTCCCACGCATGAGCGCTCAGACGCCTGATGCGACCTCGGCGTCGGACCAGTCGGGGTGTCGCGCCCGAACTCCAGCGGCGGCGACACGCCAGGCTTCTTCCCAGAGCATATGTGATACGCGCAGTTTCTCGTCGGCCGTCATTGCCCGGATCCGCTCGACCTGATTCAGCAGCGCGTCGCTCAAGCCCGAGTACTCGGCGATCTCTCGGGCCCAGGCAACCTCATGGGCGTAGCGAAAGCCCATCGGCGAATGCGTCGCCTGTCCAACCATCGCCTGACACTGGACGGATATCGCCGCTGCGGTCGCCATGCGCGCGTGTGAGCCGGGCCTCAGGGACGGAAATGAGCCGTTGACATGAATTGATTACAGTAATACTGTATCCATATGAATGCACGGCGCCCGCGGAAGAAGCGATCCTACACCTCCGCCCTGCGCACCGGTCAAGCGCTCGAGACGCGGCAGCGAGTGCTCGATGCTGCCATGCGCCTCTTCATTGAACGCGGCTTCGCGGCCACCACCATCACGTTGGTGGCTGCCGCTGCCAGCGTGTCGCCTGAAACGATCTATGCCACCTGCGATGGGAAGCGCGGCCTCCTCGAAGGTGTGGTCGACACCGCCATCGCGGGTGGTGTCGAAGCACCACTAGAACTGCAGCCCGTATGGGGGGCGATCAGGCAACATCGTTCGGCGCGGGAGCGGCTGCGCGCGTATGTCGCACTCACCTGCAGGGTGCTCGCTCGCACGAGTGCGATCCACCACGTGATCCGCGGGGCAGCGGATAGCGAGGTGTTCGCCGCCGATCTCAGCGCCCGTCTCCTGCGTGAGCGGCTCGCGTCCAACACAACTCACCTTCGCGACTACATCGGGGACGAGCTGAGAGTCGGACTCACGTGGCGTGAAGCTGCGGAGCGTTACTGCGCCATCAGCAGCCCCGAGGTTCATCACCTGCTCACGACCGGGCTTGGATGGAGCCGGCGCGCGCATGAGGCGTGGCTGTGGGGCTTGGCCGAACAGGATCTCATCGGGCCACGGTCCGATGACGCATGAAGGAGTCGACATGTCGAGGGAAAGTCCGATGTCACGGCGACAACTCCTCGCCGTTGCTGCGATGGCCCCACTTGCAGCGTCCGTGACGCCTGCGTCCCGCGCTCGCCGGGCGCCAACCACGTTCGTTCTCGTGCACGGCGCGTGGCACGGCGGATGGTGCTGGAAGAAACTCCTGGCTCCGCTGCGCGCCGGTGGACACTACGTGTTCACCCCGTCGCTCACCGGCCTTGGAGAGCGCGCCCACTTGCTCAGCTCCGCGGTCGACCTCGACACACACATCGAGGATGTCGTGGCGACGATCGAGCATGAAGACCTGCAGCAGGTCGTTCTCGTCGGACACAGCTATGGAGGGATGGTCATCACGGGAGTCGCCGCTCGCGTGGCGCCACGCCTGTCGCACCTCGTCTACCTCGACGCGTTCCTGCCCGACGCGGGGAAGGCACTGCGCGACTACGCTCCGATTCCCCCGACGCGCGCCGACGGGTGGCGTGTGCCACCGCCGGGGACGCCGGGCAGTTGGGGAGTAACGGACCCGGCCGACGTGGCGTGGATGATGCCCCGGCTCGGCGACCAGCCCCTGAAGACCTTCACCCGTCCGCTCGCAGCGCACCTCGAGCGGATGCCGTCGGCGCAGCAGACGTTCATCCGGTGCACGAATGCGCCATTCTTCGCGGAGGCAGCCGAACGGGCGAGGGCACTCGGTTTCGCGTACCACGAGATGCGTTCGGCGGGACACGACGCGATGATTACCCAGCCAGCAGCCTTGGCAGGACTGCTCAGTGGCGTGGCCTGATCACGCAACATGCCGTCGGTGCATGGTGCGCCGACGCGGGGGACCTAACGCTAACTGGCCACCTTACGTCCCTGTGCGCGATGTCGCACGCCGACGCGCGCCCCCCTGGTGGGG
The DNA here is from genome assembly GCA_020846935.1 of Gemmatimonadaceae bacterium. Taxonomy (NCBI): domain Bacteria; kingdom Pseudomonadati; phylum Gemmatimonadota; class Gemmatimonadia; order Gemmatimonadales; family Gemmatimonadaceae; species Gemmatimonadaceae bacterium. Next base: position 179,561 of record JADLCY010000004.1, read on the forward strand.
AGTCTGCAAGGCCAGAGCGACCGCTTGCTCAATCCAGAACTTGGCCTCGCCGGCAGGATGGGAGACATAACAAGCGAAATGGTCCCTCCCCGCAGGACAGTCGGCGACATGTGCTGCGATAGAGCCAATGCCGAGCGGGTTGTCCGCCGCACAAACGATGCGCGTGGGACGTCTATCCAATACCGACGTCAACCACCTCGTCCGCTACCATGATCAAACGTCTGGAGTTCGGGCAGTTCGTCGGCCACTGCGAGCGCAGCACCGCGACCCCCGGTTTCCGGTTCAGCGTTCTGACACAACGGACTAACGAGCGCGTGCCCCCCCACACCCACGATGATGCCCATTTCATCATCGTATCGCGCGGCGGGTACGCCACCTCCGCCAGGGGAGTCGAGTCCCCCTGCGGACCCTCGACCGTCCTGTTCAACCCACGCGGCATTGGCCAGGTTCTGTATACCTCGCCGGATCCGCCAGGTGGCGGCGACCCAACTGGTCCAGGAACCGGAGGAACGTCGCGCTGGTGTGCCGTGGCGCGGTCATCCCCTCGATCCGGCCCGCAGCGCGGTAGGCCGCCTAACGCCGGCAAGCCGCCGACCACGACCCGCCCCGGTCAAGTGTGGGTGCGAGCCATCATGCCCTCTGGTGCGCACACCGTATGGGTCGTCAACGCCGGGGCTGCAGACTCTCGCGGAAGGGTGGCTTCCCCACGCTCTTTCTCGACGGCGGCCACTACGGCGTGCTCGAGAACATACGACATGGACACTCCGCGCCTTGGCCTGTGGCGCTCGCGGTGACGTGCCCGGAGTCGCCCCAGCACCACCACGATGGGTAGAAGGACTGGGGACCGAACGCGGGCGACGTCGTGACCCTTCCATCAGACGCTGCCCAGACGTGCGGGCGACGTCGTCCTTCTCTACCTGCCTTGCGCCGATCCCGAGTTCACCTGGTCGTGGATCCGCGCCAGCTCCACGGCGGCATCGAGGAGTGCCACAAACCGCTCCGGCGGCGGCGCCCAGAGTGGCTCGACCGTGTCCTCGAGGAACAGGTATCCCGAGAACGACTCGAAGTGCACCGAGTGGCATTGAATGCACCTGAGCCGCTCGACGACGCCGGCCGCGTGCAGCCGCTCCTCGAGCGCGTGATCGTCACTCTTCACGCCAAGACCACGCTCACCCTGCCGCGCATCGCCCGTCGTCATCCAGCTCGTGCGACCAGCGACGTTCGCTACTCCGACGCCGAATCGGTTTTCGTGATGCTGCCACTCCCATGAACGCACATGGGGGCTCATGCGGGCATGAATCGTCCGGCCCTTCCAGCTCCCCGCGAGGTAGCTGCTCGCGCCACCGCCCTGTGGATCCTCGTGCACCACACCGTCGATGATGCCGACGAGTGGCTGCCACGCGCGCACGAAGCGCCGGTGCTTGAACCGGTTCACGAGGAGCCCCACGCGCCACGCGAGGACGACGAACGCCACGACACCGAGCACCACGACCACGGTCTCCATCACTGCCTCCGGAGTTCGACGCGCCGGTTGAACGCGCGCCCTTCAGGCGTCGCGTTGGTCTCCACGGGCCGAGATGCGCCGGCCCCGCGAGCCGTCAGGCGCGAACGCGCGACACCGGAGCGCTCGACGAGTGCATCCGCCACCGCTTCGGCGCGCTGGAGCGACAGCGTCTCGTTGAACGCGCGCCCTCCCACCGAATCGGTGTGCCCCTCGATCGACAACTGCCACTCAGGGTGCGCCGCCAGCACGCCCCCGATCTCGGCGAGCACCGAGTCCGATTCGGTCCGGATGGCGGCGCTGTTGTAGTCGAAATAGATGCCGTACACGGTCACCTCCTCGCCCGCCTCGAGCTTCCGCTCGAGTGTCTTTCGTTGCGGCCACGAGATGCGCGTGAACCAGATGCGGGACTTCGTAGAGGAGCGCTCGTTGTCGAGCACGAGCGGCACGCGCTCGTCGTCGAGAATCACGAGGCGCTGGCGCTGGACCGGACGCGAGCCAGAAGCGTCGCGCAGCAGCACCTCCGCCTGGATCACCGGGACCTGCACGGCCGAGTCATTGAGCTGCAGCCGCAGGCGGTCCATCCGGATGCGCCTGAGCGTGCCCGATACGTCTTCATCGATGTAGACGGTCGCGTCGGGGTCGGGCGCTTCGGCGCCATCCTGCCATACCGATGCCTGCAGGTGCAGCTGACGGAATGGCGTTTCGCCGCGCTCCTTGAGTTCGCGGAACGCCGTGCGCGAGAGCATGCTCCAGGTCGTGCCATCCACGAGGTCGGGAATGCGAGGACCGAACTGCGTCCGATACCCATGCGCGTTCCGCAAGTCCGCGCGACACACGACCGTGCGGGCACGATGCGCCTTCTTTGGAGGTCGTTCGGAGCAACGGCTGCGAAAGACGACGCTGACCGAGTCCACGGCGCTCAGCTCGGCCACGCAGTCGTGATCGAAGTCGTTCAGGCCACTGTCCGGACCCACCCACGCCCAGGCCACCGTGAGTCCGGCAACGAGGGGCACCGTCGCCTTGCCCTGCTCAGCCGCCTCTTCGCGTCCGCCAGGCACGGGTGCGCAGGGTCGGCCCGTGACGAGCTCGGAAGGCCCGGCCGAGTCCTGCTCCTCGCCGGAACTGGAGCACCCGGCAACGAGCGCGCACAAAAGCCCGAGACGAATGACGGCGTGGCGTGGGGGCCTGGTCAACATGCGCCTTGCAGCAGGCTTGCGGGGCCCAGTGTGCCAGGACGCCCCCGCGGTCCGACCTTGACGATACCGACCTGGCAACCCTTACTCTGTTGTGCGCCAGCGAACATCGTGGGGTCGCCAGAGGGATCGGCCAGGACCAGGGCGCCGTAGCCCTGGACACCCGAGCGCAGTCTCGCGCTTGGGGTGTCGCCCTTGAAGAGCGCCAGCGTTGCCCCATGGTCGGCACTGCTCGCCATGAGGATGGCCGAATGCGACTCGCTGGTCGCGCGGAACTGCCCAAAGTTGTCGGACGCGATGATGAAGGCGCGGTCGGTATTGGTCGCGTCGCGCACGCGAACGACCCCGCCACCCGCCGACCCGGTCCCCAGTTCCACCTGACCGCCCTTGTCGTCGCCGACCACGAGCCGGGGTGACTTGCCACCGGTGACGCGCATGATCACGCTGCCATCCGCATCCTCGACCACGAACGGCGCGCGGACCCGGCCACCTGCCGGCGCAGAACCACCACCGCGATTGCCCGAAGGTGAGCGCTCCAGCGAGCCGACCCGCCGCTCGAGGCTGGCGAGCTTCTCCTCCTGCTCGGCCTTCTCGGCTTCCTCCGACAGATCCTGGTCGTCCTGCTCGGCGTCTCGCTCCATTTTCAGCAGTCGCGCTTCGAGACTCTTGACGGTGGAATCGGACTTCCTGAGTGCGGCGTCGAGCCGCGTGATCTGGTTCTGCAGGGACTGCAGCGTCTGAGCGCGAACGGCGTTAGGCGCCAGGGCGAGGATGAAGGACAGTGGGACGAGGGCGAGGAGGCGTGGCATGTGAGTGTGAGTATGGGGTTCATCGGGTGGTCGCAGCGTGCTGTGCCGTGACTTCGGCGATGTTCTTTGTCATCTCGCGCGAGGCTTCGACGAATGCCTGGCCCATCGGCGAGGCGAGGAACGCCGCGTGATCGCCCACGTCCCACGAGCCCCACGCCGACCACACACGGCCAGCATACGCATTGTCGCGGTGGCCACGCTTCACGGTTGTCGTCAGCAACCGCTGACCCGAGCTCACGTCGAGGAGCACGCCCTGGATCGACGTCTTCGCCTCGATCGACCGGATCGTCACGTGGATCGAGCTGCTCTTGATCTTGGGGAGCCAGCCGCCGCGGGAGGACTCGCGGCTCGTGGCCTCGAGGACGGTTCCGACAAACACGTAGTCCAGGCCGTGTCGCCGCGCGGCGTCGAGCGCCGCCGCGTCATCGACGGGCTTGCGCTCGGCCAGGTCATTGACCGCAACACCGACCAGTTCCGTCGCTTTCGCTACTTCATCGATGAGGGTCTGGGCGGCCGAGATGCCTGCCGCGCGCGCGGAGCCTCCGGTGCCGTCGACAAAGGGAAGCACGCCGAGGCGTGGTCCCGGGCGCGACGTGGCGGCACCAGCCTGGGCCATTCCTCCAGAAGGGGAGGCGAGCAGAATCCCGAGAAACAGGACGACGGTACGCCGTCCCGATCCTTGACAGTGTGTGGCTGCGGTGGGCTTTGTTGAGGGCGACATCCCTACGGCTCCCTGATGGGCGACGCGCGCAGGATGGCGGTGCGGTGTTACGTCACCGTGCGGTTCGCCGTTACTTCGCGCGGTAACGCCTCTCCGAGCCAGCGTTCGCACCCGTTTTCCAAGAATGAGCCGACTCCTGACGCTTGGCCGCTTCGAGTTGCGCACGTCGGAACCCATGGGGGCAGGGAGCGCCATCGCGATGCAGCCCAAGCGGTTGGCGCTTCTGGCGTACCTGATGCTGGCGTCGGCGCGCGGCGCCGTTCGGAGGGACTCGCTGGTGGCGCTCTTCTGGCCTGACGCCACCGCGGACGAGGCGCGCAACGCGCTGCGACAGGCCCTCCACCACCTGCGGCAGCAGCTCGGCGACAAGGCGCTCGAGACTCGACCGGACGATCAGGTCGTATTCTCCGGAGGGCCGCTGGCCTGCGACGCACTGGACCTGGAGCGCGCGGTGGCGTCAGGCGATGACGTGCAGGCGCTGGCGCTTTACCAGGGGCCCTTTCTGGAGGGGGTCTTTGTTCGCGGGGTGTCGCAGGAGTTCGAGGAGTGGGTCGAGCGTACCCGGCTCCGCTTGCGATCGGCCGCCGCGGACGCGGCCCGGAGGCTCGCCGAGGAGGAGGCCGCCTCGGGCAACATGGAGTCGGCGATCGCGGCCGCCCGTCGCCGCTGCGAGATCGAACCCGAACACGAAGGTGCGGTCCGGTCGCTCCTCACGCTGCTCGACGACCACGGCAACTGCAGCGAGGCGCTGCAGCAAGCCGCGCGCTTCGAAGAACTCCTGCGAGCCCGCTACGAAGTCGAGCCTTCCGCCGAGACAACGGCGTTGGTCGCTGCGATACGCAGCGGATCACGGGCACCCAGGCCGAGGACCTCCGTGCCCGCGGTTGCCGCGCCGTCCTCGGTCATGCGACCGGGACCGCCGATCTCGCGCGAGCTCCGGTGGCGCAACGTCGCCATCACCGTGGGATTGCTGGCGATCATCAGTGTGGCGCTCATGCAGTGGCGCCAGCGCGGAGCGCTCGCGGCGTCGCCCACGTTCGCACCGACCGATCGTCTCTTCGTGACGGACTTTGTCGATCGCACGCCGGCGTCGAGGCTCGGCGCACTCGTTGCCAGCGCCATGCGCGTCGATCTCGGGCAGCTGGCAGGCGTGCGCGTGCTGACCACGGCGCAGGTGCACGCGGCCGTGCGACTGATGGATCGACCCATCGAGGTCACGATCGACGACACGCTTGCGCGGCTCATCGCCGTGCGCGAGGGGGTGAAGGCCTTCGTGACCGGCGAGGTGCACTCGGTGGGTTCGGCGATCGTCCTCGAGGCGCGCCTCGTCGCGTCGCCCAGTGGCGACGAGTTGGCGTCGGCACGTGAGGAAGCGCGCGACAGTGCCGACGTCCTGCCGGCCATCGCTCGATTGTCGGAGGCGTTGCGCGGTCGCATGGCGAGGTCGCTGCCGCACACCCCCGCTGCCGCGCCACTCACGCGCGTGACGACGTCGTCGCTGGCCGCCCTGGAGCGATACACGGAGGGCACGCGACTGCTCGACGTTGGCCGTCGCGCGGAAGGCGTCGCGCAGCTCGAGCAGGCGGTGGCGATCGACACCGGCTTTGCCACGGCGTGGCGCATACTCGGCTCCACCTACGGGGTGCTTGGCGAACCCGCGAAGGCGGCCGCAGCCCTCGGTCGGGCGTTCCAGAACCGGGAGCGACTCCCCTTTCGTGAGCGGCATCTGCTGATGGGGAGCTACTATCGCAATGCCACACCGCACCTCGACAGCGCGGTTGCTGCCTATCGCGCGCTGCTCGCGCTGTATCCGGACGACATTGCCGCGACGAACAACCTCGGGCTCACCTTGACGTCGCTGGGCCAGCATGCAGCTGCCGACAGTTTGTATCGGCGCGTGATTGCCGCGGATTCCACCTTCGTGAACGTCCGACTCGTGCTCGCGGAGGGGTTGGCGGCGCAGGGGAAGTTCGCCGATGCGCGCGTGGTGCTGGATGATGCAGGCCGCCGCTTCCCCGACCACCCCGTCGTGGGGCTCACCCGCATCTACGTGGCAGCGGCGGCGAGCGAGTGGAAGCAGGCGGAGGCCCTGGCTCAGCAGCGGCTCGCAACGGTGACAGCCACGGTGCAGCGCATCGACGCGCTGCAGACGCTTGGCCAGATCGAACTGGTGCGGGGCAAGCTTGACGCGGCGCAGCGTCACCTCGAGGAATCGATGCGACTCGCGCGGGGCGCGGGTTCGCCGCGAAAGCACCTGTGGAGCGTGGTCGTGCTGGGATGGCTCGATCTGCGCTACCGCGAGCGGCCAGATGACGCGCGCCGGCGCCTGGAACGCGCCATCGAGGCCTGGCCTGCGGACGTCATGCGGCAAGGCGACGTTCCCACGCCAGACCTCCTGCGCCTGGCGAGTGCGCTCGGCGAGACTGGTCGCGTGCGGTCGCGTCTTCCGGCCACCGAGGGCGGTGCGGCGAACCCGGGCCCCGAGCAGCGGCAGGTCGACGGGCTCGTAGCGTTAGGCAGGGGCAGGGCGCGTGAAGCGGTGACGGCGTTCAGCGCGGCCGCGGCCGCGCGCCCGGATTGCCCCATCTGCCTCCTCCCGGACCTGGCGATGGCGCAGGAACTGGCCGGCGATACCACGGCGGCCGTGGCCTCGCTCGACCGATACCTTCGCACGCCATTCATTCATCGGTTCGAGCTCGACGCCGTGCACTTGCCATCCGTGTGCACCCGGCTTGCGAACCTGTTGGAAGGCCGCGGTGATCGCGCCGGTGCGACCGCGGTGCTCCGGCAGTTGCTCGCCACCTGGGCGGAAGCGGATGCCGGGCTCGCGCCGCGCGCAACCGCGATCCGAGCGCGGGTTGCGCAGCTGGAAGGCCCCCAACGACGATCGCGACCTCAGGACACCCCGCGCGTCGCGCGATAGCTCGTCTCGCTCGAACACGCGTTGCGCGCCAGCGTGACGAACGCGCCGCGGGACACCTCGAACTGGCACGAATTCGCGTGGAACTCGGGCCAGATGCCCGCCTGGCGGAGGTACGGATCAAGAACGCGCGCC
>JADLCY010000005.1 GCA_020846935.1 Gemmatimonadaceae bacterium
GCGAACCCGACCACCGGGCCCACCACGGTCACCGACCTGCTGCCCGCGGGTCTGGCGTTCGTGTCCGCGACGGGGCCGGGCTGGTCGTGCAGCGCGGCGGGGCAGCAAGTGACGTGTACCCACGCGGGCGTCATCGCGCCCGCCACGAGCACGGCGATCACGCTGACGGTCGCGGTCAGCGCGCCCGCCGCGCCCGCAGTCACCAACTCGGCAAGCGTAACGACGCCCGGCGACGGCAACGCCGGCAACAACACGTCCACCGTTACCACGAACGTCAACAGTTCCCCGCTCGACCTCGCCGTCACCAAGACACCGGCGTCGGCGTTCACCGCGGGTCGCAATGCCTCATACCAGATCGCGATCGCGAACCTCTCATCGAGGCCGACCACGTCGACGGTCAGCGTGAACGACGTGCTGCCGGCTGGCCTCACGTTCGTGTCGGCAGCCGGCACGGGATTCACGTGCAGCGCCACCGGGCAAACGGTCTCTTGCACCTACTCTCCGGTCCTCGCACCCGGCCAGGTCGTGTCGCTCACGCTCACGGTGGCCGTGGACCCCAACCTTGCCGGGACCGTCTCGAACACGGCGACGATCAGCACGGCGGGCGACAGCAATCCGTCCAACAACAGCTCGACAACGTCCGTCAACGTCGGCAGCGCCCTCGACCTCGCGCTGACCAAGGCCGCCGGGCCACTGGTCATCGGCAGCAACGGCACGTTCACGCTCACCGTGCGCAACGTCGGCGCGTCCACCACGCGCGGCACGATCACCATCACGGACAACCTCGCGACCGGCCTGACCTTCGTCTCCGGCGGCGGCAGCGGCTTCACCTGTACGGCGTCCGGAGCGCTCGTCACGTGCGTGCGCACCACCCCTATGGTGGCCGGTGACGTCGCCACGGTGACGCTGGTGGTGGCCGTCGGCACCGGTGCCGCGCCGTCCGTGGTCAACACGGCGACGGTATCCACGCCGGGCGACGTGAACCCGGTCAACGATACGAGCACGACGGGATCGATCCCGGTGTCGACGCCGGTCACGGTACCGCCGCCAGACCTCAGCGTCACGAAGGCGCTCATCACGCCGGCGGTCAGCGGATCCAACGTCACGTTCCGCGTCACCGTGAAGAACGTCGGTGCGGGAGCCACGACAGGCCCGATCACCATCGTCGACCAGTTGCAGCCGGGCCTCACCTACATCGGCAGTGCTGGCGCAGGCTGGTCATGTACGGTGGCGGGCACCGTGGTCACGTGTGTGTATCCGGCGCCGCTGGCGCCCGGGGCGACCACCACGCTCGACCTGACGCTTGCCCTCGCCTCGAACGTCACGCTCCTCGGCAACACCGCGGTCGGCTCGACGCCCGGTGACGACGACGACGACAACAACACCGGGACGGTCCTGCCGGTGCCCACGGTCGAGCCGCCCGATCTGGCGCTCACCAAGACCGCCAGCGGCCCGTTTGTCGTCGGCAAGCCGTCGACGTATTCCATCGTGGTTCGCAACGTGGGCAACGGTGCGACCGTCGGCGCCATCACGGTCACGGACACCGTTCCCGCGGGTCTGACGATCACCGGCGCCAGTGGATCGGGCTGGACGTGCACCGTGACCGGACGAGTCGTCACGTGTACGCATCCGGGCCCGCTGGCCGGCGGCGCCTCGCTTCCGCCGATCACCGTCAACGTGATCCCCACGGCGAGCGCGATGCCGTCCGTCACCAACACGGCGCGTGTGACCACGCCAGGCGATGGGAACGGCACCAACGACGGCGACACCGTAACCACGCCGGTCAGCGGCCAGCCGGATCTGGCGCTCGACAAGCAGGGACCGGATTCGCTGACGGTGGGCGGTACCGCGCCGTGGACCCTCACCGTGCGCAACACGGGCACGACCGCCACCACGGGACCGATCATCGTCACCGACACCCTCCCGGCCGGCCTCACGTTCGTCAGCGGTTCGGGCCCCGGCTTCACCTGCACCGCGAGCGGTCAGGTGGTGACGTGTACGCGGACGGCGCCCCCGTTAGGCGCCGGCGAGTCGGTCGTCATCGACCTGGTGACGCAGGTGGCCACCACGCTCAGCGGACCGGTGCGCAACGTCGCGTGTGTGCGCACGACCGGCGACACGAACGCCGCCAACGATTGCGATACGCATACGGCGACGCCCGCCGGGCTGGTGGATCTCGTCGCGTTCAAGGATCTGACCGGTCCGCTCGTGGTGGGCCAGCAGGCCACCTTTACGCTCGCGGCGCGCAACGTGGGCGCGGGGCCGGCGCTGCCGCCAATCGTCCTCGTCGACACGCTCCCGCCGGGCCTCACGTTCGTTTCCGCCTCGGGCCCCGGCACCACCTGCGCAGTGCTCGGCGCCATCGTGACGTGTACCCGTACGACGCCGCTTGCGCCGGGTGAGACGGTAACGGTCACACTCGTGGTGAACGTGGGCGCGGCGGCCGGTCCGCGCGTGACCAACTGCGTCGACGTGCGCGCGGCCAACGAGCAGGGCTCGAAGGCCAACAACCGCGCGTGCGCCGAGGCACCGGTCGAAGGCACGGGCCGCCTCGAGATCAGCAAGGTCGTCTCGCGCGCCGAGGTGCAGGTCGGCGATGTGGTTGACTACACGATCGAAGTGCGCAACACCGGCACCGGTGCCGTCACCGGGGTCGTCGTGCGCGACGTGCTTCCGCTCGGCTTCCTCCTCGAAAGCCAGAGCGTCCGCCTCGACGGCGTTGCCGGCACTCCCGTGACGGGCGCGCCCGGCCCGGAGCTCGTCTTTGATGTGGGAAGCATTCCGGCGGGTGGTCGACGCGTCATCACGTATCGCGTACGCGTTGGCCCGGGAGCGCGTCTGGGGCAGAACGTGAACGTGGCGGTGGCACGCGCCCGCGGTACCGAGACTCCTCCGGCGCGCGCCCGCGTGCAGGTGAGTGGCGGCGTGTTCGACGAACGCGGCGCCATCGTCGGCAAGGTCTACGTGCAGTGCGACTGCGAGCGCAACGCCATGCAGGACGCCGGTGAAGTCGGTATCCCGGGCGTTCGCGTCTACCTCGAGGACGGCACGAGCGCGATCACCGACGTCGAGGGCAAGTACAGCTTCTACGATGTGGCCTCGCGGCTGCACGTCGTGAAGGTGGATCGGACGACGCTGCCGGTTGGCGCGGTGCTGGTCCCACTCGTGAACCGCAACGCCGGTGACGGCTACTCCCGCCTGGCCGACGTGAAGGCCGGCGAGCTGCATCGCGCCGACTTCGCCGACGGATCGCGGAGTGCCGAGGTCCTCGAGCGCGTACTGGAGCGCCGCCGTGCCGGAGAGGTGAGTGCGGCGGGTGAGCCGACCGCATCGTCACTCACGGGACTGCCCCTGTCGGCGCGCGCCGACCGTCAGCCCCCAACGAGCGCCTACGTACCGCCGCCGATCGCTCCGCTGACCGAGTCCAACTCGCAACTGCCGGTGACGCCACTGCGCGCCGCCGCACAGCAGGCGCGCGCCACGCCGTCCGTGGGGAGCATGGTGAGTCTGGAAGCCCTGCTCGACGGTGCGGCGACCCACCAGGCGCCGGCGGACGGTCGCACGCAGGTCCGCGTCCGCGTGCGCGCGCTCGATCCGGGAGGAAGCCCGCGCGCGGGTACGCTCCGGGTCACCCTGGAGTCGTCGCTCGGGCGCTGGCTTGACGCCGACCGCAATGCCACGCAGGAGGGCACACAGGTGGACCTGGTGGATGGCGAGGGCACCTTCACGCTCGTGACCGCGGCGAGGCCGGGTCACGGCGAGGTGCGCGTGACCACCGACGACGCGTCGACGACGATCCCCATGACGTTCGTGCCGGTCAACCGGCCGATGCTGGTGAGCGGACTCCTCAACGCTCGCGTCGACTTCCTTGATCTCGTGCGCGGCGGACTTGCCGTGGGTGCGAGCGAGCGCTTCGAAGACGAACTGCGCGACGGACGACTGACCGACGACAGCGCGAGGACGCGCGCCGGTGCGCGTGCTGCGCTCCTGATGAAGGGCACCGTGCTCGACGATCGGCTGCTCACGCTCTCCTATGACAGCGAACGCGACCGTGGCCGCACCTTCTTCCGCGACATCCGGCCCGACGACGCGTACCCGATCCACGGTGACGCCTCGATGCGCGAATACGATGCCCAGTCGCGCCGCCGCTTCTACGCACGGCTCGACAAGGGCACCAGCTACACGATGTACGGTGACTTCCAGACGACGCGCGCGGATGATCGCCGAATCCTGTCGGCGTACGACCGCAGCCTGACCGGCGCCGTCCAACACCTCGAAGGCCGTGCCGGCAGCGCCACGCTGTTCGCCAGCCGAGGTCGCATCCGCCAATCGGTCGTCGAACTGCCAGGGCGGGGCATCTCCGGCCCCTACGCGATCGACGCGACCGGCCTCGTGAACAGCGAGCGCGTGGAGATCATCGTGCGCGATCGCAACCAGCCATCGCTCATCCTCCGTCGGACGCCGATGGTGCGCTTTGCCGACTACACACTCGAAACCGGCACCGGGCGCATCATCTTCCGCGCGCCGGTGCCGAGCGCTGACGCGAACCTCAACCCGACGTCGGTCCGTGTCACGTTCGAGACCGAAGACGGCGCCAGTGAGGCCTTCTGGGTCTACGGGTTCGATGCATCGGTCCGCGCCGGAACGCGCGCAGAGATCGGTGGCACGTTCGCGCGGGACGAGGGCCCGGCCACGAGTCACGACATCCTCGGGCTGAACGCGTCGGCGCGGCTGGGCGCCGGCACCACGCTCCTCGGCGAGTATGCACGTACGAAGGACGCCGTCGGAGCGACCGGTGACGCTCAGCGGGTGGAGTTGCGCCACCAGTCGGCGAGTCTCGAAGCCAGGGTGTTTGCCGTGCGCAGTGACGCCGGGTTTGCCAACCGGTCGTCGGTATTCGCCGGCGGTCGCACCGAAATCGGCGGGCGATTCACCAGGCAACTGACCGAGGGAACCCGGCTTGTCGGCGAAGCGCTGCGATCCGAGACCTCGGCGCTGGCCGATGCGCGTCGCGAAGGCGCGCTCCTGGCCATCGAGCGGCAGTTCACACCGGCGGTGCGAGGTGAACTGGGCTACCGTTACGCCCGGGACGACACACCGTCCGCCGGATCCGGAATGATTACGGATGCCACCGATCGCGACGTGAGCGCGGTGCGGGCGCGTGTGCATGTGGCGCTGCCCCGCGAGACCAGAACCTCGCTCTTTGGCGAAATCGAACAGGACGTGCGCGAGTCGGATCAGCGGCGAGTGGCACTGGGCGGCGAGTACATCCTGGCCAATCGCGCGCGCCTCTATGGGCGCCACGAGATCCTCTCCGGCCTCACCGATCCCTATGCGCCGAATGCTGGCGCCGATCGCAACGTGACGGTCTTCGGCATCGACGCCGACTACCTGCGCAACACGCACATGTTCAGCGAGTACCGGGCGCGTGACGCATTCGCCGGTCGCGATGCCGAGGCCTCGATCGGCCTCCGGAATCGCGCGACGCTTGCGCCGGGCCTCGTGCTCAACACGTCCTTCGAACGCGTGTCGCCGCTCGCAACCACCGGCACCGAACGCGACAAGGCGCTGGCCGTCACGGGCGCCATCGAGTGGACGCGGCCCGATCTCTGGAAGACCACCGCTCGCCTCGAGCGTCGCGACGCGTCCACGGGTGACAACACCCTGGCCTCGTTCGGCTACGCGAGAAAGCTGTCGCGTGACTGGACGCTGATCGCCCGCACGCTCTGGGACGACTTCGATGCCACCGTCGATCAGACGCGCAGCTTCTCGCAGTTCGGGCTCGCGTGGCGCGAGACGGACCGCAATCGCTGGAACGCGCTTGCACGCTACGAGCAGCGTTTCGAGCGGTACTCGGAAGCCCTCGGTGCAAGCCGACGCGACCTGGCGCACATCGTCGCCGCGGCCGTCAACTACCAGCCGGTCCAGCGGTTCACGCTTTCCGGTCGCTACGCCGCAAAGGCGGCGACCAACAGCATCAACGGCGTGGGGACGCACAGCACCGCGCAGCTGTTCATGGGCCGCGGCGTGCTCGACCTCTCCAGCCGGTTCGACCTCGGCGCCATCGGGAGCCTCCTCACGAGCGATGGATTCGCTGACCGTCGCTACGGCCTTGGCGGGGAACTCGGCCTGATCCTCATGAAGAACCTCCGCGTCGCCGGCGGCTACAACCTGTTCGGCTTCACGGACCGTGACCTGAACTCATTCGGCACGACGCGCCGCGGTCCGTACGTGGAGCTCGGATTCAAGTTCGACGAGGCGCTCTTTGGTGCGGGTGCAACCAGGGATGGAGGATCAAGGCAATGATGACGCTGCCTGTTCGGGCACTTTCGCTCGGCCTGCTCGCTGTGCTCGTGGGCTGTGCCAGCGGTGCGCCGCCCTCGGGCGCACGACTGACACCGGTGTCGCGACGGATCACGGACGCCGCGATCGCGCGGGACCTCGCGGTGTTTGGTGAGCTGCGACAGCGTGCGGTGCGCGCTGCGGATGGCGCGTCCGGGGGGCGCCGTTATCTGGCGGCGCGCGCGGCGGCCTGGCTCGCCCTCGCGCAGCACGCATACGAACGCAACGATCGCTCGGCGTTTCCCGAGGACATGATCGTGCTCGCGGAGCGTGACCTCATTGCGCTCGAATCGCGCACGGACTCGGCGGTCACCGCCGTCGGGACCGCCGTGCTCTTTCCGAACGACGTGCGGCTGTTTGACGACGATGCCTGGGGACGCGCGCTCGCACTGCGGAGCGCGGCCGGAGAGGTCGGCGCGCCGGACGAGATCGCTCGTGCCGAGGCGCTGCTCGTCCGGCAGGGGAATCGCATCCTTGCTGGCCCCGCCTGCCTCGGTGACGCGGAGGCGTCGCGGCACGCGGCGGCCATTCTTGCGGCGGTCGAGCGCACGCGCGTAGCGCCGACGCCCGTCCTGCCGGATCCTCCCCGCGTGGTGGAAGAGCGCCCGGCGCCGGTGCCGCAACCCGATAGCGCACGGCTCCCCCGCCTCTGCGCCGCACCTGAGCGACTCACCGGCGTGCCGGCCGCGGTGCACTTCGCCCTCGATCGGAACAATCTGACGGATGCCAGCCGCACGGTGCTCGATCGGACGGTTGCTGCTTTGCGCGAGTTCCCCGGCGTGCGCATCCGGCTCTCGGGACACACCGATCCGCGGCACAACGACGCCTACAACGACGCGCTTTCGCAGCGCCGAGTGGATGCGGTGACGGACTATCTGCGCCAGCAGGGTGTCGATCCGTCGCGCGTCATCCGCGCCGAAGCGCTTGGCGAGCGACAACTGCTGACCCGGGGGACCACCGCACGCGAGCAGGCACGCAATCGTCGTGTAGACATCGTGTACGTGCGCTGCGACGGTTCCGAGCTCGTGCCCGAGGAGACCCTGGACGACCTGCAACTCGAGCGGCGCGATCGCTGAGCGGACCGGGATGGTCCCGATCCACGCGAGGTGTTCCAGGGCTTTTTCGACGAGCCTGGCTGGTGCCTCCGGGGCTTCCGGGCTATCGAGCGTCCTGAGCAGAGTGGAACCTCGGCGGCCTGGGCGACACCCGGCGCTGGGGCGTCGCCTGCGTGGGTGCCGGTGCGCTGCTTACGACGCCCGGCGACCAGCCTCCCACGCGATCATCGCTCGCTTGCGTGGCAGGCCCCAGCGGTAGCCGCCGATAGCGCCGCTGGCCCGGATCACCCGATGGCACGGGATGAGAAAGGCCACCGGGTTGCGGCCGACGGCCGTGCCCACGGCCCGAACGGCTCGCGGCGCGCTGATCGCGTGGGCGATGTCCTCGTACGCGGCAAACCGTCCCGGCGGAATGCGCAGCAGCGCACTCCACACCTGCACCTGAAAGTTTGTTCCTCGGACCAGCAGGGCCAGCGGACGTCTCGCGCGGCCGCGCAGCGGTTCGAAGATCGCGGAGACGAGGCCCGACGTCCGGGCCCGCGACTCCGTGACGACCGCCGCCGGCCATCGCTGCTCGAGATCGGCCCAGCCCGCGTCGCGGTCGCCCTCCACGAAGCTCAGGCCGCAGATCCCGCGCTCCGTCACGGCCACCAGGCACTCGCCGAACGGCGTGTCGTGGAATCCGGCGTCGATGCGCACGCCCTGACCCCCGCTGCGGTACTCGCCCGGCGTGACGGCCTCGAGGTTCACGAACAGGTCGTGCAGCCGGCCGGCGCTCGAGAGGCCCGCCGTGTAGGTGCCATCGAGCACGCTGCGTGCACCGTCAAGCGCTTCCTTGGCGTGGTGCAGGGTCTGCACCTGCATGAAGCGCTTTGGGCTGATGCCCGCCCACCGCGTGAACAGGCGCTGCACGTGGAATTCGCTCAGGCCCACGTGCGCCGCCAGCTCGTGGAGACTCGGCTGATGCGGCGACGCGCCCTCCAGGTACCGGATGGCCGCCGTCACGCGCTCGTAGTCCTGAGTTGCACGACTCATGAAATCACCTCGCTTGCCCGAGTCTACCCCAGCGAGGCGCCGCCACCAACCCGAAACTTGCCTTCAGCGACACACGGAGGGCGGCCGACGCGGGCGCGTCTCCCCCGGTGTCGCATTCCGGCGAGTCTCAGCCGCGCTTCACCAAAGTCACCTGGGCCAGGACGGCCGACCGCTCGGCGCACGGGTCCTCGACCGGGGTGAAGCGCACGCCCTTGGCGCTGATGGCAACCTTGTATGTCGCGGGCGAAGGGCACGTCAGCTGGCCCTCGACGTCGGTGAGGGTGATCACGTCGCCGTTCATCTTCGTCGTGCTCTTCACCAGCACCGTACCGGCCTGGATCGCCGTCATCGTCGACTCGGTGAACTCGACCACGATGCCCGAGACGTCAAAGCCCGCCGCGTAGTTCGCGTCGGGCACCAGTTCGTAGTTGCCTGCCGGAATCTTCACCTGAGCGGCCGCGCTCGACGGAGCGACGACGGCCAACAGCGCGAGTGTGACGAACAGGGCACGCAGGAGGTTCTTCATCGTGGGTCCTCGTCCGTGGAAGCGTTTGGGTGTGCGCGGGCCCTCAGGCCCGCGTGTGCGGATTGTACCCGCGCCGGGCGCGAAGTGGCAGTGCGCCGGGGCGAGCGGTGCGCGGCTGTCTGTTTCGTCAACTACACCTGACGCCAGAACGCGCGATCGACGATCGAGACCTCGAGCGTGAGGCCGGTCGTGCTCTGGTCGTCTCCGACGATGTCGATGCGGGCCGTGTCGACCTCGGCGCCATCGCTGCCGTGCAGCGACAGGTCGAGCGTGTCCCGCGCACGACGGTAGCGCGATTCGCGCTCGAGCGCATCGGGGCTGGCCGGGTCCGGGGGGCGCAAGACAAAGATCGGCTCGACCAGCTCGTAGCCGAGTCCGCGTCGGAACTCGCCGCGCGCGAGGCGCGTCGACGGGTCGCGCGATTCGAGGTCGCACCAGCCGATGGTGATGTCCTTGAGCCGGAGCGTGTACGTCATGTGCTCAGTAGTCCACGGGCCGCAGGTACGATTCGCCGATGGCCGTGCCGGTGAGCATGGCCACGGTCGGCAATTTTCGCTTCCAGTGGGTGCCGTCGAGTCGGCGCCTGACGAGCTCGATCTCGTGGCGTGCGAAGCCGCGGTCCTCGAGTTCGCGTGCAGTGTAGCCGGCGACGAGCCAACTCAGGATAGCATCCGCCGTCGCGTAGCTCACGCCAAAGTCCCCTTCGTCGGTCTGCCCGGTGATCAGGTCCGCGGAAGCGGGCTTGTCAACGATCACGTCAGGGACGCCGAGGTGGCGGGCCAGCGACCAGACCTGCGTCTTGAAGAGGTCGCCGAGCGGATTGATCGGCGGCGAATCGTCGGCGTGCCAGGTGAAGTACCCGAGGAGTCGTTCCGACTTGTTTCCGGTGCCGAGCGGCACGCCTCGGAGTCGAGCCGACTGATCGAAGAGGGCGATCATTCGCGTCCGCGCCATCACGTTGCCGCGGCGCGCGGGATCGGCGTCGGCGGCGTGCGCCAGATACCCATCCACCGCCGCCGAGATGTCGATGGTTTGCGCGGGGAGGCCGAGCGCATCGATGACGAGTTGCGCGTGGGCCAGGCTCTCGGGGTTCGAGGTGCGGTATGGGAGTCGAATGGCGTGAACGTGCTGAGGGCCGATGGCTCGGGCGGCGAGGTACGCGGTGACCGCCGAGTCGACGCCACCGGAGAGGCCGACGACGACGTCGGTCATGTGGCGGCGTGCGAGTTCGTCAGCGAGGAAGCCGGTGAGCCAGCGTTCGACGAGCGGGGCGTCGATTTCGAGGGGCGCTGGGCCGCCGCCGCTGAGTCCCTGCGGGGAAACGATGCGAACGGGGACGTGATGGTTGTGGTTGGGGGCGGCAGGAGTGTTACCGTGGTTTTCGGGGGGGGCCCCCCGCGTCGCGTCCACAACCCGCACGGCCCCGTCAAACGCGAGCCCCGGTCGCTCGCCGCCGCGCTCCGCGGTGTCAAGGCACCGACGCAAATGCGGGAGCGCCGTGCGAAGGTCCGCCAGCAACGGCGTGTCCGCCCGCGCGCGACCCACATCGCCGAAGTCCACGGGCACCATCAACACGGCCTCTTCCCACGCCGGCGAGCGCCCTCGCAGGTCGCCCCGCGGTCCAAACACGCACGAGCTTCCGGCGAACACCTTCCCCCCTTCACTCCCCACCAGGTTCGCCAGCGACACGAACACCCCATGCTCCTCGGCGAGTTCGCGCACCAGCCGTTCCCAGCGCGACACGCTCCCCGGTCCCGGGATCTCGTCATGCCGCGGGTGAATGCCACGCGCCGGTGCCGCGGACGAGACGAAGATCAGATCCGCGTCGTCGAGTGCCACGATCGTGCCCGACAGCGAGTGCCACGCGTCTTCGCAGATCAACATGCCAGCGCGTCCCCACGCCGTGTCGAATGCGCGCAGGTCGTGACCTCTCTCCACAAACCGCTCTTCGTCGAACAAACCGTACGTCGGCAGGAACGCCTTGCGGTGGACGTGGACGACGTGAGCCGGCCCATCACCGAGGCGAAGGTAGGCCACGCTGTTGTGGAGCGTCTCGCGCCAGCGCTCGTAGAAGCCAATCACCACGTCGATCGGGCGCAACGGGCCACCGTGCGCTCGCAGGGCGTGGTCCAGGTCGGCGGCCAGCATTCCCGCCGTGACCGCCACCTCACGAACGCCGCCCTCCACGAAGTAGCCCGACAGGACGGTCTCCGCGAAGTGCACGACGTCGGGACGAGGGTCGGCGGCCGCGAGCTGGGCCAGGACGGCGCCAACCCGGTCGACGTTGGCGGCGTAGTCCCCCTTTCGCGGCCGCAGCTGGGCGACGGCGAGCGTGATCGGCTGAGGCATGCCGAAAGCTGCTGCCCCAGCCCGCCGACCAGCAACGCCCTCCGCCACCGTGTGAACTCTCCGGGCGCAGGGACGGTATCAGAGGGAGGGTTAGCTTTGATCACCCCACAGCCGTCCTGCGGCGAGGATTCCCTTTTCCAGATGCTGTTAGGCACGCCCGCGTTTCGTCGGTACGCTGCGCGCCAGCTCCTCCCGGTGCTGGGCGTGCTGGGGTTCGCGATCCCCACCGCGGGCGCCCAGGACTCGGCGAAGACCACGACGGGCGAGGCCTGGCGCATCGTGACGCCGTCCCAGTCGTCGGTGGTCCTCGCCCGCGACGGCTCCGTCATCGGGGAAATCGGCCGCGAGTGGCGCACGCTCGTCTCCCTGCGCAGCCTGCCTCGCTACGTGCCACAGGCCTTCATCGCCGTCGAGGACCAGCGGTTCTACCAGCACGACGGCGTCGATCTTGTGGGCGTCGCCGGCGCCCTCAAAGACGCGCTGCGGGGTCGCGTGCGCGGCGCGAGCACCATCACGCAGCTCCTCGTCGGCAACATGCACCCCGACATCATCGATCGCACTGATCGCACGCTGGGCCGCAAGCTGCGTGAGCAACAGGCGGCGCGCGAGATGGAGCGCCACTACACCAAGGAGCAGATCCTCGAGGCGTTTCTCAACCAGATCCACTTTGGGCGCCGCTACTACGGCATCGAAAGCGCCGCCCGTCACTATTTCGGCAAACCGGCGTCTCGACTCACCATCGCCGAGGCCGCATCGCTCGCCGCCATGCCCAAGGGACCGGCGATCTACGATCCGGTTCGCAATCCCGCGCGCAATACCACGCGTCGCAACACCGTGCTGGCCCTCATGGCCCAGCAGGGCTTCATCACGGAGGCGCAGGCCCGCGCGGCTCAGGCAGAACCCCTGGTCACCGTGGCCGACGAAGGCTTCGCCGCGCCCGCCCCATGGTTCATCGACGTGGTTCGCGTCCAGGCTGCCCGCAACAATCACGTCATCGGCGACCAACCGTACCGAATCCACACCACGCTCGATCCGCAGGTACAGCGCGCGGCCGTCGAGGCTCTCAACGAAGGCATCGCCGAGGTGGAGGCCCGACCCGGATACCGTCCTCGGCGCGGCGCCAAGGGTGACACCGCGCGACTGCAAGGCGCTGTCGTCGCGCTCGATCCGTTCACCGGCGACGTGCGCGCGCTCGTCGGAGGGCGCGACTACGCGCGTTCGTCGTTCAATCGGGCGGTGAACGGCATGCGACAGCCCGGGTCCGCCTTCAAGCCGATCGTCTACGCGACCGCGGTCGCCGATTCGCTGCCCGCCAACGAGATGGTGGCCGATACGGCGATTGCCATCGCGATGTCGCGCAATGTCACCTACCGACCCAGGAATTCTGACGGTGAGTTTCTCGGCAACATCACGCTGCGCGAGGCGCTCACGCGTTCGCGAAACCCGGTCGCCGTGCAACTCGCCGAGCGTTTCACGATGGACAGCGTGATCGCGACGGCCCGCGCGCTCGGCATCACATCACCGATCTCGCCGTATCCGTCCAGCGCGATTGGTGCCTCGGTGGTGCAGCCGCTCGACCTCGTGGTGGCCTACGCCGCCTTCGATAACCTGGGCGCGCGCGTCGAGGCGCGGTTCATCACGCGGATCGAAGACGCGAGCGGCAAACTCGTGTGGCAGAACCCGATCACGCCACCCGTGCCCGCGATCGACCCCAGGGTCGCGTTCATCGTGCGCGACATGATGCGTGATGTCGTGGATCGCGGAACAGCAACCGCCATCCGACGCTACCTGCCATCGACGATTCCGGTCGCCGGAAAGACCGGCACTACCGACGACAATTCGGACGTCTGGTTCGTGGGCATGACCCCCGACCTCGTCGCCGGTGTGTGGCTCGGTTTCGATCAACCCGCGCCCATCGCGCCCGGCGCAGCGGGAGGCGTGCTCGCCGCGCCGATCTTTGCGCGCATGCTGCAGCATTCCGGTACTCTGCGCGCGGGTCTCCCCTGGCGAGCTCCGTCGGGCCTCGTGGTGGCCGAGCTCGATCGCGCGACGGGGCAGGTCGCAACAGACGCCACGCCGCCGGAGCGGCGCTACACCGAGTATTTCCTCGACGGTACCGAGCCCGCCGTCCTTCGCATGGATGTCTGGCGACTGCTCAAGGGCGGGACGCTGATCTACTGAGTCACCGCCCGTTGGACGCGGGCCGCCGCGCTAGGCGGCCCGCTGTCCTGCTTTGGGCTCCGATCCCACGAGTGCGATCTTCAGCACGTCGGCGAGCGTTTCCACCGGGTGGAACGAGAGATCCTTGCGCACCTCGCTCGGTACGTCTTCGAGGTCGGCTTCGTTCTGCTTCGGGATGATGATGGTCTTGATCCCCGCGCGATGGGCACCGAGCACCTTCTCCTTCACTCCACCGATCGGCAGCACTCGGCCGCGGAGCGTGATCTCGCCAGTCATCGACACGTCGCGCCGCACGGGAATGCCCGAAAGCTCGGACACAATCGCGGTGGCGATGGCGATGCCGGCGGACGGGCCGTCCTTGGGGATCGCGCCCGCGGGCACGTGGATGTGCGCCTCGGTCGCCCCCGCCAGCTGTTCCGGCAGGATGCCGAGCGCTGCGGCATTGTTGGTGGCGTAGGTGAGCGCGGCACGTGCGCTCTCCTTCATGACGTCGCCCAGCTGACCGGTGAGGATCAGCGACATCGGTGCGGTGCGGCCGCGGCCTTCGTCGTCCTCTCGCCGCACGCCCGCATCGCGTCGGATCGACGCTTCGACGAACATGATGTCGCCGCCCATCGGCGTGTAGTACATGCCGGTGGCAATGCCCACCTCGTGCGCCTGCTGCGCGCGTTCAGGGTGCACCTTGGGCCGACCCAGCAGCTCCCGGACCTCCTTGTCGTCGATCACGGTGTCGGCCAGGTCGCTCTCATCTCCACCGGCGATCTTGCGCGCAACCTTGCGCGCGGCGCGTCCGATCTCGCGCTCGAGCTGACGCACGCCGCTCTCGCGCGTGTACTGCGACACGACCGACATCACCGCGTCGTCGCTGAACGTCACCTGCTTGTCCGCGAGCCCCGACTCCTCGAGCTGGCGCGGAATGAGGTACTTCTTCGCGATCTCCGCCTTCTCGCGTTCCGTGTACCCACTGAACTCCACGACCTCCATGCGGTCGAGCAGCGGACCAGGGATGTTCTGGATAAAGTTCGCGGTCGCGATGAACAACACCTCGCTCAGATCGAACGGAACGCCGAGGTAGTGGTCGGTGAACGAGTCGTTCTGTGCGGGGTCGAGGACTTCGAGCAACGCCGATGCCGGGTCGCCCTGGAACGACTGGCCGAGCTTGTCGACCTCGTCGAGCAGAAAGACCGGGTTCTTTGTGCCAGCCTGCTTCATGCCCTGGATGATGCGCCCTGGCATCGCACCCACGTAGGTGCGCCGGTGCCCCCGAATGTCGGCCTCGTCGCGCGCCCCGCCGAGTGCGACGCGCACATATTGGCGATCGAGCGAGCGGGCGATGGACTTGGCGATCGATGTCTTGCCCACGCCTGGCGGGCCCGCGAACAGCAGGATCGGCCCGCGCGCCATGGCGCGCGCCTTGGCCTCGACTGCGTCCGTGATGCGATCGTCGTCGCTGCCCTGCTTGCCAAGCGTCGGCGTCGCGTCCTCCCGGGCCGCCTTCAGCCGCGACGCCGGAAACTCGCCCGTCTTTGAGACCTCCTCGGCGACCTGCTTGGCCCGCAGCTGGCGCACGGCCAGGAACTCCAGCACGCGATCCTTCACGTCCTGCAGCCCATAGTGGTCCTCGTCCAGGATGTCGCCCGCGCGATTGAGGTCGAGATGATCGTCCGAACGCTTGCCCCACGGCAACTCGGCGATCCACTCGAGATACGTGCGGATCACCTGCGCCTCCATCGACTCACGGCCCGAACGCTCCAACCGGCCCAGCTCGCGCTCCACTTCCGCCCGCGCCTCCTTGGGCAGTTCGAGCTTCGTCAGGCGGTCGCGGAGCTCCTGGACCTCCTTCGACTGGTCATCGTCGCCCAGCTCCTTCTGGATCGCCTTCATCTGCTCGCGAAGGAACATCTCACGCTGCCGCTCGCCCAGCTCTTCCTGGACCTGCGACTTGATCTCTTCCTGCGCCTCGAGCATGCCGATCTGACGCTGCACGTGGACGAGTACGCGACGCAGCCGCTCCTCGACGCTCAGCGTCTCGAGGAGTCCCTGCTTCTCCGGGACCGTGAGCTCGATGTAGCCAGCGACGAGGTCGGCGAACTTGCCTGGGTCATCCACGGAGTCCAGCACCTGGTGCACGACCTCCTCCGGGAGCCCCCGCTTTTCCCCCAGCTCCTGGGCGCGCTCGCGGGTCTCCTTGTGCAAGGCCTCGAACGCCGCGTCCTGCTGGTCCAGCGGGTTCATCTCCTCCGTCGGCAGGATCACGGCCGTCAGGTAGCCGTCACCCTGGGTGTACTGCAGCGCCGTCGCGCGCTGCTCGCCCTGCAGGAGCAGCTGCACCCCGCCAAGGCCGCGCTGGATCTGCCCAATGCGGGCGATGACGCCCATCGAATAGAGGATTTCGGGCGCCGGCTCGTCGGTGTTGTCGCGCTGCGCCACCGCAAAGACCAGGCGGTCACCCTTGAGCGCGGCTTCGATGGCGCGCAGGGTGCCCGGTCGTCCCGCCGCAATCGGGTTCGTGACGCCGGGGAAGATGACGGTGCCTCGCAGGGGCAGGACTGGAAGGGTCTGACGCTGTGACATATCGGCTGGGCGCGCTGGATTGCGGTGACGAGGGGAAGCCCCCAAGGGTGCTTACCCCAGAGCACATCCTGCGCTTCTGTTTTACGCCACCCTGACGGGGATTGCAACTTTCGACCGCCAGACTGACGTAGGGGCTGCTGCCATGCCGCCTACCCGGACAACTCGGCCAATGCTACACTTCGCGTCGCCTATGTCCGCGCCGACTCCACACACCTGACGGTGGCCGAACCCCTCTTCCCGGCGTCCGACTCCGAGCTGCGCGCGCACGTCGAGCGCGTCCTGAGCGACGGATACGAGCTGGACCGCGAGATTGGCCGGGGCGGCATGGGGATCGTCTATCTGGCGCGCGATCGACGGCTCAAGCGGCAGGTCGCCGTCAAGCTGCTGCCGCCGGAGCTCGCATTCCGCGCCGAGATCCGGTCTCGCTTCCTCCGCGAAGCCGAGACCGCCGCTCAGCTCGGGCACCCCAACATCGTGCCGATCTATTCGGTCGATGAACGGGAAGGCCTCGTGTTCTTCGTCATGGCGTACGTCGATGGCGAGAACCTCGCCATGCGCCTCCATCGCGACGGAGCCATGCCCGGCCCGGAGGTGCGCCGCATCCTCATCGATGTGGCCAGGGCGCTGTCATACGCACATGAACGCGGCGTCGTCCACCGCGACATCAAGCCGGACAACATCCTGATCGACTCGGGTGGGCGCGTGATGGTGACCGACTTCGGCATCGCGCGCGCCGTGACCGAAGGGGCCGATGCCCGCCTCACCGCGACCGGCATGGCGATCGGTACGCCGGCCTACATGTCCCCCGAGCAATCCATGGGGGAGCGCGAAGTGGACGGGCGCAGCGACCTGTATTCGTTAGGCATCGTTGGCTACCAGATGCTGAGCGGCGAGCTTCCGTTCAACGCATCGAGCACGCCGGCCCTGCTGGTCAAGCACCTGTCCGAGGTCCCGCCGCCCATCGAGGAGCGCTGCCCCGGCGTCGAGCCCGACCTCGGGCGCGCCATCATGCTGCTCCTCGAGAAGGAGCCCGCCAACCGACTCCCGAGCGCGAGCGCGCTCGCGGCCGCGCTCGAGTCGGGCAACGTTCCCGATGCGCGCGGCAACCTGGTCGCGCGACCCGTCACCACGCCGTCGTCCGCACGTGCACCCGCAGCGAATCAGGTTCCGCGTCCGCTCGCCGACGTCGGCTTCGGTGCCATCTCGGCCGAAGAAGCACGCCGGTGGAGCGACGCCAAGGTCATCGCGTTCCGCAAAGGCGCCACGCCATGGGCGTTCTTCGGTGTGGCCGCCATCATCCTCTCGGCGTTCGGCGTCATCGACGTCGTCGGACTCTGGGGGATGTGGACCATCTTCATCGCCTGGAAATACGCCAAGCTCTGGACCGACGGCTTCGACTGGCGCGACGTCATGAAGGAGCCGCGGGACCGCATGTTCTTCGACGTCGTCGCGGACTGGGTCGACTCTGTTCGAGCCATCTGGGATCCGCGCAAGCGCGCCGAAGTGCGGGAGCGCGAACGCCTCAAGAACGAACGCACCAGCGCGCTCGCCGCCGGAGACGTGGCACCAATCGCCCTGCCCGGTGGCGCGTCACCCGCAAGCCTCTCGTCCGTCGTGGGGAGATACGCCCGCGCCGTGCAGGACGCGGCGCGCAACCGCGAGGAGATTCTTCGCCTGATGCAAACGCTGCCAAAGAAGGACCAGCAGCTGCTGCGCGAGGTACCTTCCGGAGCGGCGGCGCTGTACCAGAAGATCGAGGCGCTGGCCGTCGCCCTCGGCGAGGCCGAGCGCGCGCTCCCCGACACGCCCGGCTCCGAGATCGACAACGAAATCGCGCGCCTCGAGTCGGAGGCCAATCCCCTCGATACGCAGGGCAGCGATGAACGTGTGCGACGGCTCGCGTACCTCAAGCGGCAACGCCGCGCCGTAGCCGAGATCGAGGGTCGTACCAAAACGCAGCGCGAGAAGCTCGAGTCGTGCGCCATCGCGCTGCAGAACATGCGGCTCGACATCGTCCGGCTGAAGGCAGGTTCCCAGACGTTCGAGCACATTACCTCGGTCGCCGAGCAGGCCGTGGCGCTCGCGCGTGAGGTCGACACCGCCATGTACGTAAAGGACGAGATGTCGAAACTGTCGGCGCGTCGCGCGGGTAGTGTCAGACGGCAGTAGTCCTCCCCCGGCGCCCTCGGTCAGCATGTCCGACACCCTCAGGGATCGTGTCACCATCGCCCTCGGCGACGCCTACGACGTCGGCATCGAGATCGGGCGCGGTGGCATGGGCGTCGTCTATCGCGCCACGGACCGCAAGCTCCGGCGCCAGGTCGCGATCAAGGTGCTGCCTCCGGAACTCGCGTACCGCGATGACGTGCGGCAGCGCTTCCTGCGTGAGGCGCAGACCGCCGCGCAGCTGAGTCACCCCAACATCGTCCCGATCTTCGCCGTCGAGGAGCGCGAAGGGCTCGTCTGCTTCGTGATGAGTCTCGTCGAGGGTGAGAGCCTCGCGACGCGCATTTCACGCGACCGTCGGCTTCCGTTCGAAGACGTCCGCTCCATCCTCATGGCGGTCGCCGATGCGCTCGGGTACGCGCACAGCCGCGGCATCGTGCATCGCGATGTAAAGCCCGACAACATCCTGATCGATCGCAGCGGTCGACCGATGGTGACGGACTTCGGCATCGCTCGCGCCGCCGAGGGCGATGCGAGGCTGACGCTGACCGGCATCGCGGTCGGGACGCCGGCGTACATGTCGCCCGAGCAGGGCATGGGTGACCGCGAGATCGACGGTCGCTCCGACCTCTACTCGCTGGCCGTCGTCGGCTACCAGATGTTGTCCGGCGAGTTACCGTTCCAGGCCGGAAATACGCCGGCGATGCTGATGAAGCACATCAGCGAGGCGCCACGGCCGCTCCTCGAGCTGCGCGCCGATGTGCCGTCGTGGCTGCTGCACGTGCTGGAGAAGTCGCTGGCAAAAAAGCCGGATGATCGCTTCGCGACCGCGGCAGAGTTCTGCCGCGCCCTTGCTGATCGACAGGATGCGGGCCGCGGTCGACAGGCACCGGTGGCGGACGGGCAACCCGGAGTCGCGTCGGATCGTTTGTCATCGGCATGGAAGCATTCCGTGGCGCCGCGATCCGCGGTTGATGCGGCCCGTGCCGGCCGCCACGAAGAACGCGCCATCGATCGACTGCAGCGCTCGGCGCGTGAGCGCGGCGGCGCACGCGACGCGGTTGACGCCGCGAACGCTGGCTGGCGACCGGGTCTGCAAGGCAACCCGCAGGCGCTCAGGAAATACGGTCCGGAAGGCTCGGCCCGACGCGACCTCGCGCCCGTGCCGCCCTGGATGCCTCCGTCGTGGCGCGATGCCCGGAGTCAGTGGCGGCACGTGGGCCGTGGCGGAGAGCCGTACGCGCCGCTTGCCGGACTGCCAGTTTCGGAAAAGATCCGACGGTTCCGCCGGCAGAGCGCGAGTGCCGCCATCACCGTTGGAATGCTCGCGGCCATCAACATCGCGTTTTCACCCGACTTTCTCTGGTTCCTCTTCCCGATGGCCGGGCTGTCGATCGGGTTGTTGCATCGCGCCGGATCGTTGTGGGCCGAAGGCATTCGCCTGAAGGACGTATTCGGACGCGAGGCGCGCGATCGCCTGCAGGAACGTTCGGAGCAGGAGCAGTTGCTGGCCGGGCCGTCGCCGGCGGTCTACGCGGAGAAGCTGGCCCCGCGGGACGTGCTGGCCGGGCCCCACGGTGCCGTCGTCCGGCGCGCAGCCACCGATCGACAGACCATCCACGAAGCGGTGTCCAAACTCACGAAAGCCGACCGCGACCTCATCCCCGACGTCCTGCCAACGGTGGACGCCCTCGCCGAGCGCGTCGGGTCGGTCGCGCAGTCGCTGCACCGGCTGGACGAAGATGTGCAACCGGGGGTGGTTGAGGAACTCGGCCAGCGCATCGAGGCGGCCAGGGCTCTGCCCGAATCGCGCGATCGCGACCACAAGGTGCAGCTGCTGGAACGGCAACTCAGCACCATCAAGGATCTCGCGTCGCGGCGCGACACGCTGGTCTCGCAGCTCGAAAGCGCCTCGCTCATGCTCCAGAGCATGCGCATCGACCTGATTGCGCTGCGATCAGCCGGCGTGCAGTCGGTGCTGAACGACGTGGGCTCGGCGACGCAGGAGGCGCGGGCGCTCTCGCGCGAGATCGCCAACGCACTCGACGCCGCGCGGCAGGTTCGTTAGGCGCTGAGGATCTGCGACAAGCGTTCGCTGCCCCTTGCGCCACGGAGAGGGCGATGTCGAGCGCGTCGAGGCGGCAACGCTGCATGAACCAGCTGGCCATCGTGGAATGCCAGTCCTGATTTGCAGGGCTGACTTCGGGCTCCCGCTTCATCGTGACGCTGGGGTGTCCCGGTGCTCACCGTGCCCCGTCCGGTTCGGCTGCCAGTTCATCCACGTAGCGCCGGTAGCTGAACACGCGCCCGCGCCGCCGGTTCGTCAGTTCCATAACGATTCGCAGGCGCTCCAGGTGCGCCAGCGACTTGTTGACGGTGGCGGCCGTGAGCCCGGTGATCTTCACCAGCGCTGCCGAGGTGGCGATGGGCTGGCGCTGCAGCGCCTGGTGTACGTCGAGCGCCGAGGGCGCCGCGCGCCCCAGCCCGGCGATGCGGTCGCGGTCCGCGTTGACCAGCGCGAGCAGGGCGTTGGCTGTGGCGGCCGCTTGTGTTGCACTTGTCTCAACCCCCTCCGCGAAGAACTCCAGCCACCGTTCCCAGTCGCCGTGCAGCCGCACTTCGTTCAACAGCTCGTAGTAGAGCGCGCGGTGGGTCTTGAAATAGAGGCTTGGGTACAGCATTGGCTCGCGCAGCACGCCGTCGGCCACCAGTTGCAGGACGATGAGCAATCGCCCGAGGCGGCCGTTGCCGTCGAGGAACGGGTGGATCGTTTCGAACTGCACGTGTGCAAGCGCCGCCTTGATCAGCGGCGGTGTCGGCTCCGGCTCGTCGTTCAGAAACCGCTCGAAGGGTTTCAGGCACCCGCTCAGCGCGCTGGCGGGCGGCGGCACGAACGCGGCGTTCCCGGGGCGGGTGCCGCCGATCCACACCTGCGAACGGCGGATCTCCCCCGGCGTCCTGGCACGTCCCCCGGGATGTGCCATCAACACCTCGTGCATGCCACGCAGCAGGCGCATCGACAGCGGCAGCCCGCCGCGCAACTTCGCGCGACCGTGCTCCAGTGCGGCGACGCAGCGACTCACCTCGCTCGCGTCAGCCACCGGCACGCCCGGTTGCTCGTCGATCTCGTAGAGCAGCAGGTCAGCGAGCGAGGACTGCGTGCCTTCGATCTGCGATGAAAGCACGGCCTCTTTGCGCACGAAGCTGTAGAGCACGAGCGCCGCGTTAGGCAGGTGCGCGGTGAGCGCGTCGAGTCTGCCAAGCGCGAGGAGCGCTTCGTCGAAGCGCCGGCGCAGCGTGCCGGACCACGCAAGCGGCGGATCTGGCGGCAGCGGTGCGGGAAGGAAGGCCCGGAATCGCTCTCCCGCCGTGGCGATCTCGACGTAGCTCCCGGGCGGCGGTCGGTGCATGCCACGGAACCTGAAATAAGGACCGACCTTATTTTAGGATGCTACGCCATTGTGAATCAAGGCCCGGCCCTGCAATACCCTCGGTGGCCGCGCCCGGCCCCTGTGAATCCCCGGATCCCCGCGATCCCCAAGGTACCTCATCGGGGGTCGGTCGTGTGCCCGAAACGCTATTTCGGCACGTCGGCCGGTAGCCACTTCTCGCCGCCAAGCGCGTAGCCGACGCCGCCGCCCACCACCGCGCCGATCGCCAGGCCAACCGGCGCGCTCTTGAGGAAGTCCTTGAACGTGGGGTTCACTTCGGGCGCCTGACCAAAGCCGATCAGCGCCGCGCCGATCACGCCGCCGATCAGGATGCCCTTGATCGTTGCCGATCGCGTCGTGCGACCGCCGCTCACCTCGATGGCGTCGATCGCGCCCGTCCGGATGCGCACGCGGCGGAACGACTCCACGAGCACCGGCCCCATCTCGAAGCCAAGGCGTCGTCGCACGCCCGCGGTGTCGAGCACCATCTCGCCCGTGTCGAGGGAGTCGATGCGCCCGACGAACCGATCACGCCGAAGCGAAGGCGCCAGGACCCGCACGCGCGCACCAATGCTCACCGGCTGCCGTGCGGGCCCGATGGCTCCCTGGGCTTCAACAAGCGCGACGGGGCTGAGGAGCAACGCGGCAAGGATGAAGAGACGGGTCGTGCTCACTCGGAATCCTCCAGGACATCGAGTCGTTCACGGAGTTCATTGGCCATGCTCGGATGCCCGAACCGATGTGCCGCTGCGATGCCGCGGCGCAAGGCCTCGGCGGCTTCGGTGCGACGGCCCAGGGCTTCGAGCGCCTCGGCGTGGCGACCATGGCCGTTGCCTTCGTCGTCGTACCCTTCGAGGTAAGCCCGCAGATGTTCTTCTGCCTCGCCCCAGAGTTGCGCCTTGAGCAGTTCGTTTGCGAGGCCGAAGCGCGCCAGGACATTCGAGGGGCTTTTCGCCACCATCGCGCGAAACGTGTCGAGCCGAGTGCCGGTCATCGGGAGAGCAGGGAGGAGACCACGTCGCCCACGCGTTCGGGCGATTCCTCGGGAAGGAAGTGACGACCGCCCGGGACGAGATCGATCGTCGACCCCGGTATCGCGTCGTGAAGCCGCCGCGCAAGGTTCACCGGAAGGAAAGGGTCGTCCGCCCCCCACACAATGGCGGTGGGTACCACGACGTGCTGCAGGCGAACGGCGTGTGCGATCGTCTCTGTGGCGTCCAGCGATTCCAGGTGCCGCACCAACGTCTGCACTCCCTCGCCATCGGCGAACGGCTTGATGAACTGGTCCACACTGTGGGCACCTTCCTCGGACGAGGCATAGCCGCGGAGCAGGTCGGCCCTGAGGATCGAGCCAATCCAGCTTCCCGGGAGGTGGCGCGTGAGCGGGAGCGTGGCACGTGCGAGCCGCACTTCGCGACCCGGCCACTCGCCAAAGGCTACGCTATCGACAAGACAGAGCCGCGATACCCTCGCTGGCGCTCGCAGCGCCAACTCGATGGCGATGCCACCGCCCAGGTCATGCCCAACAAGCGCCGCGTAGTTGATCCCGAGGGCGTCCATGAGCTTGAGGACGCGGTCCGCGTGGCCACGGATGGAGAGATCGACGGAAGCTCCGGGTCGATCGCTGCGACCGTACCCAAGCAGGTCGAGCACCACGACCCGGTGGCCCGGCGGGAGCAATGGCACGACGCGACTCCAGACGTGCGACGAGGTGGGGAAGCCGTGGAGCAGGACGATCGGCTCACCGGCGCCGCGAGTACCGGCGGCGTAGTAGTAGAGCCGAGCATCGCCGACATCGACGAATTCACCTCGCACGCGTGCGGCCGTTGAGTGTCATAGCGGCCAACCTACACGCACGGGGCCACTAGCGCCGCGAACATAAAAGGATATCGTTACGCCGCCCGCCGGGCTGTCGTGATGTGCGTGCCCGTATCTTCATGTGGCGTAGTGGCTTACCTCGAAAGCGACGCGATGATGCTTCCACTGGATGACGATTCGGAGTTACCGCTCCCGCCGCCGCCTCCTCCTGCGCCGCCGCCTCCACCCCCGCCGCCGCCACCCATCGACGTTCCGGTCGATTGGCTGCTCAGCAATGGCTCACATTCAGTACAGTATCGAGCCATCAAGGCGTTCTTGCCAGAAGAAGGACAGCCAAGGCAACTCGATGCACTGACCCTCACCAAGGAAGCGGCCAGGCTCGTCGTACACCAGTCGGTCGAAGGAACCTGGGGTGGATCCATTCTTCAGGTCCCCGTGCCGGGCGGCCGAAGCCCTGCGACGCACATTGGGACCGCGAGCGCCGTCCACCGTTTGCTCGAACTTGGGTGGCATCAGGAGTCCCCACCGCTTCATCACGCGCGTCGGCCGCTTTTCCGGCTCCTCGCCGAAGATGGCGACCCACAGTTTCTCTATGAGCTCGCGGGCAACGGCAAAGACCCGGAAACCGTGGCGTGGGGGCGCGGCGTGCTGCGGGCCGCCGCCGCGGCTGCGCTCGCGCACGCGGGGTACGAACGCGACCCCAGGCTGCGCGGGGCCGCGACCCGGGCCGTCGAGCGCGTCGACGACTTCATCTCGTCTGCGCTCGCTGAGGATCCATGGGTCAAGGTGTCGGGTGCGCACGCGATCTCGGCCGACGCCTCGCCGCCGACGCTGCATTTCCTGCTCATGCTGGCCTTCATGCCGGGGTTTCGGAACGAGCGTGACGACTTCGTCGAGCGGCTGATGGCGTATCTCTCGCGACCGGCGTCGAAGCACGCGCCGGCACAGGTCGTGGCGGGCAGCGTGCTCCCGCATCCGTATCTCGTGCTGGGAGATCCGCTCGGCACGCGGGCGGGCGTGGACGGCGACGTGCCGTTTACGCTGTTCTGGTTCGAGTTGATGGCGCGACTGACCATCCTGCAGCGGCACGAGGGCTGGATGAGGCTCTTCGAGCGGTTCATTGACGACCGCGACCGCGACCTGGTGTGGCGGCCATCCAAATCCCACGGCGCCGTCACTGCCAACACGGTCGCGTGGCCCTTTGCCGACCTTCAGGGTGCTGGGGCATCCGGTCTCCCGGTCGACGCGACGTTTCGCCTTGGCCTCATCGCGTCGTTGCTTGGGCGACCGGTGGAGTGCGCGTAGCGTGCGTGGAATTGCAGCGTCATAGGGTGGATATGGACCCTCAATCGGCCGCGTGAAGACCGAGATGATAGGCGTTGGGAGGTTCGCACCGGTCGGAGCGTCGAGTGTCGCACCTCGCTGTTAGCTTCAGCAGTCAACGGCACTCCCTCAGGCATGACATCCAGGAAGCGATCCACTCGGCGCCACGAGGCGCCGTCAGGCGACGCGGCGATCGCGCCGGCCGTCGTTGCATCGGCCGTCGAGGAGGCGACCTCCGTGGAGGAGGCGCCGCCGTCGGATAGCGGGGCTCTCACCAGGGAACATCAGAAGGAGGCCTCGCCAGCGTGGACGGCCCTGGGCCTGATCCCCGAAGTGCTGCGCGCGGTGGCGTCCGCCGGCTACGCGTCTCCGACGCCGATCCAGGAGCAGGCGATTCCCGTCGCGCTGCGCGGCCGGGACGTGATGGGCCTGGCGCAGACTGGCACGGGCAAGACCGCCGCGTTCACCCTGCCGATCGTGAATCGGCTGAGTGGTGGCCCGCGGCGGTTGCGCGCGTTGATCCTGACGCCAACGCGTGAACTCTGCCAGCAGGTGGAGACCTCGTTCCGGAAGTACGGCAAGTACGCGGCGGTGGACGTGGCGCCGATCTATGGCGGGGTTGCCTATGAACCGCAGGAGCGTGCCCTCTCCACCGGCGTCGACGTGCTCGTGGCCACGCCGGGTCGGCTCATCGACCACATGGAGCGCGCGAACGTCTCGCTCGATCTCGTCGAGATTCTCGTGCTCGACGAAGCCGATCGCATGCTCGACATGGGGTTCGCGCCGCAGATCAGCCGCATCGTGGGTGGCATCTCGCCGTATCGGCAGACCTTGCTCTTCAGTGCGACCATGCCGCCCGAAGTGGAGGCGCTTGCACGCAAGTACCTGCGTCGGCCCACGGTGGTGCAGGTCGGTCGGCGGTCGCAGGCGGCGCATACGGTGCGTCACGCCGTGTATCCGGTGCCGGGGTCGAGGAAGACCTCGCTGCTGGTGGCGCTGCTCAAGCAGCCGTCGATGGACTCGGTGCTGGTGTTCACGCGCACCAAGCATGGTGCTGACCGGGTGGTGCGCGGCCTGCAGGAGGCTGGGATCGAGGCGACCGCGATGCACGCCGACAAGACGCAGGCGCAGCGCAACGCCGCACTGGAGGGATTTCGCGCCGGCACGACGAAGGTGCTCGTGGCGACCGACATCGCGCAGCGCGGGCTGGACATCTCCGGCATTTCGCACGTCGTCAACTACGATGTGCCGGGGCAAGCGGAGGACTACATCCATCGCATCGGGCGGACGGGGCGGGCGGCGCAGACGGGGGATGCGTTCACGTTCATGGCGCCCGACGAGATCGCGATGGTGCGCACGATCGAGCGCGTGCTTGGTCAGCCGATCGACCGCGTTTCGATGCCGGGGTTTGATTTCGGCTGATCGCGCCTATCGCCGTACGCGCCCTACACGGCTGACCGTAACGGTTTCGGCAGCCGCCCCGCGCGCCACGATGAACCGCGCGTTGGAAGCGCCGTAGGCGAGTCCGTCCGGGAGGTACGCCAGCGAATCGCGCGTGGCCTCCAAAGTCACTCCGAAGACCGTGCGCAGGTCGTGCAGCGCCAGCGGCCCGCTCATGGTCCCGATGGTGGCTCGGCCCAGAGCCGTATCCACACGTACCGCCACCCGCGTGCCGAGCCTCCATGCGGCGTGCCGCGCATCGAAGAGCGCGCGGGTGAGCAGACCCGCGGCGCCGCGGGCTGCCAGGCGATCGTGCAGGCCCGCGATGCGTGTCAGCGACATTGCAGCGACGATTGCGAGCAGCGCGATCACGAGCAGCAGCTCAGGCAGCGTGACGCCGAGTCGTGCGGGAGGAGGGAGGGGTCGAGGCATGATCGGTCTCAGGTCGGGACTGCATGATCGTCGATCGCCGCCCGTCGCCTGGCACCGATTTCGCGCCGCTTGAATCGTTTCGCTGCTTTCGCGGATGTGGTGGCGGGCGTAAGGTTTGGGCATGGCACACCAATCCTCAGGGTGGAAGGTCCAGGTGAGCTGCGTGGCGCTCGTCGCGGTGGTCGCGGGCTGCGGGCTCCCCACGCGTCAGGACGTGGACATGGCGCAGACGGTGTTCGAACTCGGGACGGCGGTGCAGGACATGCGCGAAGGGCAGCTCGACCTGCAGGAGCGTGTGGACTCGCTGACGGTGCTCGTGGGTCGGCAGGATTCGACCATCCGTGCACTCGCCAATCTGTTGGGCGCGCCGCTGCCGCCTCGATAGGCAGGAGAGCGCTACACGTTGCACGACCGTTAGGCGGACACCCAGACAGCGTACGGGGGACACGATGACTGCCCGGAAGGCCGAGACGAAGCCAAGACCCGCAGCTCCCGGACCCGGGAAGGCCAGGGCGCCGCAAGGCAAGACGGCCACGGCGCTGCCAGTATCCATGCTCGCCGGCAAGGCCAGTCCGGCGAAGGCAGCCGTTGGAGACAAGGCGGTCTTTGCCTACATCGCGAGTCTGCCTGAGCCGCAGCGCACCATCGCGGAGACGGTCGATGCGCTGGCGGCGAAGACACTGCCGGGCCTGCAGCGCTCCGTGAAGTGGGGCATGGCGTATTATGGCGTCGGCGACGGCTGGTGCTTCTCGTGCGGCGGTTTCGCCGGCCACGTCAAGCTCATGTTCATCAGCGGCGCGGCGCTTGAGCCTGTCCCGCCGGTGACGCCAGTGGCGATGGGCAAGGCGACGCGCGGCGTGGATCTCCGATCCGTCGAGGACCTCGATGTGCAACAGGTCCAGTCGTGGATGAAGCAGGTTGTGCGCGTTCCCGGCGTTGGGAAGAAGCGGTAGGCCGCGCGTGGCCTCCGGTGGATCTCACGTTCTCGAAGGCGTGTCGATGTTCACGCGTGTGGCTTCTTCTCTGCGCCTGAT
Organism: Gemmatimonadaceae bacterium; assembly: GCA_020846935.1. Taxonomy (NCBI): domain Bacteria; kingdom Pseudomonadati; phylum Gemmatimonadota; class Gemmatimonadia; order Gemmatimonadales; family Gemmatimonadaceae; species Gemmatimonadaceae bacterium. The sequence continues at coordinate 27,707 of JADLCY010000005.1, forward strand.
CCTTCTGGCGCTGGCCTTGCCCGGGTACGCCGCGGCCGCGCAGCGCACGACCTCGGGAGCGGCCGAGGCTGCATACCGGCAGGAAGGGTCGCTCGCCGGGTTCCCATATCTCGCGTTCGTCACCGGAGGGGCCAGGCCGACCGATCGGCTGCCGATGATCGTCGGGCTCCACTACTCGGGCGCGACGCTCGACGAGATGGCTGCGTACTTCGCCGACCTGGGATTCAGGGCCAGGGTCGTCCTTCCCCAGGGGAGCTACCCGCGACCGGGTGCCGGACGCTCGTGGTTCCCGTCCGGATTCACGGCATTGCCGCTCGCTGAACAGGAGGAACTGACGAATGCCGTCGTCGAAGAGGTCTCGGGATTCATTGCCGCGGCCACCGCGACCTTTCCCACACGCGGCAAACCAGTGGTTGCCGGCGTGTCGTACGGTGGCGATCTGAGTTTTCTCATTGCCCTCCGCCATCCCGAACGACTCGCGGCGGCGTTTCCGGTCGCCGCGCGCTTCAGGCCGGATTGGATGCCACGGGAGAACCACTGCACGCCGCAGTGTCCCTTGATCATGGCGATGCACGGTGAGGCGGATACGACGGTACCGCCCGAACCCACACGGCGTGCGGCGCAACAGTTGGCGCGTATGGGGTTCCGTGTCGAGTTTCGTCCATACGCCGGCGTCGCACACGACTTCGCCCCGCAGATGCGGAGAGATTTCGCCACCGCGGTTCGCCAGCTGGTCTCGCTCGACCGTCCGTGATCCGTGGCTCGGGCGTTCGGTGCGCGACGAGAGCCGACCAATGGATGGGTGGCGGAACGGGACCAGCCGAGGTTCATCAGGCCTTGCTGCGCCGCGCGGTGTTCGACCAGCCGTGGCGTCATTCGCCGCGGTGCGGAGAAGGGCACTTCCTGACACAGTGAGTAGGCGATCCTCGGACGCCAGTCGTGGAGGGTCTCTGACAGTGGGATCGACCGAAAGCGACAGGTTCAACCTGTGGCGGTGCCTTCGAGCGTCGGCGTTGGCTCGCCAATGAAGGTGTCCTGCCGTCGCGCCCAGGGCCTGCTGTCGGATAGCGAACGACTGGGCCGGAAGATCAGTTACAGCGTCATGACCGGAGGCGCTCGTGGATGGATTGACGCCAGGACTCCCCAAACCACCAACATCGTACCGCCATTTCGCTGAGCAGTACCCGGATGTCGCGAAGGCCTACGAAGAGATGACCGGACTGATCGCCCGGGCGGGCCCGCTCACGCTCCGGGAAGTGGCGCTGGTCAAGTTGGCGATCTCGATCGGCGCCCGAATGGAGGGGTCGGCACACGCCCATGCGCGCAAAGCGCTGTATGCCGGGGTCGAGCCCGAAGCGCTGGAGCACGTCGTGCTGTTGTCATGTCCCACGATCGGCTTTCCCAACATGATGGCTGCCCGTGGGTGGGTGCGCGACGTCCTGAAGGAGTCTCCGTGAGGCGAATGCGCCGGCCGAACGAACGCACCGTTCTGGGTGCGCTCACCGAGCGGCTGGTGCCCGGCGACCTCGGACGTACACTCGACGAAGCCGCCGACCTGCTTCTCAAGGCCACGGGTGCCGTGGATTGCGAGATCGCGCTTCGCGAGCCCGAGGGAGAGGACATGCTGTTGGCGTGTTGCCGGGGTGTGCATCGTCGCGTGCTTCAGGAGCAGCTTCGCTTCAGGACAGGCGACGGGTTCCCGGGCATCGTGGCGTCGACCGGACAGCCGGTGTCCACACGAAGCCTGCAGGACGACGCGCGCTTCCTCCGGCCGGGACTCACCCGCTTCGGTGTGACATCGTTCCTGTCGGTGCCGCTGGTGTCGGGACCCGGGCACACGCTCGGGTGCGTGAGTCTCGCCTGGCGGAGCCGCCGTGCCCCGCTGCAGACGGCAACGACATTGGTCCAACGTGCGGGCCTGACGCTGGCCGCGTTTGTTCGTGCCGAACTGCTGGCCGCTCGCGAGAAGATGGAGCAGGCGGTCTTTGACGCCGGCCCGGGAACGGACGTGCGCGCTTCCGCGTGCCTGGCGACGCTGATCGCGTCGGCCAGAGCCAGGCATGGCTCGCTGGTCCTCTATGGAGCTCCGGGCCGTGAGTCGTCCCTCTTCAGCTGCGAAGGCACGGCCAGTATCTGTGCGGACGCGCTCGACGGCATGGTGCGGTGCCGCCAGGTTCAGTCGGGCCACGGAGTGATCGTCGCCGGCGCTCGCGAGGAATGGCCGCTCGCGTGTCGCTGCCTCCCGCCGGGCACGCAGTCACCGCTCTGCCTGCCGCTGCGGGTGGACCGCCGCCTGGTTGGCGTGGCCGTCCTCGATCGACCGGAGCCCCCGGAACCGGCGAGCAGGGATCTGATTCCCCTGCTCGCGATGGCTGCCGAAGCCGCGGTCAGACTCGACCCCGGTCCCGGCGTGGCGAAACGGAAGTCCGTACCCAGGCCGCGCGCCGACCGGATGCTCGACATCCGGTGCCTGGGTGGTCTCGAGGTCCACGCGTCGGGGACGCCCGTGCCGTTATCGCGCTTTGCCAGACGCAAGGCGCTGACGCTGCTCCGGATCCTCGTGCTCGAGCCCGGGACGCCGATGAGTCGCGATGCACTGGTCGAACGACTGTGGCCGGGCGTGGACGGCGCGAGCGGCGCCAACAGGCTTCACGGCGTCATCCACGCGCTGCGCTCGGTCATCGAGCCGTATCGACATCAGCGCAAGTGGCTGTTCCTCTGCAACACCGGCGATGTGTACTACTTCAACGCCCAGTCGCCACACTGGATCGATCTGCAGCACTTCCGGCGGGGAGTCGCGGCGGGAGAAGCCGCGATCCGGCAGGGCCGGCGAGACGAAGCCATGGCAAGCCTTGAAGGCGCGCTCGAACTGTATCGTGGCGACCTCTTTGCCGATGATCCCTACGCGGACTGGTGCGAGGTCGAACGAACTGAAGCGCGCAAGGTGTTCGTGGCAGCGTCCGCACGCCTGGCGGACTTGTGCTGTGCGCAGGGCGCGATGGACCGTGGCATCGCCTGCCTGCACCGCGCTCTGCGTGTGGACCCCTTGCGCGAGGATCTGCATCAGCGGGTCATCCGGGCGCTGATCCGGAGTGGTCGGCGCGAGGACGCGCTCCTGCAGTACCGCCTCTGCTCACAACTCCTCCGCGACGAACTCGGAACCGCACCGCAGGCCGAGACGAGACGACTCGAGCGGGCCGCCCTGTCGGGGCAGGATCCGGTATCCTTGCCGATCCTCGTGTGACCCGCGTGCGCTGATGAGACCGGGCGTTGGTTCGATCGCCCGATCCCCCGATCGCGTGAGCGCGGCGCGTTGTGCCTAACGTCCCACGCCCAGCGCAGCGGCCCGTGCCTGGGCGGTCCTCCACCGGGCCATCACTGCGGCCAGCTGTCTTCGCGCCGCCTCGCACGCGCCCACCTGCACGGCCGTCGGCCGAGCTTCCGTCGCCTGGAGAGCCATGCCCGCCGATTGCAGCGCGTTGCTCACCTGTTCGAGCGACGGCGTCGCCACCGGGGCCCCACGTCGCCGAAAGCCGCCGGGCATGGTGCGCCGCTGTCCCGTCGGGGCGAGCGATTCCAGCTCACTCTTCAGCGCCTCGGCCGCGGTGCCACTCAGGGATGCAACCTTCGAGGCCAGGGCCTTGGCGTCGTTGAACGCCCGGTGCGCCGACACCGCGCCCTGGTACATCTCGACGCTGAGTGCGTTGATCTGCGCCAGGACGGCCGGCGCGATCTTCACGCGCGGGTCGAGCTTCACCTCGATCGGCTGTGTGTACGTCTTTCCCTCGACCGTGAGGCGGACCGTGTAACTTCCCGCCGGAACCCACGGCACGTTGTAGTTGGGGTACGTTCGACCGGGCACGGCGCCGGTGGCCTCCTCATCGCCGGCCGGTATCAGATCCTGCGGCGAGACGGGGTCGAAGCGGAGGTCCCAGCTGAAGCGGTGCATCCCGGCCTTCGTCGAGATGATGTACTGTGGCGCGGGCCAGTAGAGCGGCAGTCCGCAATACGCCGCCGTGGGGTTCTTCTGACACACCGCGTCGTACGCCGCCATGTCCTTGCCCGGATCCGGATCAAAGACCGGTTCGGTGCTCGAGAACGAACGCACGACCGTTCCCTTCGTGTCGAGCACCTCGAGCTTCACCTCGCCGCTCGCGTCACGCGGGAGGTAGTAGTCGATGAGTCCTCCCGGTGGCGGGTTCTCTCCGGCCGGAAGCTCGGGTGGCCACGGTGTCGGCTCGTTGGTGGCGAAGCGCACGCGCACGGCAGTCCCTGGCTTGAACAGGTAGGGACTGCCTGACGAGAGCGCCTGGCGCGCCGCCGCCGCCTGGCGCAGCGGCGTCACGTTGTCGAGGATCCAGAAACCGCGACCGTGCGTTCCGGCGATGAGGTCGGCGCAGAGGCAGGTGGAGTCATCCTTGATCTGCAGGTCGCGAACCGAAATCGCCGGCATGCCGTTTCGGAGCGACTGCCAGTGATCGCCGTCGTCGAACGAGACCCAGACCTGCGCGTCGGTCGCCGCGTACAGCAGGCCGCGCTGCCGCGGGTCTTCGCGGATGGAATTGGCCACCGCACCACCCGGAATCCCGGTGTTGATCTCGGTCCACGACTTCCCGCCATCGTGTGTGCGATAGAAGTGCGGATTGATGTCGTCGAGCCGGAGCGTATTGGCGGCGGCGTATGCCGTGAGATTGTCGAAGTGTCCGGCCTCGATGTTGAAGATCCGGGTCCATGGCCTGATCGATGGCGGCGTGACGTTGCGCCACGAGGTGCCCCCGTCGGTCGTGACCTGGATGAAGCCGTCGTCGGTCCCGACCCAGATCGTCGACAGCGACCGAGGCGAGGGTGAGAGGGCGGTGATGCTTCCCCACGGGCCGGGCGTGACGGTGGAGGCGTACTTGCCGGCGTTGGCCGGCACCGCCCACGTCTGGCGGGTGAGGTCCGGGGAGATGCGGGTCCAGGAGTGCGCCTTGTCGGTGCTCTTCCATACCACGTTCGACGCGTAGTACAGCGTCCGCTGGTCGACCGGTGAAAAGTGCAACGGCATGGTGCGCACGTTGCGGTTCATCGCCCCGCCGCCTGGGAGCGTTCCCGAGACGTCAGGCCCCACCTGCTGCGTCTGGCGCGTGCGACGATCGTAGCGCGACACTCCGGACCGCTGGCTCCCGAACACCACGTCGGGATCGGTCGGATCCGGCGCCGCCATGCCGTACTCCTGGATGTTGACGGGATGCCAGTCGTGGAACGTGATGCGTCCGTCGTCCGAGCGGCTCTGCACACACGCCGACCCCGAGTCCTGCTGACCGCTGCAGACGCGGTACGGGAAGGAGAAGTCGGTGGTGACGTGGTACATCGCCGCGGTGTTCTGGTTGTACCAGTTGCTCCATGACACGCCGCGATTGGCTGACACCACCGCGCCCTGGTCCGCGACGGCGACGATGATCTTCGGATCGTTGGGGTTGATCCAGATCCGCTGGTAGTCGTCGCCGCCGGGGGCGCCACGCACCGCGCTCCAGGTCAGGCCGCCGTTCTCGGTGCGCCACATCACGACCGAGGCGCTGTACACCACGTCCGGGTTGCGTGGGTCGACGGCGAGAGTGGGGAGATCGCCTCCGCCAATGCGCGAGAGCGGGCGCATGTCCTGCTTCGCCTCCGGCGTCTCGTTGCGCGCGCCGAGGATCGGCTGATACCAGGTGGCCCCGCCGTCCGTCGACTTGTAGAAGCGGATCGGCCCCTCGCCCGGCGCGACGACGGCGTAGAGGACGTTGGTGGCGCTGGGTGCGACCGCGATATTCGCCTGAAGCGTCGAGGGCAGGCCCATCGAGAGCTGGGTCCACGTGGTGCCGCCGTCCGTCGACTTGAAAATCCCCATTCCCGCGCCGTTGAAGGCACGCCCTTCGATGAAGCTCTCCTGCTGCTGCCAGAGCGTGGCGTAGACGATGTTCGGGTTGCCGGGGTCGATCACCACCTCGTTGGCGCTGGTGTATTCATCCTTGAACAGCACCTTCTCGAAGGTCCGCCCACCGTCCATCGACCGAAACACCCCACGCTCGGCGTTAGGCGCGTACGGGTGGCCAAGGACTGCGACGAAGAGACGGTTCTCGTTGCCCGGATCGACGGCGATCGCGGCGATCATCTGGCTCTCGCGCAGTCCCAGGTGCGTCCACGTCGCGCCACCATCGATCGACTTGTACACCCCGTCGCCGATCGAGAGGTCGGGGCGGATGATCCCGGCCCCGCTTCCTACATAGATGACGCGGGGATTGGACGGCGCCACGGCGATCGCGCCGATGGATCCCGTGGACTCCCGGTCAAAGAGCGGCACCCAGTTGGCGCCGAAGTCCGTCGAGCGCCACACACCGCCGTTGTCGAAACCGGCGTAAAAGGTGTTGGGCTGACTGGCGACGCCGGAGACGGCGCGCGCGCGCCCGGCACGTGTGGGGCCGATGTCGCGCCAGCGCATCTGCGAAAAGTCCAGATCCTGCGCGTCGAGGCGCGCCACGGGGACGACCGAGGCAAGGGAGACGACGGCACCGAGCACGGAGCCAGCCACGGCATGGCGAATGATCGAACGCATGGCACACATGGCACGCATGGTATGGATGAATGGCAGGTGGAGGAGCGGCCGACACCCGAACATGTCGTCGCGCACACGAAGCCGACAGGATGAAGTTCCTGATGCCCGGCCCGGGCTGCGCTGCCGTCGACGGTGGTGCGGATTCACTCGCCGCGCGTGCGATGCGGGTTCTGACGCGCCGTCCCGGGTGCTGTGCCGGTGGCACGTCGCGCTCGAACGGCGCGAATGCGCCTGCGAATCCGGTGAATGCTGGCGAGCCCAGCCGCCCCATGAGCCGTTCGCGAGGTCCGGAATCTCCCTACGTCGATCGGGGATCAACCGGGATGCAGCTTAATCGTCGCTTCGTCGACGTTCGACGCGCGGCCTCGCTGAGTCGCAACGGATGCGCGTTGGTGCACGTACGGGCGCGCAGGAGACCTTGGTCATGGCGGCTGTCGCCCCGGCGACAGCACGGCGAGTCACGTGCGCCGCGCTGGAGCCGCGGGCGCTGAGGTGCGTACGGTGCACCGCCGACTGAAGAGTATCGATGGTGGTGGTGGCAATCTCAGCAATGGCGCGAGGCGGGGTTCCACTTCGAATGTGCGCTTCTGCGTGCTCTTTCGCAGCGCTGCGCCGGTTCTTATAGTCGGCCCGATCGCCAGGGATTCTGAATCAGTCTCCGAATGCGCAGACAGGAGGTAGGTGATGTACGCAATGCCGCGACGGTGGGCGAGCGCGTGGCTCGCGATTACGACTCTGTTCGTGCTCTTCACCTCGGCGGGTGCGCGTCATGCCGGCGCCCAGGGCGGAACGGTCACTGGCACCGTCACTGATGCGGCGAGCAAGCAGCCGCTTGCCGCGGTGCAGGTCTTCGTGACCGGGACGACGCTTGGTGCAACCAGCCGCGCGGACGGCAAGTACTCCATCAGTGGTGTGCAGCCGGGGGAAGTTGCGCTGACGGTTCGGCGCATCGGCTATGCGTCCATGTCGCGACAGGTACAGGTGACCGCCGGCCAGACGATCACCGTCGACTTCGAGCTGACGAGCGCGGCGGTGTCGTTGAGTGAGGTGGTCGTCACGGCCACCGGAGAGCAGCGGAAGCGTGAGATCGGCAACGCGGTCAGCACGATCGACGTCGTCCGGCAGGCGGAACTCAAGGCGCCGACCAACGTGGCGACGCTCATCCAGGGGAACGCGACCGGCGTGGACATCACCACGGCGAGCGGCTCGGTGGGCAACGCAGTGAACATCAGGATCCGCGGGAACACCAGCATCAACCTGAGCAACACGCCCATCGTGTACGTGGACGGGGCACGCATCAACACCGACGCGCGCGGCCGCGGCGTTGGCGGGGCCATGTCGGACCGGATGCTGGATATCGACCCCAACAACATCGCGTCGATCGAGATCGTGAAGGGACCCGCCGCGGCAACGCTCTACGGCACAGAGGCGGCCGCCGGGGTCATTCGCATCACCACGAAGACCGGTGGCAGCAGCACGAGCGCGCAGTTCTCCGCGCACGCGGAGTACGGCACCATGTGGGATCCGAATGAGTATCCGGTGCGGGCCTGGAACCCATCGATGGATCTGGGGCCCGGCTACAAGGACACCACGTACTACATCAACACGCTCAAGGGCTCGGTCGACATGCCCAACGCGCGTGCCTACTACAATCCCTTCCGCCAGGGTCCCACGTCCAAGGCCGGAGTGTCGCTGCAGGGGGGAAATGCGGGGCTCAAGTACTACACGTCGCTGGAGTACAAGGATCAGGATGGCGTGTTCCGGACCAATGGACAGCGCGCCTACAACGTCCGCGGCAACTTCACGCTCATGCCCCGCGACAACGTGAGCGTGATCATCTCCAACGGGTATACGACCAGTTCCACGGCCTACAACTACAATGACGGCGAGAGCTGGGGCTACATCGGAGCGGTGATGCTCGGACAGCCGATGTGGGCGCCGATCCGCGCCACGGATCCGAACGGCGCAGGCGCGTCGATGCTCACCTGCCCGCGCGCGCTCGAAGAGGCGCGCAAGTCGGGCGGCGCCCTCGCCACCGTGACTGCCTCCACGTGCGACTACGATCGGACCTTCGTCGGAAACAACAACTTCGCACGGCTGGAAACGATGGACAATCAGGTCAAGCTGGAGCGCTACACCGGTTCAGCGACCCTGACGCACACCCAGAGCGATCGCTGGACGAATCGCTTTACCCTCGGGTACGACGCCTACTCGGAGTATGGGTGGAACATGATCCCCAACGTCCCGCTCAAGATCCTCGACAACGATCCGCAGCGTACGGTGAACGATGTGCAGAACCGCGCGGTGACCATGGAAGGGACGAGTGCACTGACACTCCCGCTGCCTGGCGGTTGGACATCACAGACCACGATCGGAGGTCAGTACCACACGACGCTGCTGCGCGCGGCCGAGGCCACCGGCTTCGGATTTCCGCCGGGAGCGGGTACGGTGGGCAACGGCGCGGCCACCGAGGCCGGCGAAGCATTCAACGAAGTCCGCACGGTCGGCTTCTTCGTCCAGCAGCAACTGAGCTACGCCGATCGCGTCTTCGTCACGCCGGCGGTGAGGTTCGACCGCAACAGCGCCTTTGGCAGCAACCTCGGTTCGGTGGCCTATCCCAAGATCGCCGCCTCGTGGGTCATCAGCGATGCGCCGTGGTTCCCCGGGCTTCCGGTGGACGAACTGCGGCTGCGCGCCGCGTGGGGAACGTCGGGCAAGCAGCCCGGCACGTTCGACGCCAGCACGCTGCTCCAGGTGACGAGCGTGACGATGCCGAACGGTTCGGCAGCGTCGGGGTTCAGCACGCTGCGTCAGGGCAATCCTCAGCTCAAGCCTGAACGCGGACAGGAGCTCGAGATCGGCTTCGATGGTTCGTTCTTCTCGCACCGGATCGGGCTGGAACTCACCTACTACGACAAGCTCACCAAGGACGCGCTGGTCCTGCGGCCCCTCCCGCCGTCCAACGGCTTTCCCCAGGGGATCTGGAGCAACGTGGGCGGCGTCAAGAACACCGGTTTCGAGGCCGCCCTCGACGCCACGCTCATGAGCCGCGAGTCGGTGCGCTGGATGTCACGCCTGGCGGTCTCCCACGTGAACAGCGAAATCACCCGGCTCACCGCACCGATCCCCGTGGGCGGTCGTGGGCTGCAGCAGCATCGCGAAGGCTATGCCTACGGTGCGTATTTCATGCGACCCGTGAGCCTCGATGCCTCCGGCAAGGTGGTCATCGGCCCGGAGGCCCTCTACCTGGGTCAGCCAACGCCCACGTACACCGGGAGCCTCTCGTCCACGCTCACGCTCCTCAAGGACCGGCTTACGCTCCACGGGCAGCTCGCGGCGTCGGGCGGAAACAAGCAGGTGAACTACACGGAGGTCTATCAGTGTCGGCAGGCGTTCGGCACATGTGCGGCGAAGTATGAACGCGGCCCCGATGGGAAGCCCACGAAGACGGCGATCCTCAAGGCCAACCCGGCCGCCAACTTCCAGCCGTACATGTTCCTCTACGACGGCGGGTTCGTGAAGCTCCGCACACTGTCAGCAAACTACCGACTGCCTGCCTCGTGGGTGCGCGGGATCGGCGCCTCCGGCGCGACGGTGAGTCTCACGGGAACCAATCTCGGCACGTGGACCGACTACCCCGGCACCGACCCGGAGATCAACAGCCAGGGCCGCCAGAACGCCTCGCAGCGCGACTTCTTCAGCGCGGGGCAGACGCGTGCCATCGTCGTTGGCCTCTCCCTCAACTACTGAGCCCGCGATGACCATGACCACACATTCGGGGAAATCCTCGCCGCGCACTGGTCAGTCGCCCGCGGCGGCACGCCCGCTGCGTGCCTGGCGCCGCCTCGGTCGCACGCTCCTCATGACCGGCGTGCTCCTCGCCGGCGTGTCCTGTACCGACTTCCTCCAGGTCGAGGATCCGGTCAACCTCACACCGGATGATCTCAAGGCCGGTTCCATCGCGCTGACCGTGAATGGCGTCCGGGGCTCGTTCCAGTCGATGTTCGACTACTACGTGCTGCATACGGCGCTCCTCACCGACGAGATGGTGCTTGCCGGTACGTTCCCGTATCGCGCCGAGATCGATGCCCGCACCATCGATGCCGCCAACGAAGGGATGCTCGGCGACTTCTACACGCCACTCTCGACGGCACGCTTCATGGCGGATACGGCCGTTGCGATCCTGCAGGCGGCAAAAGGCCAGGCCGCCGTCGCCGAAGCCGAGCGCCTGAGCGGGATCGCGCTGTCGTCGTACTATGGCGCGTACACCCGCATGCTTCTCGCGGAGTCGTTCTGCAAGAGCGCGATCAACGGAGGGAAGGGACTCACGTCCGACGAGCGAATGGCTGACGCCCTCGCGTCCTTCGCGAGCGCGCGAGCCGCTGCCCAGGCCGCCGGAATGGCGGAGCTGGTCAACGCATCCAGGCTCGGTGAGGCTCGGGCACAGCTGTGGCTCGGCAAGTATTCCGAAGCATCGCAGGCAGCTGGCGCCGTGCCGAACGACCTGCGCGTGCTGTCGTACTACTCCACCGCCAGCGTTGCACAGAAGAACAAGGCGGTCCGTCTCACCTACGCCATCGACGAGGCTCGTCGATTCACCATCGGCGATGGGACGCTGGCCTCCACGGGGAACGAGGTCTGGCCGTACCTCGCGGAGTGGGAGGCGCTCGGACTCCTCGAGAAGCGTCCGGATCTCATTTCCTTCAACCCGGTCGTGCCGGTCGTGCTCCAACTGAAATACCCCACGGCGGGTGCTCCGATCGTGATTGCTTCGGGGAGCGAAGCACGCCTCATCGTGGCCGAAGCCAGGCTTCGTACGGGTGATCGAACGGGCGCGGCCGCCATCGTCGACAGTCTACGCAGCAAGAACTGGGGCCTGCCGGCCATCGCGTTCAGCGGCAGCCTGACGAGTGATCTGCGGACGATGGCGCGCGAGCGCGCGCGAGAACTCTGGCTCACGGGCGAGCGCCTGCCCACGTTGCGCCGATATCTGAAGGACGGCGTAGACCTCTTCCCGGGCGGCAAGCAGGGAACGAACACCTGCTTCCCCGTGCCGCAGCGAGAGCTGGACACGAATCGGGGATTCTGAGGCGTTTGCGACGGCGCACGTCCGCCGGAGCCTCCGTCACCGCCTGAGCGCCACCTGCGCGCGAGGGCGGTTGGTCGGCGCATCACTGCGCGTCGTCGCTGGTGCTGGGCGCCTCGAGACGCGTCCGTATCGCATCGTCGCCAATCTGGACATTCCCGCCGCTGAGGTGCGTCGCGGCGGGCGCTCCGATCGTGATGGCTTCCCCGATCCGGGCGTCGCCCGCCTCGTAAGCCGGCTGTAAGTACCAATCACTACCCTGGTCGAGAAGCGGGCACCGGGACTCCGCGACGACCAGCACAGGCCAGAGGAAGGTCGTCGAGGTCCATCCCACTCTTCGTGCCCCGTTCGACGGACGGCGCGACCAGGAGGACCTGAATGACGCGACGAGCGTGGCGAGCGTTGTACCGGATGACCGGCCGAGCGGTATTCACGGCCGTGGGGGCGGCAACGATCCAGTCGGCAGTGTCGACGGTGGCGCGAGGGCAGGATGCTACCGAAGGAAAGCGTGTCTTCGAAACACTCTGCCTCGCCTGTCACACCGTTGGCGGCGGCGTCAAGATCGGCCCGGACCTGCAGGGCGTCACGGAACGACGCGATGCCGCCTGGCTCAGGAAGCAGATCACGGACCCTGCCGGGCTCAAGCGGTCAGGCGATTCCGTGGCGCTTGCCAACCAGGCGAAATACGGCGTCCCGATGCCTCCTCTCGGTCTCAAGGAGGCGCAGGTCGATGCAGTGCTGGCGCACCTCGGCGTCGCCGAGTCGGCGCCCGCGTCCCGGCCGGCCCTGTTCGTGCCCTCGCTGGCGCTCGCCGCCATTCTGGCGACAGGCATCACCATCCTCGCCCTGGGCGTGGCCACCAGGAACTCGGAGATCCGCGCATGAAGAGCCGATGGTTCCGCATCAGCGATGAGTCCCGGTCGTGGGAAGACTTCTACCGCAGCCGCTGGTCGTACGACTACAGCGTGCGCACGGGGCACGGCGTGAACTGCTCCATGGCCTGCAGCTGGGAGGTGTTTGTCAAGGACGGGATGATCTGCTGGGAACTGCAGAAGACCGACTATCCGCAGATCGATCCGGACATACCCAACGTGGAACCGCGCGGTTGCCAGCGCGGCACGACGGCCTCGTGGTATCCGTACAGCCCGCTCCGCCCGAAGTACCCCTACATCCGCAAGGTGCTCTGGGACTTCTACCAGGAGGAGAAGCGCGCGGGCAAGGATGCCGTCGAGGCCTGGGCCGCCGTGGCCGAGGACGAGGCGCGCAGCAAGGCGTACAAGGTTGCCCGCGGAAAGGCGGGGTGGAAACGCGTGACGTGGGACGAGGCCGCCGAACTCGTTGCGGCGGCCCAGATCCACACGATTCGGCGCTATGGTCCCGACCACATCGCCAACTTCTCGCCCATCCCGGCGATGAGCCTGGCCAGCTTCATCTCCGGAAGCCGATACAACAACCTGCTGGGCGGTATCTACTGCAGCTACTACGAGTGGTACCACGATCTCCCGCACTGCAGCCCGTCCATGTGGGGCGACCAAACCGAGAACTGCGAGAGCTCCGACTGGTACCAGGGCACCTACTGGGTCGTTGCCGGCACCAACATCAACATGACGCGGACGGCCGACGCGCACTTTCTGCCGGAAGCCAAGTACCGGGGCACGAAGATCGTGGTGGTCTCGCCCAACTACTCGGACGTGGCCAAGTACTCCGATCTCTGGGTGCCAGTGGTCCCTGGCAGCGACGGCGCGTACTTCATGGCCTGCATCCACGTCATTCTCAAGGAGTTCTACGCGGACCGGGAGACGCCGTACTTCACGGACTACGTGAAGCGGTTCACGAACCTTCCCTTCCTCGTCGCGCTGGACAAGGACGGTGCGAAGTACCAGATGGGCCGATTCGTACGCGCATCGGACATCGCGGAATATGCCGGCGAGGAGAACGCCGACTGGAAGCTCATCATGCGCGACGCCGCGGGAAGGCTGCACGTTCCGACGGGGTCGATCGGGTTCCGCTGGGAGAAGGAGCCGACCGGCAACTGGAACCTGCAGCTGAAGAACGCGGTCACGAAGGAGGACTTCGATCCGCTCCTCACCGTGCTGAGCGCTGGCGGGGAGCGGGCCATGGTGTCGTTCAGCGACTTCACGGACACGTTCAACATCCAGACGGGCAAGACACCGGGAAAGGGCGGCAACGCCAGCGAGATCCTGCGCGAGGTGCCCACGGTCCGCATCCGAACGGCGGGTGGAGAGGAGTTGCTGGTGACCACGGCGTTCGACCTGCTGATGGCGCAGGCCGGCGTGTCCCGCGGACTCGGCGGCGACTACCCGGTCGACTACGACGATCCGAGGCCGTACACGCCCGCGTGGCAGGAGAAGATGACCGGGGTGAGCCGGAACCTGGCCATCCAGGTGGGGCGCGAGTTCGCGGAGAACGCCGAGAAGACGAAGGGCAAGTCGCTGGTGATCACCGGGCCCGGCATCCAGCACTTCTACCACGGCGCGTCACTGTACTACCGGAACGAAGCAGTGATGCTGGCCCTGTGCGGCTGCAACGGCGTCAACGGCGGCAACTTCAACCACTACGTGGGCACGCAGCACACCCGCCTGCACGCCGCGTTTGTCAACCTGAGCGGCGCCCTCGACTGGCATCGCCCGCCGCGGCTCATGAACTCCACGTCGCTCTGGTACTTCCAGACCGGCCAGTGGCGCTACGATGGAATGCAGCTCGATACGCAGTGGGCCCCCGGGGCGACGAAACTCAAGCCGTTCAACCACGCGGCCGACGTGAATGCCCTGGCCGTGCGGCTGGGATGGCTGCCGTTCTTCCCGCAGATGGACAAGAAGAACCCCATTCGGCTGTACGAAGAGGCGGTGGCCGCGGGCTGCACGACGGACGACGAGGTGAAGGCCTGGGTGCTGCGCCAGTTCAGGGAGGGAAAACTCGACTTCGCGGTGCGCGATGTGGATGCGCCGGAGAACCGCCTGAAGGTGCTGACGGTGTACCGCGGCAACCTGATCGGTACGAGCATGCGTGGCCACGAGCTGGCGTTGAAGCACTTCCTCGGCACGCATGACAACTCACTGTGGGAGAAGGAGCCGGCCAAGGGGCTGGTGAATGAGGTGGAGTGGCGGGAGCCGTCGCCGATCGGCAAGCTCGACCTCCTGGTGAACCTCAACTTCCGCATGGACTCGACGGCCAACTACTCGGACGTCGTGCTCCCCGCAGCGTTCTGGTACGAAAAGCATGACGTGACCTTTGGCGACATGCACACCTTTGTGCATCCGCTCACGCCGGCCACCGATCCGCCCTGGGAGGCGAAGCACGACTGGATCGCCTTCCAGTTGATCGCGAAGAAGTTCTCGGAACTTGCCGGGAAGTACTTCCCGAAGCCGGTCAGGGAAGTCGTCCTCAAGGCGCTCTGGATGGACAGCCCCGAGATGCTGGCCCAGCCGAACGGCGAGGTGAAGGACTGGCGCGCGGGGGACGTGGAGCCCATTCCGGGCAAGACGTTCCCCAGCATCGAGATCGTGGAGCGCGACTACACGCAGACCTTCGACAAGCTGGTCTCGCTCGGTCCGTTGGTGAGCAGGCCCAAGGGGTATGGGTCGAAGGGGCAGTACACGGACCTGACGCCGATCGTCGAGGAGCACCTCAAGCAGAACGAGGCGCTCTCGGTTCGGGATGGCCGCGTCAGGTTCGAGAGGCCCGAGCAGCTCTGTGAGCTCATCTGTCAGATCTCGCCGGAGCTGAATGGGCGGCTGGCGCACATGTTCTTCAGGGAGATGGAGAAGAAGGTCGGGCTGCCGCTGGCGGATCTGGTGGACGCCGTCCGCGAGCGCCGAGTGTCGTTCAGGGACCTCGTGGCCCAGCCGCGACGCATCCACACGACGCCGCAGTGGAGTTGTATCCTGTCCGACCCCGACACGGGGAAGCAACGCACGTTCGCGCCGTTCACGATGAACGTGGAGCGACTCAAGCCGTGGCACACGCTGTCGGGCCGGCAGGAGATCTACTACGACCACCAGGGGATTCGTGAGCTGGGCGAGGGACTGCCGACGAACAAGCCACCGCTGGACATGGTGGCGATCGGCGATGTGCGGCTGGACACGGCCGAAACGAAGTCGAAGGTCTTCCGTTTCATCACGCCGCACGGGAAGTGGCAGATCCACAGTTCGTTCCGCGACCACTGGCCCATGATGCAGCTCTCCCGCGGCGGCCCGACGGTCTGGATTCATCCGGACGACGCCGCCGAGATCGAGGTGCAGGACAACGACTGGGTGGAGATGTACTGCGAGAACGGCATCGAGGTGGTGCGTGCCGTCGTCAGCCACCAGGTGCCGCGCAACATGGCCATCACCTACCACCAGGTGGAGCGGCACGTGAACGTCCCGTTCTCGCCGCTGGCGAAGAAGCGTCGCCGTGCGGACCTGCGCGGCGGCAACAACAACGCGACCACGCGCATTCTGATGAATCCGGCGACCATGATCGGCGGGTACGCCCAGTTCAGCTACTACATCAATTACTGGGGGCCAAGCCCGTCGGAGCGTGACCACGCCGTGCTCATCCGGAAGATGCCGTTGGGCGCGCGCGGCCGTCCGGTCTACGGGGAAGAGCAGCTCGCCATCCTGCCATCCGTCTAGGAGGAGCGATCATGAGGGTCAGGGCCCAGCACAGCATGACGTTCAACCTGGAGAAGTGCATCGGCTGCAACACGTGCACGGTGGCCTGCAAGAACGTCTGGACGAACCGCGAAGGTGCGGAATACATGTGGTGGAACAACGTCGAGACGAAACCGGGAATCGGGTACCCCAGGAAGTGGGAGCACCAGGAGATCTGGAAGGGTGGCTGGGTGAAGCAGGGGGACTCGCTGACCCTGCGCTACGGCGGCAAGGGGTATCAGCTGGCCAACCTGTTCTTCAACCCGCGCGTGCCGGAGATGCGCGACTACTACGGCGACGACGTCTACACCTACACCTACGACGACCTGCACAACCCGGAGCAGCAGACGCAGCAGCCGATGGCCAGGCCGAAGTCGATGGTCACCGAGGAGAAGGACATCCCCATCACGTGGGGCGTGAACTGGGAGGACAATGCCGGAGGGACGCACGTCACCGGCAGGGAGGATGCGAACTTCAAGGGCATGCCGGCGGCCCAGCGTGATGCCCTGCTCAGGTTCCGGGACGTCTTCTATTTCTACCTGCCGCGCATCTGCAACCACTGCGTCAATCCCGCCTGTGTGGGAGCGTGCCCTTCGGGAGCAGCCTACAAGCGCGAAGAAGACGGAGTCGTGCTGATCGACCAGACGCGGTGTCGCAGCTGGCGGTACTGCGTGTCCGCCTGCCCGTACAAGAAGACGTACTACAACTGGGTGTCTGGCAAGATGGAGAAGTGCATTCTGTGCTTCCCGCGTCTGGAGTCGGGGCTCCCACCGGTCTGCTTCCACACCTGTGTCGGCAAGATCCGCTCGTTCGGGCAGATCTTCTACGATATGGACAAGGTGCCGGGTGCAGCCACCGTGCCCGAGCATGACCTCGTGCGCTCGCACCGGGACGTGATCCTGGATCCGCACGATCCGGCGGTGGTGGCCGCCGCGCGCCGTGAAGGCATCAGCGACGACTGGATCAGCGCCGCGCAGCGTTCGCCCGTGTACCAGCTGTTCAAGCGCTGGGAGCTGGCGCTGCCGCTGCATCCGGAGTTCAGGACGCTGCCGAGCCTCTTCTACATTCCGCCGCTGAGCCCGATCACGACGAGCGCCGGGAACGTGTCGCCCGACGAGAAGGACATCTTCGACATGGAGCAGTCGAAGGGGCCGCTCATCGATCCCGACGAACTGGACAAGTTCCGTGTGCCGATGCAGTACCTGGCATCGCTGTTCGGGGCCGGGAACGAGGAGCCGGTGCGGGTGTCCCTGCGCCGCCAGCTTGCCGTCCGCATCTACGAGCGAAGCCTGCGTGTGGAGAAGACGCCGAACACCGATGTGCTCACGCGCGTGGGGCTGACCGTCGAGGATGCCAACGGCATCGTCAGGGCACTGTCCCTGGCCTTCTACAACGAGCGCTTCGTGGTCCCGACCACCAGGCGCGAGAACGCGGACATCAGCCCGTACACCGAACGCGGCACCGCCGGCTTCCACGCGTTGGGCCCGCTCACCCAGCTCAAGCGCCGGAAGAGCTACCACAAGGCCCCACACGATCCGGACAAGGACTATGAGTGACGCGACGGCTGTCAGGGGAGATGCCTACTCCGTCCTGAGTGAACTCTGGTGCAGCCCGCAGGACACCGACGCCGCGGAGTTGCGGCGGAGGGCCAGTGAGGTCGCCGACGAGCTGGAACTGCGCGACCGCGAGGCTGCGGTCGCTCTGCGGACGTTCCTTGCCGGCGAGATCGCCGATGAGGACTACATCGCGCTGTTCGAGCTGGCCCCGCAGTGCGCGCTCTACCTCGGCAGCCATTCGTTCGACGAGCCGATGACGTGCGCCCAGGCCGGCGTGTCCGACCGCAACGGCTACATGATCGAGTTGCGTGGTGTGTATGGCCACCTCGGTCTTGCCCCGGACCGGTCCGAGCTCCCCGACTATCTGCCGCTCATGATCGAGTTCCTGGCGCTGACCGCGGAGTCCGACGATCCGGTCAGGAGGAAGCTGATCACCGAGTACATGCTGCCGTACCTCCCGCCAATGCGATCACGGTTGGTGGAGCTGCAGAGCCACTACGTGCACCTCCTCGACGCACTGGAGCGCATCCTGCGCAGTGAGACGGGATCAGATACGACGGAGGGCAACCATGTCTGAGAACTTCTTCTTCGTCGGCCTCCCGTACGTGACGATCCTGATCCTGGTTGGCGGGACGGCCTATCGAGCGTTCACGGGGGGAAAGACCCAGTTCCGGGGCAGGCTGGCCTGGAGTGCTCGCGGTGACTACCTGTGGACCACGAGGTCCACGGGCTTTTTCGGGAGGGCATCCATCGGTCCGGCGGCTTTGAGTCTGCACTGGGGCATGCTCGCCGTCGTCGTGGGCCACATCGCCGGATTCATTGGCGGTGCCTACGGGCTGGCTTCCTGGGTGGAGTTCTTCCGATGGACGGCACTCGCTGGCGGTGTGCTGCTTCTCTACGGACTGATCTGGGCCCTCGTGCGCCGCCTCATGTCGCCACAACTGCGTGCGATGAGCACGTTCGATGACTACGCCGTGCTGGTGCTGCTCATCCTGGTCGCCGGGCTCGGGCTCTACAATCCCGCCATCAAGCTCGCCTTTGGAGTCTCCTACTCGGTCGGGCCGTGGTTCGCCGGGATCTTCAAGCTTCGCCCCGATGCGTCGCTGATGACCGGTGCGCCCTTCATCGTGCAGCTCCACATGGTTGTGGCCATGTTGTTCCTCTGCTACCTGCCGTTCACCAAACTGGTACATGCCTTCAGCTATCCGCTCGGATACGCCCGCCGTCCCTACATCTCGATGCGCAGCTACCAGGGCCTGAAGAAGTGACGTCCGCGGCGGGGTCTCACCTCGCTGCCTGCATCCCCCGAACGCCGGGCGAGACAGGTGGCCAGGCGTGGAGACACGTCGCCGCGGGACAGGCGCGCGCCGGGTTGCCGGAATCCACGTGCAGGACCGGGCGCGTCACCACATGAGCTGGCTGGCGGAGGGGGTACGGCGGCTATCGCCGGCCTACTTCGCCCTGGTGATGGCCACCGGCATCGTCTCTCTGGCCTCGATGCGCGCGGGCTTCCGGCTGATCGCCGTTGCCCTCTTGTGGCTGAACGTCGCGCAGTACGTCATCCTGGTCGTGCTGTTTGCCGTTCGTGCGGCGCAGTACACGCGCGCGTTCACCGCTGACCTCCGCGATCACCGCGCCGCACCAGGATTCCTCACCGCGGTTGCCGGAACCTGTGTGCTGGGGAATCAGTTCATCCTGATCGTTGGCTGGTCCGGCGTGGCGCAGGGTCTGTGGGTGGCCGGCATGCTGCTCTGGATCATCCTGACGTACGTCATCTTCACCAATCTCACCATCAAGGAGCACAAGCCATCCATTCAGGACGGCATAACGGGCGGTTGGCTCCTTGCCGTCGTCGCATCCCAGGCCATCGCGGTACTCAGTGCGCTGCTGTCACGGCAGTTCGAGCAGCCCGACCGCTTGTACGTCAACTTCCTCGCCCTCTCCATGTGGCTCTGGGGCGGGATGATGTACATCTGGATGATCTCGCTGATTTTCTACCGATACACGTTCTTTCCGTTCTCGCCGGGCGATCTGTCGCCGCCGTACTGGATCAACATGGGCGCCATGGCGATTTCCACGCTGGCGGGATCTCTGCTCGTGGAGAACGCGGATGACGCCTGGTTCCTCCGGTCGCTGCTCCCGTTCCTCAAGGGGTTCACCGTGTTCTTCTGGGCGACCGGTACCTGGTGGATCCCGATGCTCGCGATCCTGGCGGTCTGGCGTCACTGGTGGAAGCGGTTTCCCCTCACCTACGATCCGCTCTACTGGGGCGCCGTCTTTCCCCTGGGCATGTACGCGGTGGCCACCTTCCAGATGGCTCGATCAATGAACCTGGACTTCCTGTTGCCAGTGCCGCGCGTGTTTGTCTTTGTCGCACTGATGGCCTGGGCCGCGACATTCTGGGGCATGATCAGGCATATGCTCGTGACGGCACGGCGTGATGGTCGATCGCCGACAGCCGGGATCGCCGCATCTCAGGAGGGCCACGCCTGAGCGGGTCGCTTCGACGAGGTCACGGCCCGGCGACGAGACCGCGTGACTTCCGGACTCATGGGCCGTGCTGCCCGAACCGCGGTCTCTATCCGCTAGATTGGCACGATGACCCCGCCGCGGTGCTGCCCGTCGGCCCCGCCCCCCGCCCCAAAGCAACGATGCGCATAACGATCGAATACTGCACAATGTGAAACTACGAACCCCGGGCGGTCAGTCTGGCTGCCGAGGTTCGTCAGGCCTTTCCAGACGCCGAGGTGGATCTGGTTGCGTCGGGAGGAGGTCGCTTCGAGGTCCTTCGCGACGGCCAACCAGTCTTCGAAAAGTCCCGGCTGCGCCGGCACGCCACGCCTGGGGAGGTGGTGCGCTTGCTCCGGGCAGCCGACACTCCTCCCTGAGCGTCTGCGGCCCGATGCCGGCGCAATGGTCGCCTGACCAGGATGCTGAATCCGCCGAAAGAGCCTCTCGCAACGCGCCTCCCTTCGAATACCTGACGATGAAGATTGCGATCTCCACCGGTGGCGGTGACGCGCCGGGTCTGAATGCCGTCATCCGCGCCGCCGTGCTCTCGGCCACGAGTCGGGGCTGGGACGTCCTCGGCATCTGTCGCGGGTACTTCGGGCTCCTTGGCGAAGACGAGATTCTCACGCTCACGCGCGATTCGGTGCGGGGCATCGGGCACCTCGGCGGCACCATTCTGCGCACCACGAATCGCGGCAACCCGTTCGCCTTTCCGGTTGCTCAGCCGGATGGGACGTTTCGGGAGGTCGATCGGTCGCACGAGATCCTGGCCAACATCAAACGACTTGGCATCGACGCCATCGTCACGATCGGGGGCGACGGTTCGCTCAGGATCGCGCAGCAGCTGCACGACCTGGGCGTGAAGATCGTGGGCGTGCCCAAGACGATCGACAACGACGTGAGCGGCACCATCACCACGTTTGGTTTTGATACGGCCGTGAGCACGGCGATCGAGGCGCTGGACAAGCTGCACACGACCGCGGAGAGCCATGAGCGCGTGCTCGTGATGGAGGTGATGGGTCGCCACGCGGGCTTCATCGCGCTGCACGCCGGCGTTGCGGCATCCGCGGACGTGATCCTCATCCCGGAGATTCCCTACGACATCGAGGCCGTGTGCGAAAAGGTGCGTGCGCGGGATCGCGCGGGCCGGCATTTCTCGATCGTGGTGGTGGCCGAGGGCGCGACGCAGGCCGGCGGAGAGCAGTCGGTGATCGGCGAATCACTGCCGGGCCAGGACAAACGTGTGGGTGGCATTGCCGGTCGACTGGCCTGGGAGATCCAGGCACGCACGGGCAAGGAGGCGCGCTCGCTCGTGCTGGGGCACCTCCAGCGCGGCGGCTCGCCGACGGGCTACGATCGGTTGCTCGCGACGAGGTTCGGCGGGGCGGCGATCGAGGCGGTGGAACAGGGGAAGTGGGGCGAAATGGTCGCGCTGCAATCACCACATATCGTCACGGTCCCTATCAGCGAGGCGCTGCGCGAGCCCAAGCGCGTGGATCCATCGCACGACGTCGTTCGCACGGCGAGGGCGGCGGGGATCTCCTTCGGCGACTAGTCGGGAGGGCACTCCGCGGCGCGGCGAGGGTACCTTGCCAGCGAGCCGTCGTTCGATGTCCTCGTGTCTTGCGGGGCTGTCCCGCTCCGGGGACGCATCCAAACGACGACGGTTGCCATGTTCTCAACACGTTGTGTGCTCTATGTTTAGCCCCCGTGCCCGGCTGAGGATCTCTGGCACCCGTCGTGCAAGGCAGGCGGTTGACGCATCGCGCAGGCCGCAGGAGAAGGCATGACTCGTACCGGGATAACGATCGCGATTGGCGGAGTTGCGGCCGCGCTGGTGCTGCCCGTCGGGGCATCGGCGCAGGTCGTTCGATCGTTCACTCCGCCCTCCCGCGACACCGATCAAAAGAGCGAAATCCCGCGCGAATACAGACCGCCCCGGGGCATGTGTCGCATCTGGATCGACAGCGTGCCACCGCGTCAGCAGCCTGCACCGACGGACTGTGCCACCGCGGTACGCAACAAGCCTCGCAACGGACGCGTGATCTGGGGCGAAGACGCCAAGGGCAGCGACAAGAAGGACGAAAAGCGCAAGAAGCCCGAGGACGACACGGGCACGCCGTAGCGCTCGGGCCGGATTGAGACGGTTCGCGTCGGTCGCTTAGGTTGTGGGCGTGCTGACCGACATTCGCGACCGCGCGCTCCCGCTGGACCACGCGGCATTCGTCGCCGCCGAGCCGCCGACGGGTCGCATCATCGTCATCGCTCCCACGCGCGCGGCGTGCGAAACGATCGAGATCGCACTCGGTCTGCATGTCGACACCGTGCTCGAGCGGCGACACGGCCAGGAGATTCGCGACCTGGCCGCGAGCGGGGCCGGGTTCGGCATCGTGGCCGGCACGGGGACGGGAAAGACGCTCGCGGTGCGACCCATCGCCGAGTCGATCCTCGGCACGACGGACCTTCGGATCGGCGTCGTGAATCGCGAGCGCGAGGCAACACCGGAGACGCCCACCTGGAACGTCATCATCGTGACCACCGGCATCGCACGCCGGTGGTTCCAGGACGGCGACATCCTCCAGCGCGACACGCTCATTGTCGACGAGATCCATCAGACGTCGGCGGAACTCGAACTGTGCCTCGCGTTAGGCAAGCGCGTGGGCTGCCGCTTCATCTGGTTGTCGGCCACGGTGGATCCGGGGTTCTACGCGCGCTACCTCGGCTCAGCATCGGTCATCCAGACGACGGCCTTCGATCCGGCAAAGGCGGCCGACGTCCGTGTGGTGCGCAAGGATCCCGCCGAGTTTCTGGATGACCGGTTCCTGCAACAGGTGACGCGGCAGCGGCGTGGTGTCGGGATGTTCTTGCCGACGCGGGCGGCCGTGGAGCAGGTCGCCGTGGCAGTCGGCGACCGGTTTCAGCGCATCACCTCGGCATTTTATCACGGTGGCGAGCCCATTCGCGTGATCCGGCCGTTTCTGGAGGAAGGGGCGCCACGGCCGTTCTTTCTTGCGATGACGGCGGCGGGCCAGAGCGCGCTGAACATCAAGGGCCTCGACACGGTCGTCATCGACGACACGCGCTTCGCCAACGTAGTGGAGCGGGGAAAGAACGTGCTCACACGATTGCACCTTGGGACCAACGAGATCCTGCAGATGGCCGGACGCGTGCACGGGCGCGTGGAAGAGGGGAAGGTGTTCATC
This sequence comes from Gemmatimonadaceae bacterium, assembly GCA_020846935.1. Lineage (NCBI taxonomy): Bacteria > Pseudomonadati > Gemmatimonadota > Gemmatimonadia > Gemmatimonadales > Gemmatimonadaceae > Gemmatimonadaceae bacterium. The sequence goes on from JADLCY010000005.1 coordinate 51,295, forward strand.
CTGTCGGACCGCGACATCGACTTTGCCTCGCTCCGTCCGACAGCGCCTGAGTTCCAGCTCGCCGGCGATTCGGAGCGGGTGGCGCTCACGTGCGCCGATCTCGGAGTACGCGCCGACGAGCTGGACCTTCCGGTGGAACTCGATCGCGAGGCGTATCGTCGCGCGCTGGCACACCTCGAGTCACGCGGCGTGGTGGAGCACGGGCGGCTGTCGCGCTACGGGCGCATGGTGGAATCGATGCCCGTCGACCGCGCGTGGGCCGAGCTGATCGTGCATGCCGACGCGGATCTGCTGCCCGCGCTGTCGGTGATGGCGAGTATCGAGTCGCTCCACCGCATGACACGCGACCAACGGGAGCTGAGCGGCCTCGTGATCGCCGGCAGCGATCACCTCACGGCCTACAACGTCTATGCCGAAGCCTTCGGCAAGGCCGGGTACCTGGGCGAGGTATACGGGCTGCCGCGTCACCTGTTCGATGAGGCGATCATCGAACGCTGGGCCGAGCGCCGTGGCGTGCTCGTGAAGGCCATCGAGGACACCGCGCTGGCGATGGCCAGCGTGTGCCGCACGGTGGGCGTGACGCTCCCCGACCGTCTCCCGCTCGTCAACGATGATCTGCGGCGACGCTATGCCGACCTCGTTGCTCGCATCATGCCGTTCGATCTGGTGATCGATGAGGAAACGGTCGATGGGCAGGAGGCGCGCGTGTCCCGCAGCAGCGTGTGCGGATCGTGGGGCGCCGTGGCCGGCACGTTGCGCTACTTCGCCGATCGGTTTGGCGTGCCTCGCGCGTCGATCGAGGGCACGCAGATCCCGGGTGACCTGGTGCGTCGATACGCACAGCGCGGCGACCCGGAAATCGTGTACGAGGGGAGCGAGCGGCGCGACGCGCTGCTGCGCCGGAGCCGCCTCACCTACTTTGGCTTCGATCTCGAGCGCGACGAGGAGTACCTCGACCGCTTCGCTGGCGAAGACGCACCGGCCGCACGCCGGGCCCTGGCCGATGCGCTCGCGCGCGAAGAGGCGCGCCATCCAGCGGTCAAGCGCAATCGAGCAACGATCGCGGACATCCGCGAACTGTATCGGCGATCGGGCGGCGCCACGCGTCGACTCGGCCAGGCAGAGTTGCGCGAGGTCTACCTCACGGCGCTGGCGGACGTGTCAACCATCGCGGAGTACCGTGCGGCTTCGCTGCGACTCGATCTGTCCGCGTCCGTGTCGCGGGACGATCGCGAGCGGCTGCTGGCGCTCCCCGACATGGTGGAGGTGCGAGGCCTGCCGGTGGGGATCGACTACGATGTGGAGGAGGCAAACGGCCAGGTGCAAGGCATCGCGCGCCTCGTCGTGCCGGAGAAGCTCGCGCGTACGCTGTCGGCGGTTGAGCTGCCGACCCTGGATCGGCCGGTGCGGTTCATCGTGCACCGCGGCAAGCGGGGGTCGGTGCGTGCAGCGACCCTCGATGAGTTGCAGGAGCTGCTCGATCGCCCGTGGATGCCGGACGAACGGCCGAGTCGTCGGCAGGAGCGCGAAGACGATGCGCGCCGGCGCCATCGTCGGCGTGGGGGCGATCAGCGTACGAGCGGGGAACGGGAGCGGTTCGAGCGGGCGCGGGACGGGCGCCGGGTGAACCCTCGGCGGCGTCGCGGTCGTTAGGCGCGCACGCGGCGCCCTGGATGAGGGTCCGGCGACGGCTGTCCTGCGCGTCATGACGGAGACACGGGTGCTCGTGGCGCCGGCCCCGTTGAGGCGGGCTGCCTGGCCAAGCCGTCGCCGAGCCCATCCGATCGCGGCTATCCGCTCAACGCTCGCCATGCCATACGCCGCTCTGGCGCCCCCTGGCCTGGCAGGCTAGCGTACGCCGAAGGACGAACGACCGAAGGTTGACACCAACCAGTGGATGGAGGGCTGCATGGCCCCTGCCCCTGAGTGAATCGACCGTGTCTCGGTGATCGACCGGTATCAACTTCGAAGAGGGCAGCGAATGACCAGTTGCTGGCCAGCCGTCCTTGCGGCTGTTGGGATGCTGGCTCCGGCGATCGACCACCCGCACGCGCAGGGCTCCCTGCGCGTGTCGGGCCCGACGCGGGTGCTCGAGTCGTTGGCTCCGGGATCGGACTCCGTCGCATTTGCCTCGGCGATCGCGGCCACACGACTCAGCGACGGCACCATCGCCGTGGCCGTTCCCCTGACACCCCGCATTGCCTTCTTTGACCAGGCCGGAAGGCTGACCCGCGTGGCCTTACGCAAGGGAACCGGACCGGGTGAGTTCCTCACCTTGCGCTGGATCGGCCAGTGCGCACGCGACACGCTGTTCGCGTTTGAGCAGGCGCGCGTCCAGGTTCTGTCTCGCCAGGGCGCGTACATCCGCACGATCGACGCGGGCGGACGGCTGCCGGGGCAGCTCTTCTGCAATCGCTCCGGTCTGATTGCCGCGGTGGGAGCCGGCAACTGGGAAGCACCAGCCGGAAAGGGTCTCCGGCGCGTGTCAGCTGACGCCTGGCTGTTCGATACCGATGGAAAGGAGCGCGCTCGACTGGGCACGGTACCGGTCACCGACGCCGCATGGAACGGGAGCTACTGGGCACCCGTGCCCCTCGGCAACCAGATGTTCATGACGCTCGATGGAGCGGATGCCATCATGTCGACCGGTGAGTCCGGCATCCTGTCGACGTGGCGCGGGACCCAATGGAGCGTCGGGCCGGATCTTGGGCGCATCGAACGGCGTCCGGCGACGGCCGACGATCTCGAGGCCGGCATTTCATCGTTGCTCGCGCTTGCCCCCAACCGAAATGCGCGTGGGCTGCGTGACCAGTTCGCGGCGCTCCCAAGGCATGAGACGATCCCGGCCGTATCGCGGGTCGTCAGTGATGGGCAAGGACGCGTGTGGAGTCAGCTGAGCCCGCCGGGGTCTGCGCCCACTCGCTTGCGCTGGTTTGACCGACCCTCGGGCCGATCCGGCGACCTCGTAGTTCCCGCAGCCCTGATCCTGCAGGAAGTCGGCCGCGATTACCTGCTCGCCATCGAAGAGATGCCGACCGGTGAGCAGCGAGTGGTGGAGTACGCCGTGGTGGCGCGCTAGGCGCCCGGCCAGGCCGGATGCGCCTCCCTTCGCGGGCGTTGGCCCGGCAGGCCGCGACGGCGCTGCGGGCGAGCCGCGCCGGGCGACGGCTCATCGTGCTGTCGTTAGGTTGTGCGCTCTGGGCAACCCGCGAGGTCGAGGCGTGGTCGCGAACCGGGACCGATCCGCGCACCCCGGATGCCGTGGTCGACGCGCTGGCCCGCTCGTTCGTCGGCCGGCCGATCGACAGCAGGCATACCGGCGTGTTCCGCGCGGAACGCGACTTCCCGGGCCCCGCGGTGATCTTTGCGTACTACTCGATAGAGGACGAATACTCGCACATCATGCTGCGGGATCTGTCCTGGCTCTCGGAACGGTTTGCGGAACGGGGCCTTCGCGTGGTGGCGATCGCGCTGGATGATACGAGCCACCTGCCCGCCATTCGCCGCGAGCGGAAGGTACGCGGATATCCCTTCGAGTGGCTCCTGGATACCGAGGGGCATGCGTCCGCGCTCCAACTGGCTCGACCCGTTCCCATGGCATTCCTGTTTGTCGGCGACACGTTGGTGCGTCGCTCGTTCAGCATCGTTCAGGAACAGGGGCGCACGATCTGGGGCAGCATGCGTGTGCAGATGCAGCTCCACGAGCTACTGCCCTCGGCGACCCCCTGAGCAGCGCGGTTGTGCGGGTGGGCGGGACCAGAGGGCGCGCGTAAGAGCGCAGCCCGCGCCGCGCGCGCGATCCGATCGGTCGCGGGGTTGCCGGGGCGGACGAAGTCCCCGCTCAGCCCCGGCCAGCTCAAACCGGCGATTCCTTCGCGTCCTCGATGGAAGGTGACGGGCAGACCAGAACGGGCGAGGGGCTGGATTTTCCTTGCATTTCTAACTGTCGACGTTACAAATTCATGGAAATGAACAGCCGGCGCACCGCCTATCTCGGGGTCATCCGAGCCCGTCTACGGGACAACCCCATCGTGTGTCTGACCGGGCCGCGCCAGGCCGGAAAGACCACCCTTGCTCGTATGCTGGCGGCGGAGTCCACCGAAGCCGTGCACTTGTTTGATCTCGAGTCGCCGGCCGACCTCGCCCGACTCGCCAACCCCGAACTGGTCCTCTCCCCGCTGTCCGGGTTGGTGGTGCTCGACGAGGTCCAGCGCCGTCCCGACCTCTTCCCCGTGCTGCGCGTGCTGGCCGATCGACCCGGTACCCCGGCCCGCTTCCTCCTTCTTGGTAGCGCTTCGCCCGATCTCATCAAGGGGAACAGCGAAAGCCTCGCCGGCCGCGTGTCGTTCGTTGACATCACCGGATTCTCGCTGGCCGAGTTGCATGCCGACGATCTGTCCAAGCTCTGGTGGCGCGGGGGATTTCCTCGTGCGTACCTGGCGCCGGACGACGCGACAGCGCGGCAGTGGCTCGAAGACTTTCGCCGGACCTTTCTGGAGCGCGACATCCCCCAACTGGGCATCCAGATTCCCGCCGCCACGCTTGGCCGCTTCTGGACGATGATCGCCCACTTCCACGCGCAGGTGCTCAACCAGGCAGAATTGGCACGCGCGCTGGGCAGCTCCGAACCGACCGCACGGCGCTATCTCGACATCCTCGCCGGTACCTACATGGTGCGACTCCTCCCGCCGTGGTTCGAAAACCTCGGCAAGCGGCAGGTGAGGTCGCCCAAGGTCTACATAAGGGACTCAGGCGTTCTGCATGGACTGCTCGGCATCCCCGACGGCGCGGCGCTGCAGTCGCACCCAAAGCTGGGCGCCTCGTGGGAGGGGTACTGCCTGGAGCAGATCCTCGCCGTGTGCGGCGATCGCGCCGCGTACTTCTGGGGCACGCACAGCGGCGCCGAGCTCGATCTGCTGCTGTTTCACGAGGGGCGCCGGCTGGGTGTCGAGTTCAAGTTCTCGGAGCAGCCGACCACCACCAAGTCGATGCGCATCGCCCAGCACGATCTCTCGCTCGCCCATCTCTATGTCGTACACCCGGGCGAGCACGAGTACCTGCTCGACGAGGGGATCACGGCCATCCCGCTCCCGCGCTTGCTCGACGTGCTCCAGTCGGCGCCCACCTAACGGTGAGCGAGCCGGTTCCGACAGTCGAACGCAGCGCGGCGTGGGATCCATCGTCGGGATCCCGGACGCGTCCTGCGTTCGCGCCATGGTGCGCCAGCACGCGCATTGCCGGTGGCTCTCGCGCCTCCACGCCCGAAGAGCCGTAGCACGCCCCCGCGACGACCGCAGCTTCTCGATGTTCGCAGCGCGGATGCACCATCAACGGGACAGTCATGATCCGCTCGCACATCGAGATCGATCGTACACCCACGGAAGTCTTTGCGTACGTCGCAGACCTTGACCGGCACTGCGAATGGCAAGACGCGATCATCTCGGCCCGGAAAGTGCCAGCAGGTCCGACACGGCTTGGCACGCACAACTTTGAAACGCGGCGCCTCCCGGGTGGGCCTCGCGAAGTCGAGTCCGAAATCTACGAGTACGAGCCGCCTCGGCGCATCGCCGCGAAGGGCGTGAACGGACCCGTCCGCGCAACCATTGTCATTTCCATCGAACCGCTCGACGGGGCCTCGCGGTCACGACTGACAACTGAACTCACGCTGGAAGGGCGCGGCATCGGGCGGCTCCTCCTTCCGCTGGCGCGGCGCGTTGCCCGCAAACAGGTGCCACGAGACCAGCTGCGTCTGAAACACATCCTGGAGAGCGGACAGGCTGTCCCAGCTTCAGCTCCGGCGGCTGCGGAATAGCGGAGCCGAGTTTGCACAATGGATCGACGAGCTTCCGCCTAATAGGCACCTGCGGGCGAATCGCGACTCACTATCTGCAACCAGGGAGATGTTGCACATGAAGGTTCCGAGTGGGACTTCGAGGGCCGCTGACGACAGGGCCTGCGAGCAGAAAACCGGGCGCTGGCGCGCTCACTGGATCGACGCGATCGACAAGTGGGGAGCTCAGGGGCGCGCAGCCGTCGGCAAGTACCTGCTATCCGAAAAGGTCAATCCCTGGTGGATTGCCACGCTCACCGTTGATCACGAGGCCGCCAAGGGCATTGTCGAGAAGGACGGGCAACCCAAGGGCTACTCGATCTGTTCCACCAAGTCACCGGCGGTGAGTGCGGAACGCGTCTTCGAAGCCCTGACGTCGCCGGAAGACCTGGCTCACTGGTTCGGACCGGGCGCGGTCTGCCGCACTTCCACTACGTGCCAACCTACCCGAGCCTGGCCGGGTGGCAAGCGTCACCGATGTTCCGCTCGCGCCGGCCATCCGGGCCCGAGTCGTCGCTGAGTGCGTTAGGCGTCGGCGTCTGGCATCTCCACCTGGTAGCGCTCCACCCGGTACGGCACAAAACCCCGCGCACGATAGTTCGGCAACGCAGCCGGCGCGTCGAGGGTGCACGTGTGCAACCACACACGCGACGCGCCCCAGGCAAACGCCGCCCGGCACGCCTCGACCAGCATCCATCGCCCAAGCCCTCGACCCTGCGCATGCCCCATGAGCCCGAAGTACGCGATCTCCACCGAGCCATCGGCGTGGCGCACGAGCTCGAAGAAGCCGTCATCACGCCCGGCTGACCGCGCCACGAACACGCGAACATCCTCGCGGGTGAGATACGCGTGCAGGTCGTCGTCAGAGATCGCGAGTCGATCGCGCCAATGATACCGCGCGCCGACGTCGTGGTAGAGCGTTCGCGCGACCGACACGGGGCACGGGCGCAGCTCCACGAGCACCTCGTCGGACTGGCTCGCGCCCTGTCGGTCGAGATCCGCGAGGGAGAGCAGCTGGAGATAGGTGCGCTCGACGTCGATCAGGGCCATGCAGGCAAGCTACACGCGGACACCGCGTGCCTCACCGGGCGACCTCGCGTCGCGTGACACGCGGCGCCTGCTCAGGCGCTCGCGATCGGTGGTTCGTGATGGTGACGCTCGCGAAAGCGCGCCGCCTTGGCGCGGTTGCCGCAGGTCGCCATTTCGCACCAGCGGCGGCGCCCGTTGCGGGTGGGGTCGAGAAACACGCGCGCGCAACGCGAGTCGCAGCAGCGGCGCACGCGACGCAGTTCGCCGTTGATCAGGGAGTCCGCCGCGGACTCGACGACGGGGATGATGAGTCCGGCGAACGCATCGCCCACCGGCACAAAGCTGCGCGCGAACGACCCGTCGGCGCGCGGCTCCAGGCGACGTGTGCCGGCCGAGCGTCCGAGCACGCGGTTGATCTCGGCCAGGGCGTCCCATCGCGCCTTGTCGGACGTACCGCCGCGCTCGGCGAGCACGCGCAAGGCCGCACGGGTTCGACGGGCATCCACGAGCGCGGCGGCGGCTCCGGCCGGTTGCTGCACCGCGCGCCGCCGCATGCCACTCGCGCGCTCGACGTCGAGGGTGCCGGACTCCTCGAGGAACAGCACGAGGGTCTCGAAGTCGCGCAGCAGGTCGGCGCGCGCACCTCGCCGGATCTCGTCGGTGTTCACGAAATCCAGCCACAGCCGCTCGCCAACGTGGCTGAAGCGGAGGGGAGCACGGGTCGCCGGTCGTCGCACGGGGAGGTCCACCATGGCGCCCTAGCATATCCGCGATCGGGGGACGCAGCAAGGCGACACGTTCGTGGTGCTAGATTGCCGGGACGTCGGCCGTCCCGCTCCCTTCGTCACCTCGCCCGCCATGTCCACTGTCCCGACCGTTGCGGTCGGTTCCGCGAATCCGGTAAAGGTGCGCGCCGTCGAGAGAATCGTTAGGCACTGGCACGCCGACGCTGTGGTGCACGGCGTCACGGTGCCGTCGGGCGTGCCGGACCAGCCCTGGGGCGACGACGAGACGATCCGCGGCGCGCGCGCGCGCGCGATCGCCGCGCGCGAACGGCTCGACGCCGACGTGGGCGTGGGGATCGAAGGCGGCGTGGTCGATGTCGGCGAAGAACTGCGGACCTGTGCCTGGGCGGTGGTTGCCCTGCGCGACGGGCGCACGTTCCTCGGAGGGTCGCTGTCGCTTTCGTTGCCGGCCGCCGTCGCGGCCCTGGTGCGCGGCGGCACCGAGTTGGGACACGCGATGGACACGGTCACCGGGGCGAGCGGCACGAAACACGGCGCGGGGGCCGTCGGTATCCTCACCGATGGACTCGTCGACCGCCAGCAAGCCTACGAAACGATCGTCGCCTACGCGTTTGCGCCCCTGCTGGTGCCCGATCACTACGGCGTCGCGATCGACGCCGAGCTCTCGCCGGCACCGGCGACGGAGCGCGCGACATGACGCCCGCTCCTTTCGTGATCCACGAGCGTGTGCGCTGGGGTGACGTCGACTACGCCGGCATCATTAGATACGACGCGTACACCCGCTTCATGGAACTGGCCGAGTCGGAGCTGTTTCGCAGCATCGGCATCGCGTATCGCGAGTTCGTGGAGCAGTTCGACTTCACGATCCCGCGGCGCGCGATGCACGTGGACTTTGAATCGCCGCCGCGGCTGGACGAGCGCATCGCCACGGTGGCCTACATCTCCCACGTCGGCACCACATCGCTCACGCTGAACTTCGACTTCTACGGCGACGGTGGTGTGGTGCGGGCCACCGGACACCTGGTGCTGGTCTGCCTGCCCAAGGGTGCCACGCGCGCCGCGCCGTGGCCCGCCGACTTCATCGCCAGGCTCGCACCCTATCGGCTGTCCTCCGAACAGGCGCGCGCCACCGTCCCGTTCGACGCATGACGAGCGGCCCGCCAGACACCTGGTTCCGCAAGGGCTTTGGCCTCGGCGCGGCGGTGCAGCAGGATCTGGACGCCGCGTACGCGGGCAGCCTGGTCGATCGCCTGCGCGCGAACGACGATCGCCTGACGGTTGGCGAGGTCACCGTGCGACTGGCGAAGGAACTCGGTTTTTGCTACGGCGTCGAGCGCGCGGTGGAGTACGCCTACCAGACGCGACGCAAGTTTCCCGATCGGCGGCTCCACCTCCTGGGCGAGATCATCCACAACCCGCACGTCAACGCCACGCTCCGCGGGATGGGGATCGAAATCATGGAGCCACGCGCGGACACACGGGACGGCGAGCCGCGCTTCGACTACGAGACGGTGCGGCCGGATGACGTGGTGATTCTTCCCGCCTTCGGCGTCACGATAGCCGACTTCCAGGCGCTGCGCGCGCACGGATGCATCGTGGTGGACACGACGTGCGGCTCCGTACTCAACGTGTGGAAGCGCGTTGAAGCCTACGCGCGCGACGGCCTCACCTCGCTGCTCCATGGCAAGTACTACCACGAAGAGACGCGGGCGACGGCGTCGCAGGTGCTCAAGTACCCCGGCGGGAGTTACCTGGTGGTGCGCGACATGCGCGAAGCCGAGCTGGTGATCGAATACATCGCCGGGCTGGGCGCCGGGCGTATCGACGACGCGGCGCGCACACGGTTCCTGACCACGTTTGCGCGCGCGGTGTCACCTGGTTTCGACCCCGACGTCCACCTGCGTCGCATCGGTGTGGCCAACCAGACGACGATGCTTGCGCGCGAGTCGCTGGCGATCGGTGAGCGGGTCGGCGAGGCGATGGCAGCCGCGTGGGGCGCGGACCACCGGGCGTCCAACTTCCGCACCTTCGACACGATCTGCTCAGCCACCCAGGACCGGCAGGACGCGGTGCAGGCGCTCCTCGACGAGCAGCCGGATGTCATGATCGTCGTTGGCGGCTTCAACTCGAGCAACACGATCTCCCTGGCCGCGCTCTGCGCCGAACGCGTCCCGACGTATCACGTCGAGGACGCCGAGGGCATCGATCCGGCGACGCACACGCTGCACTACCGTCTGGCACAGGTGAAACACGCCGAGGCGGATGCGGTGGACTGGCTGCCCCCGGGTCCGGTGACCGTGGGCATCACCGCCGGGGCAAGCACGCCGAACAACAAGATCGGCGAAGCCATGGCTCGCGTGTTCGCCACGCGCGGCCTGCGGCCCTGAGCCCGCGGCGCGATGCGCATTCCCTTTCTCTCGCGGCCCCGGCGGGTGTTTCCGGCGGCGCGGTCCTTCCCGTTCATCGAGCTGGTTGGCGGGGAGTCGCGGGTGCTCGTACTTCCCACGTTAGGCGGGAAGATCGCCGAGTTGTGGATGGCCGGGCGGCAGTGGCTCTGGGAGAACCCCGTGATCCCGCTGTCGGCCGGCATCGACGGGGAGTCGTACGTGGAGACCGCGGATACCGGCGGCATGGACGACTGCGTGCCGAGCATCGGCGCGTGTCGCGTGCCGGGGTGGGTGCGGACCTTCGGGGGAACGGAGATCCCGGAACACGGTGAGCTGTGGTCCAGGGAGCCGGTCGTCGACGTGCGGACGAGCGCGGCGGGGCAGTTGGTCCGCTGTTCTTGGGAGAGCCAGCGTCTCCCCTACCGATTCGAGCGGGAGATCCGCGTCGATGCGGCGGGGCTCGTGCATTTCGCGTACGCCATGCATAACGACAGCGAGGAGCGCATGCCGTTCGTGTGGGCGGCGTACCCGTTGTTTCCGCTCACGGACGACACTCGGCTGGTGTTGCCCGACGGTGCGCGGCTTCGCGTCTATGCGCGGCACGGCATCGACCTGGGCGAAGTCCGGTCCGAACATCGTTGGCCCCTCGTCCGCGGCGGAGGCAAGGCGCACGACTTCACGCACCCCGCCGGTGTGGCGCGAAAGTACGCGTGCAAGCTGTTCCTCGACGTCGTCGAAGGCGGCGTGTCGATCAGGGAAGCGGGCCACGAGCTGCGCTTCACGTGGGATCCGGGCGAGATCCCGCACCTTGGGCTGTGGATCAACAAGAAGGGCTGGACGCCCTTTCGCGACGAAGAACCGTACCTGAACCTCGGCGTGCATCCCGGGATCGGCGCGCCGGACACCATCGTGGAGGCACTCGGCGACTGGAAGAGCGCCGCGTGGCTGGACCCCGGTCGCACGCGGCGCTGGTCGTTCCGGTTGGCAGCCAGCCGCGTGGTCACCCAGGAATCGGACGGCATCGACTCATGAACCACAGGTGGATGTGCATCCTCGGCGCCGTGTGCGTGGCGCTGACTGGAGCCCGGGTGGGCGCCCAGGCATGGGACCTCGTGATACGGGGAGGGACGGTCATCGACGGCTCCGGACGGGCGAGGTTCCGCGCCGACGTCGCCGTGCGGAGCGGGCGCATCGTGCGCGTGTCGCGGATCCCGCTCCGGTCGAGCGATGCCAGGAAGGTGATCGACGCGACCGGGCAGATCGTGGCACCCGGATTCATCGACCTGCACGCGCATCTCGAGCCGCTGCTGCAGTTGCCTGGCGCGGAGAGCCACGTGCGGCAGGGCGTGACGCTTGCGTTGGGCGGGCCGGACGGAAGCGGGCCCTTTCCGCTGGCCGCGTATTTCGACAGCGTGACGCGAAGCGGAATCGGGATGAACGTGGCGTACCTCGTGGGGCACAATGAGGTGCGTCGGCGAGTGATGGGCACGGCGGACCGCGCCCCGACGGCCGCCGAGCTGAAAGACATGCAGCGCCTCGTGGCCCAGGGCATGCGCGACGGAGCGTTTGGCCTCAGCACCGGGCTGCGATACGTGCCCGGGTTCTATTCAAAGACCGACGAAGTCGTGGCCCTTGCGCGCACCGCGGCGGAGGCCGGCGGCATCTATACGTCGCATCTCCGTGAGGAGGGACGCGGTCTGCTCGACGGCGTCGGCGAGGCCATTGCGATCGCCCGTCGTGCGCGGATTCCGGTGGTGCTGACGCACCACAAGGCCGTCGGGCAGGCGGCGTGGGGCCAGAGTCGAACCACACTCGCGATGGTCGACTCGGCGCGACGTCGAGGGCTCGACGTCATGATCGACCAGTATCCCTACACCGCCAGTTCGACGTCGCTGTCCGTGCTCATCCCGCCGTGGGCGCTCGCGGACGGCGACTCCGCGTTCGCGCGTCGGGTGCGGGATCCCGTGCTGCGCGACAGCATCGAGCGCGGAATCGTGGACCTGATTCTGAATGATCGCGGCGGTGGCGACCTGCGCCGCGTGCAGTTTGCGAGGGTGTCGTGGATGCCCGAGCTCGAGGGCAAGACGCTGTACGACTGGGCGGTGATGCGCGGGGTGGATACTGCGGCGGCCAAGGGGGCGCCGCTCGTGATCGACGGGCAGCTGCGCGGCGGCGCGTCCATGATCTTTCACGTGATCGACGAGAACGACGTGCGGCGGATCATGCAGCACCCACAGACGATGATTGCGTCGGACGGCCGGCTCTCGAGGCCTGGTGACGGCAGGCCGCACCCGCGGTCCTACGGCACGTTCCCGCGCGTGCTTGGGCGCTACGTACGCGAGCTCGAGCTGCTGACGCTCGAACAGGCGGTGAACAAGATGACTGGCATGCCGGCAAGACGGCTTCGCCTCATCGATCGCGGGGTCATTCGCGAGGGCGCTTGGGCGGACGTGGTCGTATTCGACCCGCGAACCGTCACCGATCGCTCGACGTTCGAGGACCCGCATCAGTATCCGGGCGGCATCAGTCACGTGCTGGTGAACGGCGTGCCGATGGTGGAGCAGGGGGCCTGGACGGACCGGCGCCCGGGCCAGGTCGTGCGCCGCCCGCGCACGCGCTAAGGCGCCCGGCCGGACCGGGACGTCGCCCAGGCGTGCCGGCGCTCTGGTGGCGCGCGCGTTCGGCATGTTGGAACCGTCCCCGCAGCTCGTGCCACGTCGGTTGCCGGTTGCCCGCCAGCGTGCGGCATGTCTGCGCGATGCACGCGCCTTGCTTGACCCCTTCGTGCACCCGGTGCACACTAGCTCCCCCAGCACATGTCGGCGCGAAGCGCCATATCGGGAGCGGGCCATGACACAGATCCAGGTAACGGTGAACGGTCGCGTGGTCGCGCGCGACGTGGAGCCGCGAACGTTGCTCGTGCACTTTCTGCGCGAGGCGGCGGGCCTCACCGGGACGCACGTCGGGTGCGACACCAGTCAGTGCGGCGCGTGCACGGTGCACCTCGACGGTCGTGGCGTGAAGTCATGCACCGTACTTGCCGTGCAGGCGGACGGATCGCACGTGACCACGATCGAAGGCCTGGGAAACGGCGCGATGCACGCGTTGCAGGTGGCGTTTCGCGAGGAACACGGCCTGCAGTGCGGTTTTTGTACGCCCGGGATGATCATGAGCGCGGCCGACCTGCTCTCGCGCAACCCGAACCCGTCGGAAGACGAGATCCGGCGCGCCCTCGAGGGCAACCTGTGCCGCTGCACCGGCTACCACAACATCGTCAGAGCGGTGCAGCATGCCGCCCGGTCGATGGCCACTGCCTGACGAGGAGCCTCCCATGATTGGCGAGAGCGTCAAGCGCAAGGAAGACGGTCGGTTCATCACCGGCAAGGGGCGGTACACGGACGACATCACGCTCACCGGGCAGACGTACGCGGCGTTTGTGCGCAGCCCGTACGCCCATGCGAGGATCACGCGCATCGACGCGGCCGCCGCGCGGGCGATGCCCGGCGTTCACGCCGTGTTCACCGGCGCCGACCTCAAGGCCGGCGGTGTGAACCCGCTGCCCGTGGGCTGGCTGCACGAGGGCATCCAGATCGCGGAGCATCACGCCATGGCGGTGGGCGTGGCCAGGTTTGCCGGCGAGGCGGTGGCGGTGGTGATCGCCGATTCGGCGGTCCTCGCCCGCGATGCTGCCGACGCCGTGCAGGTCGACTACGAGGAGCTGCCCGCGGTGGCAGCAGCCGTCGCAGCGCTGGCGAGCGGTGCGCCGCAGCTGCATGCCAACGCTGGCGGCAACGTCGCCTTCACCTGGCAACTCGGCGACGCCCCGGGCACCGACGCCGCGATCGCCGGCGCGAAGACGGTGGTGAAGCAGCATCTCGTGAATCAGCGCCTGATCCCCAACGCCATCGAGCCCCGGGCGTGCAACGCGAGCTATGACGCCGCCAACGACGAGATGACGCTTTACGTCACCTCGCAGAATCCGCACGTGCATCGGCTGATCATGGGCGCGTTCGTGCTCGGCATTCCGGAGCAGCGATTCCGCGTGGTGGCACCGGACGTCGGCGGCGGCTTTGGCTCGAAGATCTTCATCTACCCCGAGGAGGTCGTGGCCTGCTTCGCGTCGAAGCAGATCGGGCGGCCGGTCAAGTGGACGGCCACGCGGACCGAGGCGTTCCTGTCCGACGCACACGGTCGCGACCACGACACCGACGTGGAGATGGCCTTCGACGCCGCAGGGAAGATCGTCGCGTTGCGGGTGAAGACGGTCGCGAACATGGGGGCGTACTTCTCGCTCTTTGCGCCCGCGGTGCCCACGTACCTCTACGGCACGCTGCTCTCGGGTCAGTACGACATTCCCGTGATCCACGTACATGTGACGGCGGCCTACACCAACACCGCGCCGGTTGACGCCTACCGCGGGGCAGGGCGCCCCGAGGCGACGTATGCCCTCGAACGGACGCTCGACGTCGCGGCGCGCACGCTGGGGGTCGATCCGGCGGAGCTGCGACGTCGCAACTTCATTGCGCCGTCCAAGTTTCCGTACCAGACGGCCGTGGCGCTGCAGTACGACTCCGGCAACTACGAGCCCGCGCTCGATCGCGCGCTCGCGATGGTGGATTACAAGGGCCTGCGGGCGAAGCAGGCCGCGGCGCGCGCCCAGGGCCGGTACATCGGCATCGGCCTGTCGTCCTACATCGAGGCCTGCGGGCTGGCGCCATCGCACGTGGTCGGCTCGTTAGGTGCGCAGGCCGGACTCTTCGAGTCGGGCGCCATCCGGGTCCACCCCACGGGGAAGGTCACCGTGCTCACGGGATCGCACTCACACGGTCAGGGGCACGAGACGACGTTCGCCCAGCTGGTGGCCCACGAGCTGGGGTGCTCGATCGACGATGTCGATGTGGTGCATGGCGATACGGCCCGCGTTCCCTTTGGGATGGGCACGTACGGCTCGCGCTCGGGCGCGGTAGGCGGCACGGCGCTCTGGATGTCGCTGCAGAAGGTGAAGGACAAGGGGCGACTGATCGCCGCGCACCAGCTCGAGGCGGCGCCGGAGGATCTGGAGTTCGCGAACGGCGCCTGGTCCGTGAAGGGCTCGCCCGGTCGCTCGAAGGCGTTTGGTGAGATCGCGCTCGCCGCCTATCTCGCGCACAACATCCCGGCCGACATGGAGCCCGGGTTGGACGCCACGTCGTTCTTCAATCCGTCCAACTTCGTCTTTCCCTTCGGCACGCACATCGCCGTGGTCGAAGTGCACGCGGACACGGGTGTCGTTGATGTCGTGAAGTACGTGGCGGTCGACGACTTCGGCAACGTCATCAATCCGATGATCGTCGACGGCCAGCTGCACGGCGGCATCGCTCAGGGCGTTGCACAGGCCCTGTGGGAACACGGGGCGTACGACGACACCGGCCAGCTCAACGCCGGCTCGTTCATGACCTATGCGATGCCCAGGGCCGAGTTCCTGCCGATGTTCGAGACCGATCGCACGGTGACACCGTCGCCGGTGAATCCGCTGGGCGTCAAAGGCGCCGGAGAAGCGGGGACGATCGCGTCCACGGCGGCCACGGCCAACGCGGTGATCGATGCGCTGTCGCCGTTTGGCATCACGCACCTCGACATGCCACTCACCGCCGCGAAAGTCTGGGCGGCGATGCAGTCACGGGGAGGCCACTGAGATGTATCCCGCATCCTTCGAGTACCATCGTGCAGCTTCGGTCGACGAAGCGCTCACGCTGCTCGCGACATACGGCGACGACGCCAAGGTGCTTGCCGGAGGGCATTCCCTCCTTCCGGTACTCAGGCTCCGATTCGCCTCGCCCGGTCATCTGATCGACATCGGGCGCATCGGCGCGCTCGCCGGTATCAAGGATGGCCCGACCGCAATCACCATCGGGGCCACGACGCGACACGCTGACGTGGCGGCGTCCACGACCATCGCGGCGAAGGCGCCGCTCGTGGCCGAAGCGGCGGCGCTGATCGGCGATCCCAAGGTGCGCAACATGGGAACCATTGGTGGCTCCCTCTCGCACGCCGATCCCGGCGCCGACCTGCCCGCGGCGATGGTCGCCGTTGGCGCAACCTTTACACTCACCGGCAAGGGAGGGCAGCGCACCGTGGGCGCCGACGAGTTCTTCGTCGACGTGTTCCAGACGGCGATGCGACCCGGCGAGATCCTGACCGCGGTCTCGATCCCGGTGCTGGCGAAGGGGACGGGGAGCGCGTACGAGAAGCACCCCGATCCAGCCTCAGGCTACGCGCTGGTCGGCGTGGCTGCCGTGCTCACCACGAGTGGAGGCAAGGTCACTGCGGCGCGCGTGGCGATGACGGGCCTCGTGCCACGGGCCACCAGGCTTGTCGGCGTCGAGGCAGCCCTCAGCGGTGGAGCAAGTGTCGAGGTCGCCGCCGCGAAGGCGATCGACGGTATGACCTACACAGATGATGCCGCCGGTAGCGCGGCCTACAAGGCGAACCTGGCCTCGGTGTTCACGCGCCGCGCTCTCGCACGCGCCCTCACGCGTGCGGGATGAGCCGACCTCGAGGTAGTCCAGCCTCGCTTGCAGGTCACGCGCCCTCGCGCGCGGAATCAGCGGTGGTATCCTCGCCATCGGTCGTGACACGCGCCACGCGCCCTCGCGCGCGCGATCAGCGCTGGCGAGGCTGCCGCGCGAGATAGACGAGGGTTCTTGCTGGCTGTACCAGGCGTATCGAGGGGTTGGGGCGCTCCCCGGCACGCCGGAGTCCGGGATCGCAGGCGCGGCCCAACGGAACAACAACTGCCGTGACCGGGCGAGGATCACTCACGCCCTGTCCCTCTCAGAGTCAGTAGTTGATCTGCGCCTGCAGCCGGAGAAAGCCGCCCTGCTGTCGGCTCGGCGTTGCGAGCCCGCCATCGTCGTACACGCGGCTCGCGCGCGCGTACTCCGCCGTGAGCTCGAATGCAGGTGTCGGAAGCCACTCCACTCCGCCCTCGAACTCGTGCACCTCATGGTGCCTGGCGTCCAGTTCGAGCTTCTTGCCGCCCGTGTAGTACTGGGCACGAGCGAACGGCTGGATCACCTGGCCGCGCGTTCGCCACCGATACATCGCTTGCACGAACCCGCCATGCAGGCGGCGCACCTCGATGCTCCCCATGGACCGCTCGTACTCCGGCCCCTCGCCCCAGGTCCACTCGGCGGCCACCCCGAGTGGTTGCCCGTACCAGTGTGCGGCAAGCGCAAGCCGCTGATCGGAGTATTCAGGTGCTGCGCTCACACCCGGTGTTCGCGATGGCAGGACGAAGCGTCCATGGTACCCCGAGATGCCCAGCTCGACGAAGTGCCCGCTCGTCAGGCGGAACGGATAGGAGACGCGCGCGACGACGTGCGGCGAGTTGTTGGCTTCGGGGCGATTCGCCGTCTGGCCGTTCATGAGTCCGACGCCAACGATGCCATAGTCACCCGACCCCTTGAGCCCACTGTCGATCAGCACGCGAAACGTGCGACGCGCCGCACTCGTGGCCCAGTAATAGAAGACGCCGATGTCGCGCTCGTTGGGGACCGCGCTGTTTAGCGCGTCGCTCCGGTCGAGGGGCAAGCGGTTCTGGCTCGACTGAAGGTTCTCGAACCCGAACGGCACCTTGCTCTGCCCGAGCCGCACGCGATGCTCCCGCCTGGCGTCGAGGAACACGTCGAAGTACGCGTCGCGCAGCTGAAGGTAGTGGCTGGCTCCGGCGGCATCCGAGGCGTAGTCCGGCTGGACATGGACCGAGAGCCGGCTGGTGACATCGCCCGAGAGCACGAGGCGTCCGCGTCGGAGGAAGAAGCCGCCATTGCGCCCGATGGACCGGTCGCACTGCGAACACGTGAGATCCGCGTTGGTCTCGAGCAGGCGGTTGTATCGGAACTGGGCGTACCCGCGGAGGGACAGCCGCTCGTACCACGGCCGCGGCGCCGGTGACGGGCTGGCCGACTGGGCGTGGGACGACGCCGGGAACAGGGTCAGGCCGAGGAGCCCCGGCAGCAAGAGGGCGAAGAGACGGTTCATGTATGGACTCCGGAGGAGTGCCACCACGGACGGCCATGGCGGCACTGCGGTGCGTCGCCGTTACAATCGCCAGGGAAATGTGTTAGAGATGCAATCAGACCCAAGGGCCGTACCGCGTGCGTGACGGACTCGTTACACCTCCAGTGCCGTCGCTGCGCGCTGCAACCGCGCCTCATCCAGGAGACATCGGAGTGAACGAGCGCATCCACGAGATTCAGCGCGTGATGGAAGCGGAGTCGTATGTCACGGACCGTGACGTGGCGACGGCGGTGTACCTCGCCACGGCGCTGCAGAAGCCGCTGCTCGTGGAGGGCCACCCTGGCGTCGGCAAGACCGACATCGCCAAGGTGCTCGCCCGCGTACTCGCCACCGACCTGATTCGCCTGCAATGCTACGAAGGCCTCGACGCGACGAGCGCCCTGTACGAGTGGAACTATCCCCGACAGCTGCTGCACCTCCGGCTCGACGAACACTCGACGGCGCCCCTGGCCGAGCGCGAGCGCACGCTGTTCAGCGAAGCGTTTCTCCTCAAGCGCCCGCTGCTCGCGGCAATCACGCACCCGGGAACGGCGCCAGTGTTGCTCATCGACGAGGTCGATCGCGCCGACGAAGAGTTCGAGGCCTTCCTCCTCGAGATCCTCTCGGACTTTCAGGTCACCATTCCGGAGCTTGGCACGATCACCGCGACCGCGCGGCCGGTCGTCGTGCTGACGTCGAATCGCACGCGCGACCTTTCCGAGGCACTCCGGCGGCGGTGTCTGTATCTGTGGATCGGCTATCCGTCGTTCGAGAAGGAGATGCAGATCGTGCGCACGCGCGTCCCCGGCATCTCCGAGCGGCTCGCCCGCGAACTCACGGCGTTCCTCCAGTCGCTGCGTCGCATGCGCCTGGAGAAAGTGCCAGGCATCGCCGAGTCTCTCGACTGGGCGATGGCCCTCGTCACGCTGCACGCGTCGCAGCTCGACGACGCGCTCATTCGCGCCACCATGGGGTGCGTGCTCAAGGATGAACGCGACTTCCGCGCGCTGGAGGGTGAACTCGATGCCGGTCACCTCCCCGCGATGCTGAGCATCGCCGGATGACTTCTTCGCACGCAGAACCGCCTGACCTCGCCGCGGCCGTGGTGCGACTCGTCAGGCAGCTGCGCGCGCGTGGCGCTCGCACCACCACCGGCAGCTCCGTCGAGGCCCTGCGCACGCTTGGCGTCGTGGACCTGCTCGATCGTGATGAGGTGCGACGCGCCTTGCGCATCGTGCTGGTGACGCGGCCGGAGGATCTTGATCTCTTCGACGAGGTCTTCGACCGGGCCTGGGAGCCGTGGACGTCCGCACGAACGGCGGTGAGCGATGCTGAGCCTCGTGCGCAGCCACCCACACCGGCCTCGACGCGCCGGGCACCAGTGACACTGCGCAACTGGATGCGCGTGGGCGACGGCGGCGAAGGTGGCGATGACGTGCCCGTGCGGGCGCCGTCTGACGACGAGCAGCTCGCTTCGCGAGATTTCTCGGCGTGGACGGAATCCGATGTGCAGGCCCTTCGGCGGCTGGCACGACGCATCGCCAGGCGCCTCGCTCGGCGGCGCAGCCGACGGTGGCGCGTGTCGCAGCGCGGACGTGTCGTCGACCTGCGAGGCACGTTGCGTCACGCTGTGCGCACCGCCGGCGAACTGATCCGCGTATACCGCCGGGACCGTCGTATCCGGCGCACGCGCCTCGTGGCCATCTGTGACGTGTCGGGGTCCATGGAGCTCTACTCGCGGTTCCTCCTGCAGTTCCTGCACGCGATGCACCACAGCGTCGCCACGATCGAGTCCTTTGTGTTCTCCACGCGCCTCTCCCGCATCACCGAGCACTTGCGGGGCGCGGCGTACGGCGTCGCGGTGCGGCAACTCGGTCGTGATGTGCACGACTGGTCCGGCGGCACTCGCATCGGCACGGCGATCGAACAGGTCGTGCGCGATCACCATCGGCACCTCACGCGTCGTACCGTCGTGCTGATCCTCAGCGATGGCTGGGATGTTGGCGATCCCGCGGTGCTCGATCGGGCCATGGCCGGGTTGCGGCGCCGCGTCGGGAAGGTCATCTGGCTCAACCCACTGATGGGAGCGCTCGACTACACCCCGGCAACGCGCGGCATGCAGGCCGCGCTCCGCCACGTCGACTTGCTCGCCCCGGCGCACAGCCTGGACGCGCTCGAGCGCCTGGCGCCACGCCTGGCGCCGTGAACGGCGTGGTGTCGCCCTGACGCCGTGCTCTGCGCTGTCATCCGCGCCATCTCCCGCGTGGCGCTCCGCTGGTACGACCGTGACACCACCGTCCGCCGTGTGGCGCGTATGCGGGGACGTGATCCTTGCCGCGCCTCTCACCTTCAACGCTCGGACCAGATCACTCGCGATCCCGCGAGGCTGCCATGTCCCTGTCCCGCTCCCTGACAGGCGGCTGGTTGACATCGGTGCGGTGCGCGTCGTCGCCGAGGCCGCGCACCGCCTGACCGCTGGTCGGATCCTCCAGTAGAATTCGACCTCATGGACGTGCTTCCCCTGCCCACCCGTCGCGCCGCCGTGGCGACCCTCGTCGCGACAGAAGGATCCACGCCGCGCGAGACCGGAGCGCGCATGTGGGTCGATGAGACAGGCGCCATCATCGGGTCGGTCACCATCGGCGGATGCGTCGATGCGCGTGTGATCGAGGCGTCGCAGGAGGTGATCGATGCGGGGGTCTCCCGTGTGGTCGCGATGGCCCTGGGTGACGAGGACGCCTGGGCGCTCGGCATGACGTGCGCGGGCACGGTCGAGGTGCTCATCGAACCCTATCGCCCAGCGCCCGACGTCGATCCGGTCGCCCGATCGCTCACGCGAGCTGGCGAAGCGGTGCGCGCCGGCCGACGACATGCCACCGTGATTCCGCTCGACGGGCATGCCGGGCGGCTCGATGTGTCCGACGCCGGCGACGTGGACGGCACCCTCGGCGATGCGGCGCTCGATCGCGCCGCGATAGACCTCGCGCGCACGCGGCTCGACGAAGGTCGAGCCGGGACGGCGACGCTGGAGACGCCGTCTGGCGGCTGTCGCGTGTTTGTCGACGTACACGCGCCACCGCTCACGCTCGTGGTGTTTGGCGCGACCCACGTGGCCATGCCGCTCGTCGAGATGGCGCGTCCGCTCGGCTGGCGCACCGTGGTCGTCGACGGCCGCGAGCGCTTTGCGACGCGCGAACGGTTTCCCGACGTCGACGCGCTGATCGTCGGGATGCCCTCGGAGATTGCCACGCGGCTTCCCCTGGGCCCCTCATCACTCGTCGTGCTGCTCTCGCACGACTACAAATACGACCTGCCGGTGCTGCAGGCCGTGCTGGCCAGCGATGCGGCGTATGTCGGGTGCCTGGGCAGCGCGCGGCGCGGCAAGGCGATGCTGGAGTTCCTCGCGGCGCAGGGTGTACCGGCCGCGCAGTTGGCGCGGGTGCGCATCCCCGTGGGTCTCGACGTCGGTGCGCGATCCGCGGCGGAAATCGCGTTGAGCGTCCTTGCCGAGGGCCTGGCCGCCGAACGTGGGCGTGCGGGAGGGCCAATGCGTGAGCGGCGACGCGGCGCGTGATCGGCCGCAGAGTCACGCGCGAGACGCTCGACACGGCGCCCCTGGATGGGATGGTGCTCGCGGCGGATGTGCGCGACGGCCATGGACGCGTCGTGCGGGGCAAGGGCGACGTGTTGAGCCATGCCGATCGTGATGTGCTCGCGTCGGCGACGTGGCAGGAACTGCACCTCGTCGTGCTCGAGACCAACGACGTGCACGAGCGAGCGGCCGGAGAGCGCCTGGCTCGGGCGGTGGCGGGATCGGGCGTTGTCGTCGGCGCGTTCTCGGGTGGGCAATGGCCCATACGCGCGACCTCGCGCGGCGTGCTGCAGGTCAACGTCGACTCGCTGTGTTCCGTGAACGAGTCGGCGGAGCTCTCGGTGTATACGCTGTTCGACGGTCAGGTCGTGGAGGCGGGCGAGACCGTCGCGCGAGCCAAGATCATTCCGTTCGCGATTCCCGAGGCGGTCATCGCGTCGGGCGAGTCACGGGCAGCCGCGTCGGGGCCGGTGGTGGCGGTGCGGGCGTTTCAGCCGCGTCGCGTTGCGGCGCTCGTGCAGGAGTCGTTGGGTGCGCGTGCCACCGAGCGGTTCAGGGCTGTGTTTGGCGAGAAGGTACGGTGGTTCGGTGGTGTGATGTCGGATCCCGTGTTCGTCGCACCCGAGGTCGATGTCGTCCGGGGCGCGATGGACGCGCTGCTCGCCGCGCGTCCCGACCTGCTGGTGGTCGCCGGATCCCGGACGATGGACCCGCTGGACCCCGTGTTCGACGCGTTGGTTGCCAGTGGAGCGCGGTTGCTGAGGCGCGGCCTCCCGGCCCACCCCGGCAGCCTGTGCTGGGTGGCGCAGCGCGGAGACACGACCATCATCGGCATGCCCAGTTGCGGCGTCTTCTCGCAAGCGACGATCTTCGACCTGTTATTGACCTGGGTGTTCGCCGGCGTTCCGCTGGACGCGGGCCTGCTCGCCCGCATCGGCCACGGAGGGTTCTTGACGAAGGACATGGCGTTCCGCTTTCCTCCCTATCGTCTGGCCGGCGACCGAGGCGAGGTGGAGTGACCGTGTCCCATCCGTACAGCGCGAGGATCCTCGAGCACTTCCGGCGCCCCCGCAACCAGGGCACGCTGGAGCATGCCTCCGTCTCACAGGAGGGGAGCAATCCGCTCTGTGGCGATCGCGTGCGCGTGGAACTCGCGGTGGAGGGTGACGTCGTGCGTGCCGCGAAGTTTGTCGCCAACGCGTGTGCCGTGTGCGTCGCGTCGGCATCCGTGCTCACCGGTCTCGTGCACGACGCACCGCTCGAGGACGTCGAGTCCCTGACCACGGACGAACTCGTGCGTGCGCTCGATGCGCGGCTCCCTGCCGCGCGTCTCGCCTGCGTGAGCCTTCCCCTGACGGTGTTGCACGCCGGCGTCATGCTCTACCGGCAGCGCACGCGCGAGGCTGCCCCGTGATCGTCGGCATCGTACTGGCGGCGGGGCAGGCCACGCGATTCGGCGCGCCCAAGGTGCTGGAGCGCGTGCGCGGCATCGAACTCGTCAGGCACGTGGTCGATCGCCTGACGGCGGCGGGGATCGTCGATGTACTCGTGATGAGTGGACTGGCAAACGACGGCCTGCATGCGGCGCTCGGCGGATCCGGGGCGAGGGTGGTGCCGGTGCCTGACGCGGCCTCGGGGCTGAGCCACTCGTTGCGCGCGGCGGTGGATGCGCTGCCGGAGACCTGCACCGGCTTTGTCGTGGCGCTGGGCGATCAGCCGTTCATCGATCCTGCGGTCGTCCGCCGATTGCAGGAGACCTGGGAGACCAGCAACGCGGCTGCGGTGGTCCCGGTGTATCGCGACGGCGATCGCGGCAACCCCGTGTTCTTCGACATCACGATGCGACGACACCTGGCAGCGCTCTCGGGGGACCGCGGCGCGCGCGATCTGTTGCGGTCGATGGGCGATCGCGTGGTGCAGGTGTCGATCGACGCCGATGCGCCGCTGGATGTGGACTTGCCCGGGGACCTCGCGCGGCTGGACCGGTAGGCGCCCTCGCGGCCCGAGGTGCCCCGCGGTACGTTCCGCGCCCCTGCCATCTCTGCCTCCCCGCTCATGTCGCTCCGGCGCACGTTAGGCGTCACCGACCTCACGCTACTGGTCATCGGCAATGTCATCGGCTCCGGGATCTTCATCGTCCCGAGCAGCGTCCTGCGCGAGTCCGGATCCGTCACGGCGGCGGCACTCGTGTGGCTCCTCGGTGGCCTGCTCTCGCTCCTCGGCGCGCTCTCCTACGGCGAGCTCGCGTCGATGGAGGGCGGATCGGGAGGACTATATGGATTCATCCGCGATGCCTTCGGTCGATTCCCGGCGTTCCTGTACGGCTGGACGCTGTTCTTCGTGATCGGGGCAGGGACGATCGCCACCCTCGCCGTGGCTGCGGCGGGCTACATGGGGCAGTTCACGACACTGAGTCCGGTCGCGCAGAAGGCGATCGCGGTCGGGCTCATCGGCCTGATGTGCGCGATCAACGTGCGCGGGATGCGCGAGAGCGCGTCGGTGCAGAACGCCGCCACCGGCATCAAGGTCGGCGCGATCCTCGTGATGAGCGTGATCCTCTTCGCGCTGGGCGACGGTGGTGGCGAGGCGGCGGCGGTGAGTGGCGCGTCCGCCGTGAGCTCGGGTGTGTCGCTGAGCGGCGTTGGCCTGGCGACGATCTCTGTGCTCTGGGCATACGAGGGGTGGCAGTACGTGACCTTCACCGATGCGGAGGCGGTTGATCCGCAGCGCTCGCTCCCGCGAGCGATCGCGCTGGGCACCGCGGCGCTCGTCGCGATTTACCTCGTGGCGAACTTTGCGTATCTGGCGGCGCTCGGTCCCGCGCGCGTGGCCGCTTCGGAGCGGGTGGCCGGAGACGCGGTCGCGGCGGTCCTTGGCCCCGCTGCGGGTCGGCTCATCGCGGTCGCGATCATCGTGTCGATGTACAGCGCGGCGCACGCCACCGTCATCACGGCCCCGCGCGTGTACTACGCGATGGCGCGTGATGGTGTGTTCTTTTCTGCGCTTGCCCGGGAGCATCCGACGTTCGGGACGCCGGCACTGGCCATCATCACGTCGTGTGTGTGGGCGATGGTTCTCGCGGTGACCGGCACGTTCGAGCAGCTGCTGACGTATGTCGTGTTCGTCGGCTGGGTGTTCTATGCCGTGGGTGCCGCCGCCGTGATCGCGCTGCGCCGGTCGCGACCGCACGCCGCACGGCCGTTCCGTGTGCCGGGCTATCCGGTCACGCCGGTGCTCTTTGTGCTGGCCGCGGCGGCGATCGTGGGGAACACCATCGTGTCGCAGCCCGGGCGCGCGGCGGTTGGCGTTGGCATGGTGCTGCTGGGCGCGCCCGCCTACGCGATGTGGCGCCGACGCGCCTCGCCGCGGTAACCGGCCCCTAGCGCATTTGCGCGCATGCACGTAGAACTGTATACAAATCGGTGTACCTCTTCGCGTGGAGGTCCAATGAAACACGGTCGTCTGATGGTTCTCGCCCGCCGCGGCGCTCTTGCCCTGGTCGGCTCGTTCGCACTCCCGTTGGCCCTGATCGCCCAGGGCGGCACGATCGCCGGCACGGTGGTCGACGCGCGCACCCTGCGTGGCCTCGATGCCGCACAGGTGCAGGTCGAAGGCGGCACACTCGGCGCGCTCACTGATGCCGCCGGCACGTTCCGCATCGCCGGCGTCCCGGGGGCGCAGGTCACTCTCCAGGTTCGGCGCCTCGGATTCCGGCCGGCCACCATCACGGCGCGCGTCGGCCAAACCGACGTGCGCATCGTGCTCACGGAACAGGTCGCCTCGCTCTCCGAGGTCGTCATCACCGGAACCGCGGAACCAGTGGAGCGGCGCGCCATCGGCAACGCGGTCACCAAGGTCGATGCGGCGTCGATCCAGAACATCGCGCCGTCGCCGGACGTCACGAACATCCTCAACGGCAAGGCGGCCGGCGTGGTCGTGACCCAGGGCTCCGGCGCGGTCGGCTCCGGACCGCGCATCCGAATCCGTGGCGCTGCCTCGCTCTCCCTCAGCGACCAGCCGCTCATCTATGTCGACGGCATCCGCATCGCCAACGACGTCTCCACCGGACCCCGGTCGCAGTTCTTCAGCTCCGGCGTCATCTCGCGCCTCAACGACATCGATCCCGAGAACATCGAAAGCATCGAGGTCATCAAGGGCCCCGCGGCCGCGACGCTCTACGGCACCGAAGCCAACAACGGCGTCATCCAGATCATCACCAAGCGCGGCAAAGCGGGTCGGCCCGTGGTCTCGCTCAACGTCCGGCAGGGCGGCAACTGGTTCAAGGGCGCCGAGGCGCGCATCGGCCAGACGTTCAGGCGCATGCCAGACGGTTCGATCAAGTCCTGGAATCCCGTGGCCATCGATCGTGAGGCGGGCCTCGATCTCTTCCAGACCGGCCTGTCGCAGTCGTACAACCTCGGCCTCAACGGCGGCACCGATGCGGTGCGCTACAACTTCAACGGCTCGTACGACAACGACAAAGGCATCGAGCCGACGAACCACCTGTGGCGCTGGACGGGCGGCGGCAACGTTTCGCTCTCGCCCTACAAGTCGCTCGACATCCAGGCCACGTTCAACACCAACCAGCAGGTGGTGAACGTTCCGCTGGAAGCAGGCGGTGGCATGTGGTTCAGTGCCTATTTCGGTCAGGCGCCGGTCACTGACGCCGAGAAGCTGCGACGCGGGTACTTCTCGGCGCCGCCAGAAGCCTTCTGGGGCGCGTTCAAGCAGTACCAGGCGCTCAAGCGCACGACCGGCAGTCTCCAGTTCAACCACCGCGCCGGAACCTGGCTCACGCAGCGTCTCGTCGTTGGCAACGACCTCACGGGCGAAGACAACGTCAACCAGACGGAGCGGATGGCGCCGTTCTTCCGCCAGTTCTTCGGCAGTCCGGTGGACCAGAACGGCAACAAGTTCACGCGACGTCGCGAACTGGGCGTGACCAGCATCGACTACGCCGGAACGGTGAAGCCCAAACTCTTCGGCGTGCAGACGTCGACGTCGTTCGGCGCCCAGTACTTCCGTCGCCAGACGTACGCGCTCTCGGCGCGCGGCGAAGGCTTTCCGGCGGGCGGTCTGCTGCTGGTGGATGCCGCCGCGGCCACCTTTGGCGGCGAAGACTTCGTCGAGAACTCCACGGTCGGGTTCTACGGACAGGAGCAAGTGAATCTGAACGACCGCATGTACCTCACCGCCGCGCTGCGCGTCGACAACAACTCGGCCTTCGGCGAGGACTTCTCGTGGGTGACGTACCCCAAGGTGTCGGGCACCTGGGTCATCAACGAGGAGCCGTGGTTCAGGCTCGGGCCCGTCAACACACTCAAGCTGCGTGCCGCGTACGGACAGACGGGCCAGCAGCCTGACGTCAACTCGGCGCTGCGCACCTACTCGGCGACCACCGGTGGCGATGGCAATCCGGCCGTGACGCCTCAGTCCCTCGGCAATCCACAGCTCAAGCCCGAGCGCGCCGGCGAGATCGAACTCGGCTTCGATGCCACGATGTTCAGCGAGCGCGTGAGCGCCGAGCTCACGTGGTACCGGCGAGATACAAAGGACGGCATCCTGTTCCGGGACGTGGCGCCGTCGAGCGGTTTCGCCGGACAGCGCGTGGTCAACATCGGCGGGATCCGCAGCGCGGGCATCGAGCTGCAGACGCGCTGGAACGCACTCAGCCGCGATAACCTCAACCTCGATTTCGGGTTCAACATCTCCAACAACACGAACGAGATCACGAGCCTGGGCGACCCCGCGTCGCTGGCGAAGGATCCGAGCGGCGTGCCGTTCATCGCCGTGGGCGCAAACCGCAACATCATCGGCAAGCCGGTGATGTCGTGGTACGATCTCAAGGTGCGCCAGGCGACGTTCAATCAGACCACGAAGCGCGCCGAGGGCCAGCAGTGCGACGACGGCAAGGGCGGGCTGATCAACTGCCTGACCGCGACCGGCCAGCCCAACGCTCCACGGGTGTTCGTCGGACGGTCCGATCCGGCGCTCGAAGGGTCGTTCAACACGACGCTCACGGCGTTCCGGCAGTGGCGCTTCTACGGCCTGGTCGACTTCAAGGGCGGCCATCGCATCCTGAACAACAACGATCGGGCGCGCTGTCAGGTGTTCAATCAGTGCATGGCCAACCTCGAGCCCGAGAAGTACGACCCGACGTTCGTGGCGCAAATCCAGTCGCCGAACATCCTGCGCCACTGGATCTACCAGAAGGGCAAGTTCGCCCGCCTGCGGGAACTGTCATTGAGTTACACGATGGCGCCGTCGCTGGCGCAGCGGGTCGGAGCGCGGGGTGGTTCGCTCACGCTCTCAGGCCGCAACCTCGCCCTGTGGACGCCGTACGGCGGCACAGATCCGGAGAACTTCTTCACGCTGCAGCAGTTCGTGCGGCTCGAGCAGGCGCAGGTGCCGCCGCTGTCGTCGGTGCTGTTCTCCTTCTCTCTCACCTACTGACCGGCGAATCGCCAGGAGCGACCTGATGAACACGCATCGCCCCCGCGCCCGTGCGACCCGGTTCGTCGTGGCCACGATGGCCATGACGATCGCCGGCGGCGCGCTGACCGCATGTGACACGCTGCTCGAGGCCGACGCCCCGAGCCGCATTCTCGAATCGACGCTGTTGCAACCGTCCAATGCCTCGGTGCTCGTGGCCGGCGCCATTGCGGACGTGGAGTGTGCCCTGGGCAACTACGTGGCGGCTGCGGGCACGATCTCCGACGAGTTCATGGACGCGCAGGCCAACGCGGCCATCTGGGACCTCGACCGTCGGACCAGCAATCCGGCGACCACGCTGTACGCGACCGGCGGCTGTGGCGGCCTTGGTGGCATCTACACGCCGGTCTCGGTCGCGCGGTTCCAGACCGACCAGGCGCTCAAGCTCCTGAACGGATGGACGGACGCACAGGTGCCGGGCCGCAACGCGCTCATCGCGCGCGCCGCCGCCTACGCGGGGTACGCCTACGTGCTGCTCGGCGAGGGCTTCTGCTCTGCCGCTGTAGACCTGGGGCCGGAGATGACGCCCGCGCAGGTGTTCGCGGCCGCCGAGGCCCGGTTCACGACGGCCATCTCGACGGCCGGTGTGCCGGACTCCATCCGGAACATGGCATACGTCGGGAGGGCCCGCGCGCGACTCAACCAGAACAAGCGGACCGAAGCAGCGGCCGACGCGGCCCTGGTTCCCGACAACTTCACGTTCAGCGCACGCACGACCGCCGCGAGCGGCCGCGCCGAGAATCGCGTGTTCCGTGTCAACAACACGACGGGCCAGATCACGGTGGACACGTCGTTCCGCGGACTGACGGTGAACGGAACGCCCGATCCTCGCGTGCCAGTGGTGGACGCTGGGCGCGGCGGATCGCTGCCAACGGTTCGACTGTGGGCGCAGAACAAGTACGGCTCGCTCGCCGCGTCGATTCCGATGGCGACATGGCGGGAGGCGCTGCTCATTCGCGCCGAAGTGGCTGGCGGGCAGCAGGCCGTCACGCTGATCAACCAGCTGCGCGCGCGGCACAGCCTGCCCCAGTTCCAGAGCAACGACAACGCCGCGATCCTCGCCCAGGTGCAGGAGGAGCGTCGCCGCGAACTGTTCCTGGAAGGGCACCGTTTGTTCGACACCATTCGGTTCAACGTGCCGCTCCGGCCGCCGGCAGGCGCGGCGTTCCCCAACGGCGGCGGTACGTACGGTAGCAACAAGTGCCTGCCGCTGCCGGACATCGAACGGCTGAACAACCCGACGATCTCAGGGGGGTAGTTCAGTGCGGGGTGGTGGACGAGCTTGATGCAACAGCAGTGCAGCGCGCGCGGCCGTGGATCCCGGTCGCGCGCGTGTCCGTTGGGGTCCGTCTGCACGATCCACCTCCACCGCATGACCATGCCGCGTTTCCTTCTCATCGCGATCCTCGGAGCGTCACTCGCGTGTTCGCAACGTGAGGCGGTTTCCACCGACGTCATCGGACCGGACGCTCGTTATGCATCGGTCTCGGCGCAGTTGTCGCAGTTCATCGAACGGGAGATGAGGGACAAGGGGATCCGTGCCCTGTCGATTGCGTTGGTCGACGACCAGACGACCGTATGGGCGCGCGGGTTCGGGCTGGCGGACTCCGCGTCGGGGCGTCGCGCGACGGCGGGCACGGTATATCGCGTTGGCTCGGTGTCCAAGCTTTTCACGGACATCGGAGTCATGCAGTTGCTCGAGCGGGGCGAGGTGGATCTCGATGCGCCGGTACAGCAGTACCTGCCCACGTTCGCGCCGAAGAACACCTCGGGCCGAGCGATCACGCTGCGCCAGCTCATGTCGCACTTCTCCGGCCTGGTGCGTGAGCCGCCGCGGGGCAACTACTTCGACGACAGCGGGACATCGCTGGCCGACATGGTGGCGAGCCTCGACTCTACCGCACTCGTCTACGAGCCCGAGACCCATCGCAAGTACTCCAACGCGGCGATCGGAGCCGTCAGTTACCTGCTGCAGGTGAAGGGCGGCGAGCCGTTCCCGGCCTGGCTGCAGCGCCATGTGCTCGACTCGCTGGGTCTGGAGGAGTCCTCGTTCGAGCCGAGGGAGGATCTGGTGGCCCGGATGGCCCGCGGCGAGATGTGGACCTATCACCATCGGTCGTTCGACGCGCCCAACTTTCAGCTGGGCATGGCGCCGGCCGGCAGCATGTACAGCACGATGCCCGACCTCGCGAAGTTCATGAGTGCGCTGTTTCGCGGTGGGCAGGGTGTTCGGGGTCGCGTCCTCCGTCCGGAGACGATCGAGAGCATGTGGAAGCCGCAGTACGCCGCGGCCGATGCGCGCACGGGTGCGGGGATCGGGTTCCAGATCGGCAATCTCGACGGAGCCCGCACGGTAAACCACGGCGGCGCGATCTATGGATTCGCCACGCAGCTGTCCGCGCTGCCTGACGAGAAGCTTGGCGTTGCGGTGAGTGCGTCGAAGGATGGCATGAACGCGCTCACCAGCCGCATCGCGACGGAAGCGCTGCGTCTGATGCGCGCCGCGAAGGCCGGACAGACTCTCCCATCGATCGACACGACGTCGCGCGTGTCATTGGCGCTTGCCCGACCCCTGGCGGGCGCGTGGGGAACGCGAGCAGCGCCCATCACCGTCGTCGTGCGCGATTCGACGCCGTTGCTCTCCGGAGCCAGTGACCACCAGATGCAGCTGCGTCAATGGAAAGGCGACACGCTCATCGCCGACGACGGCATGTCCTTCGGCACCAGGGTCTGGCTCGATGCCGGGCAACTCGTGGTGGGAGACGCACGGTACCCGCGGTTGCCTGACGAGCGCGCGATCCCGGCGGCGCCGCCCGCGCATTGGCGCGGACTGATCGGCGAATACGGCTGGGACCACAACGTGCTGTACATCCTCGAGCGGGGCGGACGACTGCACGCACTGATCGAGTGGTTCTTCGAGTATCCCCTCTCAGAGATCTCGCCCGACGTGTACGCGTTCCCTCGCGGCGGGCTGTACGACGGCGAGCAGCTCGTGTTCACGCGTGATGCCAGCGGTCGGGCGCAGCGCGTGGTGGCCGCGAGCGTGCCGTTCGTGCGGCGCACGTGGGTGGGCGAGGACGGTGGCATCTTCCGCATCACCCCCGTGAGGCCGGTGGACCAGCTGCGCGCTGCCGCCCTGGCCGCGCAGCCGCCACAGGAGACGGGAGAGTTCCGGGCGAGCGACCTGGTGGAGCTCACGGCACTGGACTCGACGATTCGCCTCGACATCCGCTATGCGACGGATCGCAACTTCCTGAGCGTGCCGGTCTACACGCAGGCGCGTGCATTCCTGCAGCGGCCGGCCGCCGAGGCGTTGGTGCGCGCGCATCGCGCCTTGCGGGCCAGAGGCTATGGCCTCCTCGTCCACGACGGCTATCGGCCGTGGTACGTGACCAGGATGTTCTGGGATGGCACGCCGGAGGACAAGCACACCTTTGTTGCAGATCCGTCGCGGGGGTCGCGCCACAACCGTGGCAGTGCGGTAGATCTCACGATGTACGATCTGCGGACCGGCGAGCCCGTGGTGACGACCGGCGGGTACGACGAGATGTCGGACCGGTCGTATCCCGACTATCCCGGCGGCACCTCACGCCAGCGGGCCCTGCGCGAGATCCTGCGCTCGGCGATGGAGGCCGAGGGGTTCACGGTGTTCGAGGCCGAGTGGTGGCACTTCGACTATCGCGACTGGCGGAGCTACCGGATCGGCAACGCGCGGTTCGAGGAGCTCGGGCGTTAGGCGGGTGGAGGGCTGATCCACCCGCCGGCGTTCACGCCCTAGAACGAGAACATCTGCGTGAACTTGAGGATGAGGCCGCGCCCGGGGACCGGGGCATCGGGCGTCAGGATGCGCTGGTCGTTGTAGACGATGAACAGGTCGCTCAACGGGTGGTGGATCAGGTTGAAGCGCACGTTGGCGTTGAACTGCTTGCTGACGGCGTCGTATTGCGAGAGCGCGTCGATGAACATGTTGGTGTTGAACGACCAGGCGGCGCGCACCGTGGTGAGGCTGTTGGTGAACTTTTCGTTGGGCAGTTCGAGGTCCGCTTCCGTACGCTGCAGGCCGACCGTCGCCCGGAAGCGGTAGTTGGGGCGGAACGTCACCGAGCCGTTGATCGTGCGCTGAGTGCCGCTGTACAGCCCGCCCCAGATGAGCCGCGTGTTCGTCGAGAACATGCGGCTCTGGTCTGACGTGACGTACACCATGTGTTCGTTCCACGAATAGCCGCCGGCGGGGATCGGCTGCTGCATCTTGACGTTGGGGCGCAATGGCGAGGTGAGCCGGTTGAACGTGGGGTTCACCGACCACTCGATCACGCTGCCGTTGTTGAAGAACGTCGACCAGCCGGTGTGCATGCGCTTGCCGAGGATGTGTCCGTCGATGTCCTCCTGATAGTCCCAGACCACGTGCGGATGGAACTCCCGGATCCCGTGCGCGCGCAGTGACGCCGAGCGCGGGCGGATGCCGGTGTCGAGCAGATACTTCCGCACGCCGGTGCGACGGTAGTAGCCCAGGTCGTTCTGGAAGCCCGGGCCGAGCTGCATCAGGCCGCCCTTGCCGTGGAAGAAGTTGCCTTCCCAGTTGAGCGTGCTCCGCCACGCATAGTCGCCGGAGTCGATGCCCGGCGTCGACGTCTTCACGACGTACGAGTTCCAGTCGAGATTGCCGAACAGGCGGAGATTCTTGTCCACGCCATAGACCCGGTTGGTGTACGACGGGCCCGTGGTGTGCGTGTTCTGCATGACGAACGCGCCGAAGTCGTTGCCGATGCGTCCGATGTTCTGCCGGAATCGGATCACGCTGGCGTTCGAGCCCGGGTCCGTGCCGATGGCGCGGTCCTGCACGCTCAGCACGCCAAGGCGCGTCTGCTCGGTGAGCTTTCCGGTGAGGCGAATGCCGCCAAGGATCGGAATGGCGCGCCCGCCCGACGTGAGGCCGATGCGACGCGAGAAGAACAGCAGGTTGTCCTCGTCAGGCGTGGGCGTCGGGTTCACGCGGTTGTTGCGCGCGGCGTCTCCCACGTAGAAGACGCCGGAGTTCTCGAGGAAGAAATCGCGCTTCTCCGGGAAGAACTGCGAGAACTGCGTGAGGTTCACCTGCTGTTCGTCGGCTTCGACCTGGCCGAAGTCCGGGTTCACCGTCAGGTCCATGGTGAGCCCCGGCGTGAGCGCGGCCTTCACGTCCACGCCGACGTCCATGGTGTTCACCACGCGCGGTCGCGGCGCGCTGGCGGTGCCCAGCGCCCGCACCGTGTTGTCGGCGATGTAGGGCTTCACGCGCAGGTCGCGCCCGGCGCTGCCGGTCTGGAGCCCGGTCAACGTGCCGGCCAGCGACACGCGGTTCATGTTGTACGCGCGGGGGACGGGCGACCAGAACACCACTTCGTTGCCGCGGCGGATGCGACGCGAGAAGTTGATGCCCCACGACGATCCGCCGTCCTTGTCGAAGCGCAGTGCCCGGAACGGGATGCGCATCTCGACGGTCCAGCCGTTCGCCGTGCGCTTCGTGCGCACGTCCCACACCGCATCCCAGCTCTGATTGATCTCCCGCCCTTCGAGGGCCACCTGTCGGTCGTGGCGCGCTCCCTCGATGTTGGTCGAGAAGACGTAGCCGTTGCGCCGATCGCCGAACGTGTCGAGCAGCACCTCGAAGTCGTCCTGGTCTTCCTCGCGGAAGTCCTTGCGAATGTCGTTCACGACCGCGTGCGATGGGTCGGTGTCGTGAAGTACCGCGCCCACATAGAGGTTGTCGGCATCAAACAGGATGCGAACTTCGGTGGCCTGTGACGCGGGCTGCCCGGTAAGGGGCTCGGACTGGACGAAGTCGGTCGCCGGTTCAGCGGTGCGCCAGCCGGGCTCATCGAGCACGCCATCGATGCGGATGGATCCCGCGGCCGCCGCGGCCTGGACCTCGCGGCGCCCGTCGGCGGAGTAGCGGCCGGCCCGGCGCGCGGTGGTGGAGTCGGAGCTGGCGGGCGACTGGGCGTGCAGCGGCGCGGCCAAGGCAAGGCCAGCCCCGAGGGCAAGGCCGAGTGCGGTTGTGCGATGCATGGAAGGGGCAGGGGGGCGCGACGTCGCGCTCCCCAAACCTACGCGGGGGTCATCCCTGATGTTGTCGGGTGCCCCAAGGGAAGTCCCGGTTCCTGGCCGATCTCGGGTGCAGCGAGATTCGGCAGGACGACACGGCTGCCGGCGAGGGCGCGAGCGTGCGATTCAGGGCGTTCCACGAGGGGCGCGCACCAGCACGCTGGCGTCGTCGACGCTCCGGGGCCGCGTGTCAGGGCGACGCGGACATGACCCGCGCGCTCCCCCCGCCGAAGGCGCCAACGGCGTACGTGGCAAACGCTGCGCCCAGCGAGAGCAGGTAGGGCGCCGTGACGCCGGCATACGTGGCGACCGCGTACACGACGAGCCCGATGAGCAGCGTGGCGAGCGCCGTCCGTTCGCCGCCGCGACGCGAGAACAGGGCGAAGACGATGACGACGAACGCTCCCGAACTTCCCAGGGCCGACGCTTCTTCCACGAGGGCAAAGACGCCCTCCGCACGCACGGCAAGGATCCACGCGATGGCGCCAAAGCCCGCGACGGCCCATCGCGCGATGCGGACCTTGGCGCCTTCGTCGGTCACGCGAAAGAGCGGGATCGCGAGATTGTGCGAAAGCAGTCCCGCGGCCGCGAGCAGGGTGCTGTCGACGGTGGACAGGATGGCGGAAAGGAGGGCACCGGCAAACACGACGAACAGCGCCGTCGGGAGCAGTGTCTGCGCGATGGCGGGCACCACCTGCTCGGCGTCCTCGAGGCCCGGGACGACGTGGCGACCGACCAAGCCAAGCACCAGCGGGATCATGCCGATGACGAGGTACATGCCGCCGGCAAGAAACGCGGAGCGGCGCGCGATGCGTGCGGTGGGCGTGGCAATCACGCGGCTCACGAGTTCAGCGGCCAGGATCGAGCCGAACACCGGGATCGACCACTCTTCGGCGACTTCGATCCATGACAGGTCGGTAGTCGGTGTCACCTGCACCGCACCAGGTGCGGCGAGGATGGCGCCAAGCGTGAGGCCGTCGGGCAGGGCGAAGATGACGGCGACCAGGACGGCGATGAGTCCGAGGGCGACCATGACGCCCTGCACGACGTCGGTCACCGCGTCGGCGAGCAGGCCTCCAAAGGCCGTGTAGAGCACGGTGAACCCGGTGGCGATCCCGATCGCGAGATCGAGCGGCAGCGAGCCCGCCAGCGAGAGCACGTGGCCGAACGCGCGAACCTGTGCTGCGGCCCAGAGGATGGAGCTGGGGATGAGGATGACCGCGGCGACGCGTTCGACGCGGACGGAATAGCGCTCGCGAAACAGATCGGCCAGCGTGGTGAGCTTGCGGCGCCAGAGGGGCACGGCGAAGACGAGGCCCATGCCGAAGATGCAGAGACCGTAGCCAAACGGCTCGGCGTTCGCGAGCGATGCACCATCGGTGTAGGCCGTCCCCGCCGATCCCATCACCGTTTCAGCGCCAAACCAGGTGGCGAAGATGGAAAACGTCGCGAGTCCGTACCCGAGCTTGCGGCCGGCCAGCAGGTAGTCGCTTTCGTTGCGGATGCGTCGTGAGGCCCAGAAGCCGATGGCCAGCTGGAGGCCAAGGTAGGCGAGGACGGCGGCGAGGACGGGAGACAAGACCGGTGTGCGGTGGCGGAGGGTTCATTTTCCCTCGTGTTGGCCCTCAATGGAAGTCGTGGCTCCTTGCCCAGGCCTCTCCGGCATCGGCCTTGAGGGCGGTGAACGTTTCGCCGCGGAGGTTCACCACCTTGCCTTCCACCTGCAGCGTTCCGCGCACCAGGAGCAGGGGAGACGTGGAGATGAGGAGGGCCTGCTTCTCGAATCGTTTTGGTGTAACGACGACATTGAGGATGCCGGTTTCGTCCTCGAGGGAAAGGAAGACGAACCCCTTGGCCGTGCCCGGGCGCTGGCGGCAGATCACGAGGCCCGCATGCGCGACCTTCGAACCGTCCTTTCCTGAAGCAAACAGCTCCGTCGTCGTCTGCACACCGTTCGGGGCGAGGAGAGGGCGGAGGTGGTGCATGGGGTGACCGTTGAGCGAGAGGCCGGTGACGCGATAGTCGGCGTCGGTCGTTTCGAGGCGCGACATCGGCGGTAGCGGAGCTCGTCCGTGCTTCACGCGCACGGGTGCGAGTGGCCCGGCGCTGCCGCGGGTGGCTTCGAGCACGCGCCAGAGTGCCGTGCGCCGCCGCTCGTCAGGCGGCACATCGCCGACCATGGTGTCGAACGCGCCGGCTTCGGCGAGCGAACGCAGCGCCCGCTGGTCGAGTCCCGCGCGCTGCACGACATCGTCGATGTCGACGAACGGCCCCTCACGCAGCGCGAGTTCGAGCTTCTCCCGTGCGGCCGCGCCGAGCCCGCGCACGAGGCGCAGCCCCAGCCTGACGATGGGTGGGTGAGCGGACGGGCGAATGGAGGGGCGAGATGCAGTCCCCGGTTGCTGTTCATGTGCATCACCCGCCAATCCGCCCCTCTGCCCATCCGTCCGTCGTTCCACCCGCTCTTCCGCTTGCTCGGCCACTTCCGCCCGTCGTTCCACCCGCCCGCCAGTCTGCTCGGCCACTTCCGTCCGTCGTTCCGCCCGCCCGCCTGCCTGCACGGCCACCTCCGCTCCATACGGCACCACGCGGCGACCATCGCCCAGCTCCAGCGACGTGTCCCACGCCGAGCACGTGAGGTCCATCGGTCGAACATCCACGCCGTGACGGCGTGCGTCCTCGATCAGCGTACCCACCGAATAGAACCCCATCGGTTGCGCGTTGAGGATCGCGGCGGTGAACTCCGGGGCGTAGTAGTGCCGCAGGTATGCCGACGCGTAGACGATGAGGGCAAAACTCGCGGCGTGCGATTCGGGAAATCCGTAGTCGGCAAACGCGTTGATCTGGTTGTAGATCCGGCGGGCCACGTCGCCATCGATGCCGTTGCGGGCCATGCCCTCGATGAGCTGTTCGCAGATCGCGGCCATGCGCTCACGGGAGCGCTTGTGGCCCATCGCGCGCCGCAGGTTATCGGCTTCACCCGGCGTGAAGCCGGCGGCGGTGATCGCCACCTGCATCCCCTGCTCCTGAAAGAGTGGAACACCCAGCGTGCGTTTCAGGATGGGTTCGAGGGACGGATGCGGATACGTGACCGGTTCCTCACCGGCCCGCCGTCGCAGATACGGATGCACCATCTCGCCCTGGATCGGCCCGGGGCGGATCAGGGCAACCTCCACCACGAGGTCGTAGAAGCTCCGCGGCTTGAGCCGCGGCAACGTGTTCATCTGCGCGCGACTCTCCACCTGAAAGACGCCGATCGTGTCGGCGTTGCAGATGTCGTCGTACACGGCCTGGTCCTTCATGTCGAGCTGTCCGAGGTCGACGACGACCCCGCGTGCGCGGCGGATGTACCGGAGGCAGTCCTGCAGCACCGTGAGCATGCCGAGGCCCAGCAGGTCGATCTTCACGAGTCCGACGGGATCGAGGTCGTCGCGCTCCCACTGGATCACGGTGCGACCGGGCATCGATGCCGGTTCGATCGGTACGACGGTGCGGAGCGGTTCGGCGGTGAGCACGAACCCACCGACGTGGATCGATCGATGCCGTGGTGCCTGGTGCAGTCCGTCCACGATATCGGGAAGGATCTGGACGCGCCGGTCCTTCGGGTCGAGTCCGGCCTGCGCGAGGATCGAGTCCACGGTGGCGGCCGGTCGTGCCGCAGCCGGGGGGCGGCGTTCTTTCGGCGTGTTGTGACCCTGCGGCGTGATTCCCTGACCTGATGTCTCCATGTCCGCTTTGACTCCCGCGACGCTGCCGGCGGCTGGTGGCGCCGCGCCGATGCCTAACGGCTTGAGCGTCTGTTCGATGCGAACGTTCTGCTGTGCGGTATCGCGGCCGTTGGCGTTGCCATACGGTTCGTAGCCCTTTGACGGGCGCCGGCCCAACTCCGGGCGTCCGCTGCGTGCGGCGGCGCGCCGGGCCTCGTCAGGCACTTCGTCGGAGGGCGCGGGCGGCGTCGAGGGATCCGGTGCGTGCAGTGCGTCGTGTCGATCGCGCTCGCGCATCTCGCGCATCCGGGCGCTCACCAGCGTTCCGTGCATCAGCCCCTGGCCGTGTCGCTCGGCGAGGAGCTTCTCGGCGGTCCACTCGTCCGGTTGCTTTCGGGGATCGCCGGGAATCCCCGGCGCATCGCTGCGCGGGTCCCGGTCGTGGTCGCGGCCGAGCATCTCCTCGCCGGATGTGCCGGCGCGCAGGGCGTCGGCGGTGGCTTTCGCGGAGAAGCGGTCGCTCAGCGCGCTCAGCACATCCGCCTGCTGCACCGAAAAGCCGAGGACGCGGGCCGCATCGCGCACGGCGGACCGGCCGCGGTAGGTGATCTGCTCGCAGACCATCGCCGCGTGCTCGCGGCCGTAGCGTTCGTAGACGTATTGCAGCACCTGCTCGCGATCGCGGTGGGCGAAATCGATGTCGATGTCGGGGGCCTCCTTGCGTTCGGCACTCAGGAAGCGTTCGAAGAGGAGGTTGAGCGTGATCGGGTCGACGGCGGTGATGCCGAGGCAGTAGCAGACGGCGGAATTGGCCGCCGAGCCGCGCCCCTGGCAGAGGATGCCCTGCCGGTGGGCGAAGCGCACGATATCCCAGACGATGAGGAAGTAGCCGGCGAACCCGAGCTGTCGGATCAGGTTCAGCTCGTGGCTGATCTGCTTTCGGTATTTGGGGTCGAGTTCGTCGACCGGGCGTCCCCAGCGTTCGATCGCCCCCTGATCGACGAGGCGGGCGAGGTATTCGTTGGCGTCGACGCCTGGCGGGAGCGGAAAGGCAGGCAGGGAGGGCCGGAGATCCTCCAGCCGGAACCGGCATCGCTCCGCGATGTCGAGCGTGGCGCGTACGCCGGCGTCGTTGCCGCTCCAGCGGCGTCGTACCTGCGCCGGGTCCTTGAGGTACCACTCGCCATTCGGACGCAGGCGCGTGCCCATGGCGTCGAGGGTGCGCTGGTGGCGGAGCGCGGAGAGCACGTCGTGCACGAGGCGCCCGGTGGGCTGGGCGTAGTGCACGTTGTTGGTGACGACCCACGGAATGCCTAACGACCTGGCCAGCGGGATCAGCTGGCGGACGAGCGCGCGTTCCTCGGGCAGGCGGTGGTCCCACACCTCGATGGCCACGCGGCCGCCGAACAGGTCGACCAGGGTGGCCGCCGCTTCACACGCGGCGTCGCGCTGTTCCCCGGCGAGGAGCGAGGGTACCCATCCCTTCGGGCAGCCGGTGAGCGCAAAGAGTCCGTCGGTGTGGCGGGCGAGGGTGTCGAGCGTGACGTGCGGCTCACCGCGCGGCTGGTCGAGCCGACCGCGCGTGATGAGCGAGGC
Organism: Gemmatimonadaceae bacterium; assembly: GCA_020846935.1. Classification (NCBI taxonomy): domain Bacteria; kingdom Pseudomonadati; phylum Gemmatimonadota; class Gemmatimonadia; order Gemmatimonadales; family Gemmatimonadaceae; species Gemmatimonadaceae bacterium. Next base: position 90,798 of record JADLCY010000005.1, read on the forward strand.
GATGTTCCCGTATCCCTCCCGGGACTCGGCGAGCACCACGAGGTGAGTGGGGCGCTCGTCGACGTGGAGGCTCAGCTCGCACCCCAGGATCCCTCCGATGCCGAGTTCGCGGGCGGCCTGGGCAAAGCGCACGGCGCCCCCGAGGTCGTCGTGGTCGGTGAGGGCGAGGGCCGGCATCCCCAGGTGCTTCGCCCGCGCGACCAGCGCCTCGGGTTCGGAGGCGCCGTCGAGGAGCGAGAAGACGGAGTGGCAGTGGAGTTCGACGAACAAGGACGGATAGATGAGGAGGTACGAATGGGCGGGTGGATGACGATGGGAGGCGCAACTCGGCGGTTCTCATCACCAGGGGGCGCCTGACGCCGCACCACTTCAACGACTTCGTGTTGCAGCGCTGCCTGGAGTAGCTGCTCCGTTTCGCACGGCGCCGCCTCGAACACCTGGTGAAAGGGTTGCGCAGTGCAGGCTGGCTCGGCCATCCGTCCACGCGCCCCCTCATCCGTCCATCGTTAGTCATACCATCCCTGGACAAACCACACGCACGCCGCTGGATCGCGCAGGTCGTGAAACACCATGAGGTCCGGTCCATGGTCGGCGTCTTCGAGACGCCAGTAGTCGCGCGCGTAGGCATCGTCCCACCAGTCGCCGGCGAGGCGCTCGGGGCCGATGGCGCGCTGGATGCGCACCCAGCGGTTGCGCCACCGCAGCGCGCGCGGGGCCGCAGGGGCTGCGGATGGCTCGTCCGGGACATCGACCTCGGCCGGTTCCGGCGGATCGAGTTGTCGGAACGCCGGGGTACCCATCCGCGCATCCGCCCCTTCGCCTGTCCGCGCACCCGCCCATCCGTCTCTCCCGCCATCCGTCCGTCCGTTCATCCGTCCGTTCGTCCACTCGTCCACTCGTCCATTCGTCCATCCGTCCATCTGTCCGTCCATCCGCTCCCACACCGCGGCCCGCTCCGGCCGATGCGTGTCACGGGCGACCGGGCGGACGATGGCGTCGGTGCCTAACGTGGCTCGCAGCCGGGCGAACGCGGCATCGGCGGCGGCCGGGTCTCGCCACGCCGGGTCGAGCAGCTCTCCTTGCGCTCCCGAAAGCGGGGCGGTGGCCGTGATGGCCACGCACACCCCGCAGACGGGAGCCGTGAGGTGCCATTCGTCGAGCAGCGCCCGGCATCGCTCGAGCAGTGGGACGCTGCGCGCCAGCGGGCGGGGGAGCTGTACCTCGCGCGTGATCGTGTGTGCGCGTCCGCTCGTGGGCATCGCGCCCCGCGCGTCGTCGAGCGTGAGCGTGATGGCGATCGTCGACGCCGCGCGTCCGTCGGCGATGAGGTCGTGAACGAGGCGATCGAGCGCGGCGCGCACGAGAAAGAGCACCGGCTCGGTCGTCTCGACACTCGGGTGCAGCTCGGCGCTCACGCAACGCGGCGCGTCGAGACGGGTGAGTCCCGGGCGTCGCCGGTCCTCGCCGCGGGCGAGGCGCCAGGCGAGGAGTCCCTCGGGCCCCCAGCGTCGTTCGACGTCGTCCACGGCGAGGCGCGCGAGACTACCGATAGTGTGCAGCCCAAGTGCCTGCAGCGACTCGCGGAGTGCGGCGTCGATCGTGAGGAGGCCGAGGGGGGCGGAGGCGAGATAGTCGGCGCAGCCGCCACGCGGCACGATGACGGCATGGCGCGGGTCGTGGGTCGTGCGGCGTTCCCAGGTCGCGGCGCGCGCGGCGACGCACGAGTCGGCGATGCCCACGCGTGGGCGGGGATGCCAGAGCCGCGCAATCGCAATGAGGTCGCGTCCCAGCGGGGCGTCGCCGCCCAGCGATTCGCGTCCGCTGGCCCCGATCCACCAGAGGCCGGGAGCGCCGGCCGCGGGCGTGACCTGCGGACTGGCGCGTACGAACGCGGCCGTCATCCGCGTGACCTCACGCGCAATGAGATCCTCGTCCCATGGCATGATCTGCAGCATCGCACACCGCGAACGCGCTTCGGCGATCGTCATGCCCGATCGCACCCGCGCGCGGCCCGCCGCAGCGGTCGCCGTGCGCACCCGCTGTCCATCGACCAGCACGATGGGCAGCTCATCCCAATGCTGCGGGGGCGACGCGGGTGACTCATCCCCGTCCGGCTTTCGGTCGCGTCGGCCGCTGGCCCGGTCGTCCGTCTGTTCGTCGGCTCGCCCCCGCCCATTCACCGGCCCGCTGGGGATCCTCGAGGAGGAAGTGCTCGCGGCTCGTGGCCGGCTCTGCACACCGTCGTTTGCGCGGGAGGGCGGTCCCTCCCACGCCATCGGGAGCAGGAGTTGCTCGTCGGATGCCGGGGGCATCGGGGGCCGCCCGTTCGCCGAGCCGGTTGCGTGTCGCCACACCGCGCCGATCGGGAATCGGGGGATCCGGACGCAGGCGACGCGCCACGTCGAATGCACAGTACACCTCCACAGCTTTGGGGCCGTCCTTCCCGCCCTTCGAGACGGTGCAGAGGAAGGTTCGGCGGGATGTCGTTGGATGAACGGCGGTCGCTTCGTGCGTGGGCGTCTGCCCGCTGGCGGCCCGGCCGAGCCTGGTGCCGAGACGCCGCCACGCGCTTCCGCGGGATCCCTCGGCGTCAGCCGGGGGTGCGGTGGTGCGTTGCATGTGCAGTCGCAGCGCGCTGCCCACGAGCTGTTGGCCGGCATCGTGGTGATGGACAACGACCAGCGCGGCATTGGTGTCCTGCGCGAGCCGCGTGAGCCGGATGGCAATGCGGTGTGGAATGCGCGCGGCGTCGTCGAGCACGACGAGCCCAAAGGCATGGCTGCGCAGCAGCAGGTCGGCGCACCAGGCGCCGTGGTCGTCGGTCGGCGGCCGGACGACCCAGAGCCTCCCGGTGGTGGCGAGGGGCGCCCAGTCCGCGGGCGCCAGGGTGCGCGCGGCGTCGATGTATGCAACCCATCGGTTGTCTGCAATGGCCTGCGCGACGAGCGCCCGCGCGAGTGTCGTTGCCCCGCTGCCGCTGCGACCGGCAACCTCCGTGAGCCGTCCACAGGGCAGGCCCCCGCCGGGCAGGACCGCATCGAGCTCCGGAACGCCGGTCGCCACCGTCTCGTGCACCGCGGGCGGCGGCGTGACGACGGAGGCGATCCGGGCGCGGAGGGTGGAGAGGGACATTCGGGCGGGCGGGCAGGATGGACGGAATGCACGGGACGGTGATACGGACGGGCGAACGAGGTGGCAGGCCTTGCGGAGACACGGGAAGGCACCTAACGATGAAATCGGATACCCCCGTCGAACTGTTACCGTCCATCCCGTCTGGAATGACCTACTCCGGCCCCGTCAACGATCCCGGCCAACAGCCACCGCCACCGCAGTCGCGCGGGATCTTCGTCCGCACCGGCGCCGCCCGTGCCGGCATCACCATGGGCAGTACCCTCGCCATGGTCATCTCATGGAACACGAACGAGTCCATCCTCTGGGCCATCGTGCACGGGTTCCTGTCGTGGCTGTACGTCATCTACTTCGCGCTCACGCGGGGCGGTTGACCCGAGCAGCCAGGTGCCGAGCGCGTGCGTGATCGGCTTGCGGTAGCACACGATGCGCGCGACCTCCGCGAACCCGACCCCGAGGTGCGCGGCCTGGGCCAGCGCGTTGTCGGTCGTGACGTCGGAGGCAAACTCGCGGCAGCCGCGAGCCGCCGCCCATGCCTCACCGGCGCGCATCAGGTCGCGGCCGATGTGATCGCGACGCGTGTCGGGTGCGACGTACCAGCCCTCGACGTAGCCGATGCGCGTGTCCCCCTCACCGGCGGTCGCGCACGGGCGCACCGAGAGTTCGATGAAGCCAAGCAGCTCGCCCTGTTCCTCGGCGACGATGCAATGCGAGTCGCGGTCGCCCGACCAGAACCACCGCTCGATGTCGGTCCGAATGCTCGCGGTGGACCGGGAAGGCCAGAGCGCCGCGCGCAGCGCCGCCCAGGCCTCGGAGTCCTCGCGCCGCGCTGAGCGAAGCAGGGGACCGCCGGTGTGGGAGAGGACACGTTGCGCGAAGCCCCGGTGCGTCACGCGCGACCGGGAAAACGGAGGGGCCATGGGGGTTCGGGCGGTCGAGGTCACAGGACGAACTCCAACTGCGGAATGCTGGCCACGGGTGCTTCCGTCGGCGTGGCAAGGCTTCCCTCCTCATGCTCCGGCCCCCGAGCTGGTTCGAGGCGCCGCCCCCGCTCGTCGCGGTCATACGACGAGCCGTACCGGATGCCGACGCTGGCGCAGGCCCGCTTCATGAACTGCGCGAGTCCCTCGCGATACGCGGCCGGCATTTCGTGATCGTTCGCGTACGCCGTCGCGTAGCGCTCAGCGAGCGACGGAAACTCCGTCGCGAGGAACGGCAGATAGCGCTTGCGGGCCGACGCGCGCAGGCGGAGTGCCCCGGGGTTGATGTGCGTCGCCCCCTCGGCCGCGATGCGGTGCACGAGTGCGGTGAGTGCGTCAGGACGATCGGTGATGCCGGGGAGGACCGGCATGATGTTCACGCCCACGTCGATCCCGGCCTGTCGCAGGCGACGCACGGCCCGCAGCCGCGACTCCGGTGTCGGTGAACGCGGCTCGATGCGCCGCGCCAGCTCGCGATCGAGCGTGATCAGCGACATGTGCACGCGGATCGACGAGGACTTCGCGATGTCGACCAGCAGATCCACGTCGCGCGTGATGAGCGGCGACTTGGTGATGATCGTCAGCCGCAATCGCCGCGCGTCGGCAAGCACCTCGAGCACACTGCGCGTGACGCGAAAGTGGCGCTCGGCTGGCTGGTATGGGTCGGTAGCCGTGCCGATGACGATCGGCTCTCCGCGCTGGACCGCACCGTTGCCGGTCGTGCTGCGTTCACGCAGCGTGCGTCGCAGCACCTCGGCGGCGTTGCGCTTGACGAAGATCCGCCGCTCGAAAGCAAGCCATGGCGGAAGCTCGGTCAGCTCGTCAGCGAGCGGCGAGTCCGACTCGGCCGCTGCCGCCGCCCGTTCCATGACGAAGCGGTGGGCAAAGCGGGCATAGCAGTAGGCGCACCCGAAGGCGCAGCCCACGTAGGGGTTGATCGACCAGAAAGGCATCCCGGTGGTTTCGGGGGAGTTGAGCACCCCCTTGGCCGTGCTGCCGTAGTAGCGGATGTCCTTCTGGGTACCGACAACCGGGTGACGCGGGGCCTCGGCCACCGCATCGCTGAGCAAGAGCGCTTCCTGCATTCGTCCCACCCTCGGGGGCTTGGCCCATGCGCGGGCCGGGACGACTAGGAATACCGAAGAAAACCCGAAGGCGCAAGGGGCAGCATCGCCCGTGGCGGCCTATCCCGGACGAAGAGGGTGACGGGCTGGGCGGGGCGCTCCCCGGGAGCGGAGGCCGGTACCGCGATGGTGTCTGCTTGGTGCTCGTTGGGGCGGACTTTCATGCACATGCCTAACGCACGGAAGCATGACAGTCTCGCCGGCGCCTGAGGCGGATCGCTGCCTTCCCCCACCTCGATGACACGTGTGACGCCATCGAGGCGCTCAAGAAGGCCACACCGCTGGAGCGGGCGCTGTCGCGATCAGGCGACGCCAGGCGTCAGCTACGTGCCTACGCGGGTGTCAGCTACGCGGGTGTCAGCGCCGGTCGCGGGGCCAGCAGGCTCTGCTCCACCTCGGCATGCGCCGCGATCAGGCGCTGGACGTCGGCGGACAGTTCGGCGGCCATGCCCAGGTGCGTGGTCAGCCCCTCGACGGTGGCCGAGCCGGCGTGGAGCCGAAGCAGGTTGAGGCGGATGGTCTCCAGCGCCGTCATGGACTCGCCGAGCCTCACCTGCACCTGGTCACACGTAGCGCGCAAGTCGGTGTGCGCAGGGGCGGTGGCATCATGCGCTTCGGCCAGGGCCTGTTGCAGATCGTCGCGCTGCTGTCGCAGGCGCTGGGCGTCACGCTGCAGCCGCTGCACGAGCGCCGGCACGTCGCCAAGGGCATGGCGCGTGTCGGCGGGGAGCGACGCAAACAGTTGCTCGGCGGCCATGCCTAACGCCAGCTCCGTGGCGCGGTGTGTCATGGTCGTCGTGCGCGCGCGATCGCCGAGCAGCGTGCCGGCCACGGCGAACGCCGCGCGACCGATGCGGCCGAGCCAGACCTTCGACCACATGCTGGTCTCGACATCTTCGTGGCGTCCCCTGAGCGCGAAGAGACCGAGCGCGCCGAGCGCCGCGATCACCATCGACAGCACTCCGGCGTCCGCGACGCTCCCGCTCACGAGACCCGTCGAGCCGACCGCGAACGCCGCCGCGCCCGACACGCCCGCGACGCGGATTCCACCCGACAGCCACCGCTCGAGCCGCGTTCGCCGCGCCTGACGCGCGACCGACCGCTCCTCCCTGGCCTGTTCCAGCTCGCGGCGAAACGCGGGCCCGATGTCGGCGTGCGTGAAGCCAAGATCCATCAGCCGCTCCGCCGCGTAGACGAAATAGCCGAACGGCAGTGCGGTGATGCCGAACCCAAACGTCATCCAGCCGACCTGCGCACTGGTCATCGGGGTGACCACGGCCACCAGCGGCAGGATCGCCACGGACGCGAGGAGCGTTCCGCCGCCGTTGAGGCGCGCCCCCCGCTTCACGAAGTCGCGCAACGCGGCCGGAATCTCGCGCCGCTTCTCGAGAGCAGTATTCAGCTCCTCGGCGAGCCACTGCGCGCTCTCCGGGCGATGCAACGGATCCTTGGCCAGGCAGCGATCGACGAGCGACGCCAGCGTGCGCGGGACGCTCGGCGCGAGCGACGTGAGGCGCGGTGGCGCTTCGGTCACGTGCCGGGCAAGCAGTTCGGTCGCCGTGCCGCCCTCGAAGGGAAGGCGCCCCGAACAGGCGAAGAAGGCCGTGGCGCCCAGTGCGTACAGGTCGCTGCGCGCATCGACCGGATCGCCGAGCGCCTGCTCGGGACTCATGAACTCCGGCGTGCCGGCGACACCAGCGGCGCAGGCATCGCCCGTCACTTCGGCAATGCCGAAGTCCGCCACGAGCACGCGCCCGGTGGAGACCTCGAGCAGGATGTTGTCGGGCTTGACGTCACGGTGTATCAGCCCCTGTCCATGCGCGTACGACAGCGCCCACGCGACCTCGCGCAGGAGGCGCACGGCCTCGCTCCCTACGAGCGGGCCACGCGTCCGCACGCGGTGCTCGAGCGTCTCCCCGTCGATGAACGTCATCACGAAGAAGACGAAGTGCTCGAGCTCCTCGACCGCATGGATCGGAATGATGTTCGGATGCGAGAGCCGCGCGGCCAGTCGCGCCTCGCGCAGGAATCGCGCTCGCCGCGCCTGATCGCCGGAGAGTTCGGGAGGCAGGAGCTTGATGGCGACGAGTCGATCGAGATGGACCTCGCGCGCCAGATAGACGATGCCCATGCCGCCGCGACCGATCTCCCGGTCGAGCGAGTAGCGCCCGGCCAGGGCCTGCTGGAAGGCAATGAACAACGGGTCGGCGATCGCCGAGGCGGTGCGCGGAGTCATCACTGCACACGACGGAAGACTCAGCGGGTCACAGTCGATGGACGCTCCTCCCGCCGGGCGTTCCGGCAACGGGAGTCGAGCGATCAAGCATCGTTGGCGCGGCAACGTCCGCTGGAGGCGATCCGCATCCCCGGCACGTGGGCCCGGTTGTGCTGGCATGAGCCCGTCGTCGTGGCGCCGAGTACCTGCACGGCGCCCTGTCATCATGATCAGACTCAGGCCGGAGAAAGGTGGAATCGTCGGGCCGAACAAACGACGAAGACACGAAATCAGCACGGGGTGGGTGAACTCCCGCTCCGGGCGATAGTATTGTCGCGGCCCCAACCCGACCGACCATGCATCATCGTTGCATTCCCGCGGCTGGACTCGCCCTCCTCGCGACAGTTGCCGGCGCACAGGCGCCTGCCGGCACCCTCGGTTTCTATCGCTTTCCATCGGTCAGCGGTCAGACGCTGGTCTTTGCCGCCGAGGGAGACCTCTGGTCCGTGCCACTCAACGGCGGACTCGCGCATCGGCTCACGAGCCACGCCGCGGAGGAGACGGACCCGGTCATCTCACCGGACGGCAGGACGCTGGCGTATACGGCGCGCTACGAGGGACCGGCCGCGCTGTATACGATGCCGATCACCGGCGGCGCGCCCGTTCGCTGGACCTACGACGGCGATGCCGCGGCGCCGACGAGCTGGACTCCGGATGGCAAGCTGGTATACCGCACGCTGCAATACAGCGGGCTCCCCAAGTCCGGCCTGGTGCAGCTCAATCTATCGGACGGCACGCGCACCCTGGTTCCGCTCGCCGGGGCGTCGGAGGGAGTGTACGACGCGTCGGGACGGACGCTCTACTTCGCGCGACCGGGGTTCCACAACAACGTCACCAAGCGCTACACCGGCGGGACGGCGCGCAACATCTGGAAGTACACGACGGGCGCCGACGAAGCGGTGAACCTCACGCCGGACTACAAGGGCGAGAGTCACTCACCGATGTGGCACCGGGGCCGCGTGTACTTCGTGAGCGATCGCGACGGCACGATGAACATCTGGTCCATGGCCGAGGATGGCTCGGACAGAAAGCAGGTGACCCGGCACGCCGGCTGGGACGTGCGCGATCCGTCGATCTCGGCCGATCGCGTCGTCTATCAGCTCGGCGCGGATCTCTGGGCGCTCGATCTTGCGTCCGGCCAGACGAAGCAGATTCCCATCACGCTGGCGTCGGATCTCGACCAGTTGCGGGAGAACTGGGTCAGCGATCCGTGGACATACCTCTCGGCGGCGCACCTGTCGAACGACGGTGATCGCGTCGTGCTCACGGCACGCGGGCGTTTGTTCGTCGCGCCGGTGAAGGGTGGGCGCTTCGTGCGCGCGTCGCGCAAGGACAGCGTGCGGTTCCGTGACGCGGTGTTTGCCCCCGACGGGACGTCGCTCATCGCGCTCTCGGACGAGACGGGGGAACTGGAGTTCGTGCGCGTGCCGGCCAACGGCGTAGGCGCTGAGGAGGCGCTCACCCGGAACGGCAACATCCTGCGTTACCAGGCCCACCTGTCACCGGATGGCAAGTGGATGGCGTGGAGCGACAACAACCGTGACCTCTGGGTGATGAACGTCGCCACCCGGGAGATGCGGAAGGTCAGCGAGAACCGGCAGGGCGTCGGCGAGATGGCGTGGTCGCCGGACGGGCGATGGCTGGCGTTCGAGATGACCGCCGCGAACTCGTTCCAGCAGATCAGGCTCTACAGCGTCGAGACGGGCCGGAGCGTGGCCCTGACGAGCGATCGGACCAACAGCAGCTCGCCGGCGTGGGATCCAAAGGGCGACTTCCTCTATTTCCTGTCGGATCGCAACCTGCGCACGCTGGTCGGCGCGCCGTGGGGCAATCGTCGACCCGAGCCGTACTTCGACAAGGAGATCGAGATCTACCAGGTGGCGCTGCGCCCCGGCCTGCGTTCGCCATTCCAGCCGGACGATGAACTCAGGCCGGCCCTCAGCCGCCAAGACACGACAAAGCGTCCGATGCAGGTGGTGCTCGACGGCCTGCCGCTCCGCATCCGCCGCGTGCCGGTGGCCAGCGGCAACTTCGGCTCCCTCGCCGTGAACGCGGAGGCGCTGTTCTACACCGCTCGGGGATCGGGGGCCGATGCACGAACGGACCTCACCGCGCTCCGGCTCACGAACGACAAGCCGGAACCGGTCGTCGTCGCCGAAGACATCCGCAGCGCCGAGCTGTCCGGCAACGGGCGAAAGATCCTCGTGCGAAAGGGGAACAACCTGCACGTGATCGACGCAAAGGCGGCCCGGGTCGCCAACCTCAACGACAGTCGCGTGGACCTCACGGGCTGGACGTTCCCCATCGACACGCGCGACGACTTCCGGCAGATCTTCGTTGACGCCTGGCGGCTGGAGCGCGACTGGTTCTACGACCCGGCCATGCACGGCGTGGACTACAAGGCCACGCGCGACAAGTACCTCGCGCTCGTCCCCCGCATCACGACGCGTGCGGAGCTGAGCGATCTGATCGGCTGGGCCGTGGGGGAGCTGTCCGCGCTCCACACCTCCGTCGGTGGCGGCGACCTGCGTCGCGGCGAAGACAACATCGCCGTTGCGTCGCTCGGTGCCCGCCTCTTCCGCGACCCGGCCCAGGGCGGCTACCGCATCGACTACGTCTATCGCACCGATCCCGAATATCCCTCGGAGCGGTCCCCGCTCGCCGACCCGGAGCTGGGGGTCAAGGCGGGCGACGTGATCACCGCCGTGAACGGAACGAAGACACTGGCCGTGCGGGATATCGGCGAACTGCTGCGCCACCAGATGGGGAAGCAGGTCCTCCTCACGCTGGGCACCGGCACCACCGCGCGGGACATCGTCGTCGAACCGATCGGCAACGAGTCGAACCTGCGCTACACCGACTGGGAGTACACGCGACGCCTCGCGACGGAGCAGAAGAGCGACGGGGCGATCGGCTACGTTCACCTGCGCGCCATGGGCGGCGGCGACATCAACCAGTTCTACCGCGAGTTCACGCCGATCTTCGACAAGCAGGGCGTGGTGCTCGACATGCGGCAGAACCGCGGCGGCAACATCGACTCCTGGGTGCTCGAAATGTTGTCACGCAAGCCATGGATGTACTGGAAGGACCGCGTGGGCGAGCCATACTGGAACATGCAGGGATCCTTCCGCGGCCACATGGTGATGCTGGTGGACCACGAAACGGCATCCGACGGCGAGGCCGTGGCCGAGGGGTTCCGCCGGCTGGGACTCGGCGTCGTGATCGGCACGCGCACCTGGGGCGGCGAGATCTGGCTCAGCGGCGTCAACACGCTCTCGGACAACGGCGTCGCCCGGGCCCCGATGAGCGGCGTGTACGGCCCGGAGGGCAAGTGGCTGATCGAGCAGGAAGGCGTGATCCCGGACATCGTGGTGGACAACCTTCCGCATGCGACGTTTGGCGGGAAGGATGCCCAGCTCGAGGCGGCCATCGCGTACCTGCAAAAGAAGATCGCGGAGGATCCGAGGCCGGTGCCCAGGCCGCCGCCATACCCGAATCGCGCCCAGAAGATCGTTCCGTAACCCGGAGCGCTGCATCACGTGAACCCAGGGACACGACAGTGCAACGACGGAAAGCAGTCGAGCTGAGAGAGCAGTGGGGTGATCGCACCTGCGATCATCCCACCTTCTCGCGCGAATACGACCAGGGCGAGCGGACGGGCAACTACTGCTGCACCCAGTGCGGCACCGCGATCACGTTTCGCGAACGGGCGGAACTCATGGCCCGGCGGAAGGCCACCGCCGAGGGCGAGCCGCCGGCAGCCGGCTCGCACTGAGTCGAGCGCACGCGGGGCTGACGCGTCACCGCAGGCGCTGACGTACGTCACGGCAGGGCTCGTCAGTCATGGCCTCACCATTGCAGCGTGTCGGGTGCGCGCGCAGTCGGTCGTTTGTGTCGGATGTGGTCCTCCAGTCACGGATCCCGGTGGCGTCGCGTGCTCGGAATCAACGCGCACGGTTGAGGTCGATTCGCCCGCGTGCGCTCACGACTCGGCTCGGGAGAAGATCGATGCCTACGCTCAGGAACAGCGTGACGGGAACGCACGAGATCGCCATCATCGGCAAGAGCAAGAAGCACCACGGCATCTCGGGGGAAAGCAGGGCCGACGGCGCCGGTGTCGTGGGGATCAGCGTCGACGGTGAAGGCGTGTCGGGCTTCAGCCGCAGCGGGCCTGGTGTCGTTGGCCAGAGCGATGAGTCGACCGGTGTACGCGGACTGTCGAAGGCGGCGCACGCGGTGGAGGGTCTCTCCGGCACCGGAGGTGGGGTCCTGGGCACCAGCGACAGCGGGATCGGGGTCGCTGGCCGGAGTCATACGTCATTCGGTGTGGCCGGCGAGAGCGATGCGCAGTCCGGTGTCCGCGGTACGTCTCGCTCGGGGCGCGGGGTCGAAGGCTGGTCGGAGTCTGCCTACGGCGTATCCGGCGACAGTACATCCTCGGCTGGTGTGCGCGGTACGTCGGTCGAAGGACGAGGGGTTGAAGGCTGGAGCTCGCGAAGCGAGGGAGTGTTTGGCACGTGCGAGCGAGGCGTTGGCGTTCGCGGGGTCGCGGGTCGGAGCCGCTTCGTCGGCACGGTTGGTGTAGAGGTCAACACGGCCGTGATTCACGCCGGCGCTCTCGCGCGCCAGGTGGCGATGGCGCGTGCGGACGCGGGTGACGAATCGAAGCTCGTCGACGAGGCGACGCACGCACCGACAGGCGCGCTCGGCACGACACGCGAGGTCGGGCCCGTGGCGGCCTTGGCGGCACCCGCGGCGGCGCAGCCGTTGCTGGCACATGCAGTGAGCCCGCCCGCTGGCGCTGCGGTGGTGATTGACCGCCCGCCCATCGACCTGATCGTGGACAACAACGCCGGAATCGGCGTTGCCGGCGAGCACCTCGGGGGCGGGATCGGCGTCCGGGCGACGAGCCGCGACGGCATGGGTGTCGCCGCATACAGCGTGGGGCACGAGGCGGTGCACGCCGAGACCCGCTCACCTGGCACCGCGGCGGTTGCAGCGTACAACCTGAATCCACACGGAACCGGGGCAGCGCTCTACGCACGAAAAGAAGGGTCGCGCGGGCACGCCGGGTTCTTCGACGGCAAAGTGTGGATTGGCGGCGAGCTCGCGGTCGGCGGAGACATCCTGCTCGCCAACGCCGATGGTGCGGAGGACTTTGACGTCGTCGACACGGCCGCGGCGACCCCCGGAACGGTGATGGTGATCGGTGATCGGGGCGTGTTGCGACCCAGCGGCGAGGCCTACGACAAGGCCGTCGTGGGCATCGTCTCGGGTGCGGGCTCGTTCCGGCCGGCCCTGATTCTGGATCGCCAGGGTCCGGCGGACGATCGCGCGCCCATTGCGCTCTTCGGGAAGGCGTGCTGCAAGGTGACCGCGGACAACGGGCCGATCGCGGTGGGTGACCTCCTGACCACGTCACCGACGCCCGGTCACGCGATGCGGGCGAGTGATCCCATGCGCGCGTTCGGATCGGTGATCGGCAAGGCGCTGGCCCCGCTCTCGCACGGCAACGGCCTCATTCCCATCCTGATCGCCCTGCAGTAGTCAGTTGGAGGTGGCGATGGTCAACTATCGGCAGGAGATCGTTCGCTCGTGGGTCAAGGCAGAGCCGTCGGCACGTTCGCTCGCCGGACTGCTCGGCATGGCGACGCCCGTCACCCTGCGGGCGATCGTCACGCGGCTTCACCAGGTCGAGACCGTCAGCGTCGGCACGGCCGTGCACACGGACGACAGCGCGCCGATCAACGGACACGTGGCGTTCGAACTCCGGAGCAATGGCACCTACGTGTTCACCGGACACATGCGCGCGACGGGGTTTCCGTCGTACCACTTCGGCATGCAGGCCTGGGTGGTGAGCGGCGATGGCACCGTCGTCGCGGCGCAGGAGCGCGGGCGCGTGTTCGGGACCGACACGCCGGGACCACGGCAGAAGGACTGGTCGCAGGCCGGCGTCAACGCCGGTCTCACGGAGCACTGGCGTTCGCTGCGCAGCGGCGCCGGCATCGGCCGACGTCTCGATGCCAACATCACGGGGGTGCTCGGCGGGGCCGTCGACGTCCTCACCTTTGCCGTGAAGGGCATCGTCGCGAACGTGTTTCTTGGACCGTACGGCTGGGTCGTTCTGATCGGGAACGAACTTGCCGGCATGGACGCGCAGCTCGCCAGTCCGGACATCCTCGCGGGCATTCTCGTCGGCGGGGCCACGCTGCTCGTGGTCGGGCCGTTTGGTCTCGTGCCGGCGATCGTCGCAGGCGCCGCCACGGTTGCCGTGGCGAACGTGAAGCATCGAGCGATGCACCCGTCGGAGCGAGCCTTTGCCGACCGGGTCTTCAAGGGCCGGATCGACTACGACCGCGTCGTGATCACCAACCTGACGCACTCCAACGGTCGAAAGTTCACGATCCCATCGATCGGGAACTCGATCCTGGTCAACATGGGCGACGAGGCCTTTGACAACCCGACGACGTACCAGGGCGCGGCGAACTCGAGCTATCCCGAGCCCGGGTCGGTGTTCATTCACGAGCTCACGCACGCCTGGCAGATCTCGCACGGGTCCATCGTCGACATGATCTGCGGATTGAGCTCCAACTACACCTATTTCAGCGGTTCGAACCGGTTGATGGACACGGCCTGGCCAAGGCGAAGCTGGGGCGGCTTCAACAACGAGCAGCAAGCTGCGATCGTCGATGACTGGTACGGCGCACACGTCGCCAACCTCGATGGCTTCGATGCCCTCAACGATCCGGCGTTCCACTTCATTCGCGACAACATCCGCGCCGGCATCCTGTAGTCCGTCCACCGTGGTCGGCGCGAAAGTTCGCGCGGCCCGCCGGCGCATGCCCTTGCCTCGCCGCGCGGCGCCACTCAGTGTGAGGCACTCCATCCCGCCCAGATGCGCCTCCGCTCGATTCTCCCCTGTCTGCTCCTGCCCGTCGCAGTGGCCGCCCAGCGGCCTGCCATCACGCCGGGTCAGCGGCCGTTCGTGACCGTGGATTCGCCGCTCGTTGCACTCACGCACGTGCGTCTGATCGATGGGACGGGTGGCCCGGTCCGCGAGGACCAGACGATCGTGGTCCGCGACGGCCGGATCGTCGCGGTCGGTGCGTCAGCCGGCCTGACGGCGCCGCGGAGCGCCGTGGTGTTCGACCTCACGGGGCACACCGTCACGCCAGGCTTCGTAGGCCTGCACGAGCACACGTATTTCTCGGCGACCACGCGCACCACGCAGATGAGCCAGAGCGGACCGATGGCGTACCTCGCGCTGGGCGTGACGACGATTCGCACGGCGGGGAGCATGTTCCCCTATCAGGAACTCAACATGAAGCGCGCGGTGGAGCGGGGTGATCTGCCGGGGCCGCGCATGCACATCACCGGGCCATACCTCAACGGCTCGGCGGGGGCGGCCTCGGGGAACCGGGGGCTCACCTCGCCGGACGAGGGGCGCCGCGTGGTGGCGTATTGGGCCGAGGAGGGCGCGACCTGGCTCAAGTTGCAGGGAAGCATCACGCGCGCGGTCGCCGGCGCGGTGATCGACGAGGCGCATAAGCACGGCATGGGCGTCACCGGCCACCTGTGTTCGCTCAGCTTTGCCGATGCGGCCGCGTTAGGCATCGATGCGCTCGAACACGGCTTCATCACGAACAGCGCCTATGTTCCCGGCAAGCGTCCCGACGTGTGTCCGCCGGAGAACATGCGCATCCAGGCCGACGTCGACGTGAAGAGCCCGGAGGTGCAGGCCTCGATCCGCGACCTCGTCGCGAAACGCGTGGCCCTCACGTCGACGCTCGCCGTGTACGAAACGTTCATGCCCGGCATGCAGCTCAATGCCCGCGCCATGGACCTGCTCGCCCCCGACACGCGGCGCGAGGTCGAGGAGGCTCACGCAGCCATCGGCAAGGACGGACTCGTGGTCCCCAGCCGACTCCTGAAGAAGATGATGCAGTGGGAGCGTGACTTCGTGCGT
The DNA here is from genome assembly GCA_020846935.1 of Gemmatimonadaceae bacterium. NCBI lineage: Bacteria > Pseudomonadati > Gemmatimonadota > Gemmatimonadia > Gemmatimonadales > Gemmatimonadaceae > Gemmatimonadaceae bacterium. Next base: position 106,272 of record JADLCY010000005.1, read on the forward strand.
GCGGGTGGCCTGCTGGGGGCGGGCGTCGACCCGTGGGGCACCGGCATGCTGCCGGGCTTCGGCGACCTTCGGAACTATGAGCTTCTGGTGGAGGCCGGCTTCGCACCCGCCGAAGCGATTCGGATCATGAGTCTCAACGGTGCGACGATCCTCAAGGAGGCCGCCGACCGAGGTAGCGTGGAGGTCGGAAAGGCCGCCGACCTCGTGGTGATTCGCGGCAACCCGGTGTCGAACGCGCGCGACATCTACGAGGTCGTGACCGTGATACGGGACGGCGTGGGATACGATACCGCCCGCATGTTGGCCGCCATCAAGGGGTTGGTGGGCGTGCGATAGCCGGTGACATGGTGTCATCTATCTCGAAAGAGATAGGTCATTGGCGACCGCGTGGGCAATTTCGGAAAGGCATGAATCTTCCAATATTGGCCCGTACCAACCCGCGCCTGACACGCCGATGGATAACCCCATTGCCAAATGGTCCGACGAGGACGCGTTGCGATTTGTCGGGAGCTTTGACGGTCCTGTCGATCCGCTGCCTTTGCACGTGGCTCCCGCGGGCGCAAGCCGCCGGGTGGGTCTCGAGCGATTGGAGCGACAGGGTGTGAGCGAAGCGACACCGCAGATCCGGGAAGGCGCAAACCGGGCCCGAAGACGGTCCAGGGAGTCCCCCCGAGAGCGGGCGGGTTGAGAGTCGCGGCCGGGCTGACCCCTGAGCCGTCGATTCCCGAGGCGCGATCCGGTACATCGGGTCGCGCCTCGGTCGTTTCACGCGATCGCGCACACGGACGGCGCGGCGGCAGGCAAGGTCGCGGCTGATCGCTCACGCTCCGACTCCGCCAATTCGCACCCGGCGCAGGGTGATCGAGGAGCAGGCCCGCCGTGCATGCGCTTCGTGCAGGGGGTGCTCAGCGTGCCCGTCTGGCGACCCTCGGGGCCCGCCACTCTGCCCACGAGAGGCCGGCCGGCTGGCGATCGGCGTGTACGTTTCACCGCTCAGGCTCCGACCCAACGACCGCCCCTTGCCGCCACCGTTCCCCTCGCTGCGCGAACTCGTGCAGGCCGTCGTTCGCCGCCGGGTGTCACCTACCGAAGTCGTGCAGGAGTCGCTCGCGGCGATTGCCCGGGAGCAGGAGCGGCTCAACGCCTTCATCACCGTGAGGGCCGAGTCGGCGCTGGCGGGCGCGCGCGCGATCGAGCGTCGCCTGGCGCGTCGCCTCGACCCGGGCGCGCTCGCGGGCGTCCCGCTCGCGGTGAAGGACCTCCTGCTGACGAACGACGCGCCAACGACGGCTGGCTCGCGACGCTATGGGGAGGGAATCCCGCCCTCGCCCGATGCGACGGTGGTCGCGCGCATGCGGCGGGCCGGCGCGATCATCGTGGGGAAGGCCAACCTGCACGAACTCGCGCTGGGCGTGACCACGGTCAACGAGCACTTTGGTCCGGCGCGAAATCCCTGGGACTCCACGCGCGTGTCCGGTGGGTCGAGCGGCGGCTCGGCGGTGGCGGTGGCCGCCGACCTGTGTCCGGCGGCGATCGGCACCGACACGCGTGGCTCGATTCGCATTCCGGCTTCCTGCTGCGGCATCACCGGCTTCAAGCCGACGTACGGCCTGGTGCCGGTCGACGGAGTGATCCCGCTCGCCGCCAGTCTCGATCACGTGGGGCCCATGGCGCGCAGCGCCGACGATTGCGCACTCCTGCTGTCGGCGATGCTCACCGGATCGCGCCGCGTGAAGATCGCCGGGGCGGCGCGCGGATCGGCGAGGCGATTCGTCGTTGGGATCAGCGAATACCATCTGCGCGACCTGGACGGCGCCGTCGCGCGCGCGATCGACGCCGCACTCCTGGACCTTCGCCCGCTCGTGAAGGACCTGCGCTCAGTGCGAATCCCCGGGCTCGAGGTCGCCCAGGCGGCGTCTGTGGTGATTGGTTCCTCCGAAGCCGTCGCGTATCACGACGAGGCGTTGCGCGCGCAGCCGGAGTCGATTGGTCCGCTCGTGCGGCAGCGGCTGGCCGGCGGGTACCAGCGCACCGCGTTGGAATACGTGCAGGCAATGCAGGCCCGGGTCGCGGTGAAGACGGCATTCGCCGCGGTGTTCGCGGACGTGGATTTGCTGGTGGGTGCGACGCTCCCGGCAGTCCCGGCGCGCATCGAGGATCAGCACGTGCTCGTGAACGGGGCCGCCGAGAACGTGATCGAGGCGTCGACTCGCCTCAATGCGGCACAGAACGTGGCCGGCATTCCGGCGATCTCGGCGCCGGCGGGCGAGGCCGGCGGAATGCCGGTGGGGATGCAGATCATCGGGCCCGCTGGAGCGGACGCGCGTGTCCTGGCTCTCGCGGGGACGTGGCAACGCGCGACGGACTGGCATGAGCGCAGGCCCGGTCGCACCCCGTAACGACCTCGCCGCGCTGTACGTACTACATTGTCACAGCCCTCGCTGCCCGCGCCCGCCATGACCGCACCATCAACTCCCCTGTCGGACATCGAGATCCAGCGCGAGCTGGGCGCCCTCACCGGATGGGCGCGCAAGGGGAACATGCTGACGCGCACGTTTGCGTTCGCGACGTTCCCGGCCGCGATCGAGTGGGTTCGCCGCGTCGCTGAACTCGCCGAACTGCGCGACCATCATCCCGACATCGACATTCGGTACACCCGCATCACGCTGTGTCTCTCGACGCACTCGGCGGGCGGGATCACGACGAAGGACTTCGAACTCGCGCGGGGCATCGAGAGCCTGTAGTCGCGCAACGACCGGATGACCGCAACGGCAAAGGGGAGCGCGAGTCTTCGCGCTCCCCTTTGTCGCTCGCAGTGGAGCGGGCCCGTCAGGGTCGGGCTTCTGCGCGCGCCCGGTCAGTCCCGGCTGCGGCCTCCCAGGAGGTTCAGGATGGCGAGGAACATGTTGAGGAGGTCCAGGTAGATCGCGACCGCTGCCTGCACGTAGTCGTTGGGGCCAAAAACATTGCGGAGGCGCCAGGTGTCAAAGACGAGCAGGCCGCCGAAGATGAACACGCTGCCGGCGGAGAGCCACAGCGAGGCGGTCTGGTTCCGGAAGAACAGGTTGAGCAGCGAGGTCGCGATCAGGACCCAGAGCCCCATGGTGAAGAAGCCGCCCCACGCGCTGAAGTCGCGGCGGGAAACGAAGGCGTAGAGCGTGAGCACGCCGAACGTCGAGCCGGTGAGCAGTGCGGCCTGCGAGACCACGCCCGGGTTCTGGCTCCCATAGAAGGCGATGATCGGCGAGATCGCCACGCCCTCGATGGCAGCGAACAGGAAGACGAGGCCGAGGTTTGCCGGAAAGGCGTCGCGCAGCTTGAGGGCGAGGATGAGCGGCGCGAACGTGAGCAGCATCGTGATGAACGGGTGCCGCGCCACGTAGCCCATGATGGCCGGCTGTCCGAGCCCGAACCAGACGCCCGCCATCGTTACCAGGATGGAGGCAAAGACGAGCGAGTAGGTACGGCGAACGAGCGTGGCCCGGTCGGTGCCGCTCCGTACGACGACTGGTGCGGTGATGGGGCGGAACGTGGCGCCCATGGGAGGTCTCCGGCGATGGTCTGCCGGGAAAGCTAAGTCCGGGCCCTTGGCCCCGCACCCGTCACGCCCGTCGGTCGTGGGTCAATCTGAATGACCGAGTCGGTCAAAATTGAACCCGTGCACGTCACCGCGATGCGGGCGATTCAGGGCGAGCCCGCCAGTTCTTGTGGTCACCTGGCGGTGCGACCGCCACGTGCGCGCTTGCTAGTTCTTTCTCAGCTCCACGCTGCCGTTCACGGTGGACATGGAGATCCGCGGGCCGCCGTTGCCGATCTTCGCGCGGATGTGGCGCGGATTGATGCGACCGCTGACCGTCAGCGGAAAGTCCGACTGCACGCGGCCGTTGACCGTGCGCATGTCGAGCTCGGCATCGATGCGGTCGGGGACCCAGACCTCGACCGAGCCGTTGACGGTCTCGAAGTCGAGGTCGCGATCACCCAGAGTGCGCATGCGGGCGACGATGCTGCCATTCACCGTGCGTGCACGGACCGGACCGCCGGTACTCGCGGCATCGATCCCGCCGTTGACGGTGCTCGCTTCCACTTCGGAGGTCACTCCGGTGATGTCGAGGCTGCCGTTGACCGTACTCGTCACCAGCTTGACGCCGGGGGGGAGGTGCACGACGAACTCCACGGAGGTGTCGTTGCTGCGGCCGCGCCAGCCCTCGCTCTGCGTGCTGTAGCCGTCTTCATCGCAGCGCGTGCTTTCGCGCCAGATTGCGCAGATGATGACGTCGTCACCGGCCTTTTTGGTTTCGATGCGGACCTGGTCCGGGTCACCACGGCGCCAGCGTTTGGTGGCCGACACCTCCACCCGCGTTCCAGTGGCGCGGTCGACGCGAATGTGGCCGTTCAGGTTGCGGACGTAGAGCCAGCGGCCTTCGGGGATCACTCCGTCCCAGGTGAACGCGCGGTCCGACTGGCGCTCCTGCGCTCCGCCGGTGGTGGCGACGATGGCCGCGAGGGCCAGACCGATCGTGTGACGCATCATGGTTCTCCCGTGCCTAACGCTTACGGATTTCGACGTCGCCGCTGAACGACTCGGCGATGATGCGGGGGCCGCCGGCCCCCAGGTTGAACTCGAAACGGCGCGGACGGCTCGAGGTCCGGTCGCCGGGTTGCAGCGTGATCGGGAAGTCGGAGTCGATCTCGCCGCTGAATGTTTCGACACTGAACCTGGCGTTCGTGCCCGCCGGGATCGCGAGGTTGATCGTGCCGGAGTGGGAATTGAACTCGTAGCGCCCGTTGGCGTCCACGGTGCCGGCGTAGGAGACCTCGCCGCTCGTGGTCGACAGCTCCACGTCACGCCCGCGCGCGTCGCTCACGAACAGGTCGCCCGACGTGCTGCCGAGATGAATGTCGCCCTCGAGGCCGGTCGCTTCGATCGAACCGCTGACGGTGTTCCCGTCGACGTTGCCCTTGATGTCGCGCAGTGTGAGGTCGCCGGACACCGTGTTCGCGTCCACGCGCCCCGACGACCCGGCCACCGTCACGTCGCCGCTGGTGCTGCTCACCTCCACCTCGCCGCCGGCGTTGCGCACCTCGATGTCGCCCGACGTGGAGTGGAGGATCAGCCGTGCCCCGCGCGGAATGCTGATCTCGTAGCGCGAGTCGATGTCTCGGTCCGTGCGGCCACCGCTGCGCTGCTCGATGATGATCCGCGACGAGCTGAGTTCGTACTCCAGACGACCGCGTCCGGTGGATGCCTTGATGCGGGCCTCGCGGCGCTCCCATCCGGTGACGACGATGTCGCCAAAGGCGCTCGACACGTCGATGACGCCGGTGCCGGAGAAGGCAAACGTCGTGTCGATGCGCTGCGCCTGGTGCTCGAGCTGCCGATCCGATCGGTCATCGTCGTCGCGGTCACGAAGCCGGCCCTGACGCTCGAACTCGGCTTCGATGCGGCTCGCGAGCGACGTGGCGTGTCGTTCCACGCGGCTCGCCATGCGTTCGGCGGCCGCCGCGATGGACTCGGCCAATCGTTCGAAGTTGCGTTCAACCGACTGTGCGGTCGCCGGTCGCGCCACGGCCACGGTGGCGATGACGACAGAGAGGAGTGTGCGGCGGGTCATAGGTGATCAGCGTCAGGTCGTCGGCGAAAGGAGCGCGGCGCGGCGCAGCAGGCTCAGTTTGCGTTCGAGCGACCTGTCCACTTGCTGCGAGAGAAAACGGCTCGCCGGATCGCGCTCCAGCGCGCGGCGGGCTTCGGCGATGGCGCGGTCGATCGTGGCGATGCTGCTCTCGAGGATGGCGACCGTGGCCGGGTCGAGCGCGTCTTCACGCTCGCTCACGACGCGGCGCAGACGCTCGATTTCGCTGGTGTACGTGGTGCTCGCGTCGGGACGAGGGGTGCGCGGCGCGTTCGACACCGGCGTCACGGCAGACTCGATCGGCGAGCCCCCCGGCACCGTGACGGGCGGCACCTCGGCCACCAACGCGGAGTCGGAGGCGGCGCCCGGCGTGAGTCGAGGGGCGCGGTCCGCGTCGGCCACGACGGCGGGCGCATCCGTTGTGCGACGCGTCGCGACGGCCCACGTGGAAATCGCCGTGATGCCGACCAGCGCCGCCGCGATGGCGCCGAGCCTCCAACGATTGAATGCCGGCGCGGCTGATCGGTGTGATGGGAGGGAAACCACCACGGTGCCCGTGCGCGCCTCGATCTCCGGCCACAGATCGCGGGACGGCGTGAGACCCGGCAGCGCTGCCGCCTGGGCCACGATGACGCGCAGGTCGCGCACGAGCGAACGGCACGCGGCACATGACGCCAGGTGAAGCTCGGCGTCGGCGAGCGACGAGTCGTCGAGCACCCCCTCGAGGTAATCGGGGAGCCGCGCCTCGAAAGCGTCGCACGTCAGATTGGTGTGCGTCATCGTTGCAATGCCTCGCGAAGGAGCATGCGTGCCCGATGGAGCTGAGCCTTGCTGCCTCCGGCCGTAATGGAGAGCATACCTGCGATCTCCTCGTGCTTGAAGCCCTCGACGTCGTGAAGAACAAAGATCCGGCGAGCCCCGCGCGGCAGTAGCGCGATGGCCGCTTCAAGGTCGATCGACGCCCCGGGCGCCGACGTCGATGTCCGACCGGGAAGCGCGTCCAGCCCGTCCTGGTCATCGTCGAATCTCGACCGCACCCGCCCCTCCGACTTCCGAGCGTTCAGGACAAGGTTGACCGCCAACCGGTGCAGCCAGGTCGAGAACGCCGACTCACCGCGAAACTGGGCCAACTTCTCCCATACCCGCACGAACACGTCCTGCGTGAGCTCCTCGGCGTGCGATCGGTCGTTGGCCATTCGCGCGCAGAGGGCAAAGACGCGGCCGACGTGCTGGCGGTACAGTCGCTCGAACGCCTGGCGATCACCCGTCGCGGCCAGCGCTACGTCGGGTGCGTCACTCTCTGAGGTGAGAGATTCGCGTTCCTGTTCCGCCACCGTCGATGCCAAAGGCCGGTCCTTGCCTGCTCACCTCGTTGGATAGCGAGGCGCGGCAAAGGGTTTGAATCCTTCCCTACGTGGCGCGGCGTGTCCGGTTGCGCCGGACGGGGCTCCCTGCATCCTCCCGATCCTTCCGCCGGCAGTGCACTACTCCGCAGGTCTGCGCGGACGTCGAACGCGCTCTTGGCTTCGGCGTCGCGCCCGGGGTTACAGCGTCCGGCCGCGGGGGAGCCAGGGGGCCAGCCGTTCGCGCAGCGTGCGGAGTGCGCGCGCCATGTGTGCCTCCACGGCTTTCACCGAAATGCCCAGCGCGCCGGCCACCTCGGCATACTTGAGACCCTGCATCCGGTTCATCTCGAAGACCTGCCGGCAGCGCGGCGGAAGCGATTCGATGGCGCTGCGCAGCGCTGCTTCGATCTCCTGCTCCGAAGCCGATGCGTCGGTGTTGCTCGTGGCAGGCAGCGTGTCCGTGTCGAACTCCTCTCGGTTCTCCACGCGCAGATGACGCAACCGGTTGAGCGCCCGGTTCCGCGTCGATTGGAACAGATATGCCTGCGGCGACCCCTGAATCACGAGTGTCTCACGCCGCTTCCAGAGTTCGAGCATCACGTCCTGCACGGTCTCCTCGGCGGCCTCGCGCTCGCGGAGCATGCGCTCGGCGAACTGCACCAGCGGCGCATACCACGTGCGAAAGATCAGGTCGAACGCGTGCTCGTCGCCGAGTCGGAGTCGTTCGAGAAGAGCCTCGTGCTGGGCCGGGTCGAGGGCTGCCATTGGCGGTGCATCTTATGCAACCTCGGCACAGCGCGCGACCGACGGTTGGCGGGTGTGCCGTCCAGTCAAACGGGAGGGATCGTACCATCAGGGACGATTGCCGTGGTCGCCTAGGGTTGGCGCTGGTTCCCGTGTAACATCTGGCATGACCGCTTCCACCCCTGACCACTCGGCATCGGGTAGCCCGCCCGACTGGGAAGCGCTCGCGAGACACGTTGCCGGAGAGGGGGATGCCGGCGAGCGCCAGCGCATGCAGGACTGGCTCGATGCGCACCCCGAGGATCTTGCCGTGCTCGACGCGCTCGATCGGCTCGCCGAAATGGCCCCGGCCGAGGTGCCGACGGATCTCGACGTGGAGGGCGCGCTCCGACGCACGCGTGCGGTGGCGGGTTTGGACTCGAACGCGCCGCTCCGGCTTGGCCGGCGGAGCCCAAGGTCAGCGGGGGTCGCGCGTGCGCCGCGCACGCGATTCACCGTCGGTTGGCAGATGGCGGCCGTCCTTGCCCTGATTGCGGTAAGCACGGCCGTGTGGAAGAAGGTCTCCGCGACCGGCGCGACCGGGTCCGGGCCGGCCGCTGCCACCTACACCGCGTCGCTCGGTGCGCCGGATTCGGTGACGCTTGGGGACGGTAGCATGGCGGTCCTCGCTCCTGGGAGCCAACTGGTCGTCGCTGGCAGCTATGGAACGGCGTCGCGGGAGGTCAGGCTGACCGGTCAGGGCTGGTTCCGGGCGGTCCACGATGCGCAGCGGCCCTTCGTGGTGCTGGCTGGTGACGCCGCCGTGCGCGACGTGGGCACGGAGTTCACGGTGCACCACTCGTCCGCGTCCGGGGTACGGGTGCAGGTGTTCGAGGGGGCGGTGCTCGTGCGCGGGGCGGCGCAGGCCGACTCCGAGGCCGTGCTCCTGCATCAGGGTGACGAAACGGTGGTGGCGGGTGGCCTGGTCGAAGCGCCGACGCGCGGGACCGTGGCGGCCGATGCGGCCTCGTGGGTGTCGGGGCAGCTGAGGTTCCGCGATGTCCCTCTCTCGGAAGTCGCGGAAACCGTTCAGCGATGGTTCGGGTTGGAGATTCGGGTGGATGAGCCGGCGCTGGCGCGGACGAAGGTATCGATCGACGTGAACCGTGCATCGCTGGGCGGCGTAGCTCAGGAACTGGCGCTCACGGTTGGTGGGCGGGTGGATCGGCGCGGGGATACGGTCGTGGTGAGGAGCGGTCGATAGAAACGCGAGACGGGAGCGGTGTGGGGTCACGCGCGTGACCTCGCGGTGTCAGGCGGTGGAGAGGACCTGCACGTGGCGACATGACGAAGCGGCTGGTGTTCATCAGCGCGTTGCTGTCTGCGCCCCTTGTTTCTGCGGGGGCGCAGTCGTCGTGCCTGAGGGTTCCGTCGTCGTCGTCCGCCAGCTGGCCATCGCCGCTCGACCGGCAGGTGGTAGTTGGTGACGGCCCGGTCAGCATACAGGTGGCCATCGAGCGCGCGGGCGCAGCCGCTCGTGTGCACTTCACCTACCAGGCCGACCTCCTTCCGCGCGATCGCACCGTGTGCGCGGGAACGGCGCGGGTTCAGCTTGGCGACGCGCTGACGCAGTGGCTCGACGGCAGTCGACTCAAACCCGTCATTGCCGGTACGGATCGCGTGGTGCTCGCCCTGGTGCGGCCGGCAATGACCGCGGAACCGGCAGCGGCCGCGCTGGCGACGGCGCAGCTGGCGCCGGTCGTCGTTGTGGAGCAGCCAGTCAGCGGCGCGCCCACCGAAAACGCGACGATTTCTCGATCGGTCGTGGTGAGCGATCAACTCGAGGCCACGGGATCGCCCACGGTGGCGCAGGCGCTGAGTGGCGCCGTCCCCGGTCTGTGGATGTGGAGCACGACGCCCACGGCGATCGGCGGCGGGATGGCCTCGTTGCGCGGCGCGAGCTCGTTCGGCGCGAACTATCCCAAGGTCTACGTCGACGGGATCGAGGTGGCGAACCCGGTCTTTCTTGCGCAGCTCGCGACCGATCAGGTCGCGCACGTCGAGGTGATTCGCGGGCCACAGGGCGCCGCGCTCTACGGCGCGGGTGCGATCGGTGGCGTCATCAACATCACCACGCGCGTCGCGGCCGGCCTGCGCGACGGCCGCCGTGTGTGGCTCCGCAGCACGGCGGGTATTGCCGAGAGCCGCTATTCACCCCTCGGCGCGTTCGTGCAGGACCACGCGCTCGGGGCGCAGTTCGGCGACGCCGCGCGCTCGCTGGGACTTGGACTTTCGACGTCCACCATTGGCGCGTTCATTCCCGGCGCCTTTTCGCGTCAGGTGCAGGCCTCGCTTGGGGCCGCGTTCACCGGGTCCACAAGTCGGCTGCAGCTTACCGCCCGGGTCGTCGGCCAGCGGGCCGGCAATGCCGCGAGCCCGCTCCTCCCGGACATCCTGCCCGTCATGAGCGTGGCGCCGGGGTCGAACGGAAACGGCAACGGGAGCACCACCTCAACGGGGCCCACGGCGTCGGCTCCGCCCGTCGCTGACTCGGCGGCGGCGCAGGACGTGACGCAATACACCGTGGGCGGCACGTGGACGGTGCAGGCGGAGCGATGGACGCACGCGCTCGTGGCCGGTGTCGACGGCTATCGCCTCGACAACGTCGCGCTCGTACCCGGCATGCTGCGCACCCCCGGAGACTCGGCGCTCCTCGCGGCGTCAGGCGGCGCGGATCGGCTCAGTGCTCGCTGGTCCGCCGTGACCCAACTCGGCGATGAGCGCCGGATCGCGTCACGCGTGGCCATCGGAGCCGATCACTCGGCGCTGCGCGATGCGTCGTTAGGCAGTGCAGGCGATCGATCGCTGGGAGCGCTGGCGCCGGTGTGGCGCAGTACCTCCGGAGCGAGTGCACACGCCGATGTTTCGCTGGGCCGCGTCGTGACCCTCGCCGGCGGGCTGCGCCTCGAACGCAATGCGGGCTTCACCATCCTGAGTGGCGTCGCGGCGCTTCCGTCACTCGGCGCGGCCGTCCGGCGACAGGTCGGACCGGCGGCCATCACGCTCCGCACCGCGTACGGCAAGGCGATATCACCGGCGCGTGCCGCGCTCCGGCCCACGCCCTGGGGCGGTCGCGCGCCGGCCATCCTCTCGCTCGAGCCTGAAGAACAAGCGGGCATCGAATACGGCGCCGATGTGAGCGTCGGTTCACGCGTCTCAGCGCACATTACACGCTATGACCAGCGTGCGACCAACCTGGTGCAGCCGGTGGCCGCCATGAGTTCGGCGAGCGGGCGCCTGGTCTATCAGTGGCAGAACGTCGGCGCGATCACCAACACCGGATGGGAGGTCGAGAGCCGAGTGACGCTTGGAGCGCTCGCGCTCGACGGCGCCCTCGGGCTCACCGACAGTCGTGTGCAGCGCGTCGCCAGCGGCTATTCCGGCGACCTGCGTGCTGGCGATCGCGTCCTGCAGGTGCCGACACGCACCGTCAGCCTCACCGCGTCGTGGCTCGGGCGCGGGTGGTCGGGGTCCGGTGCCATCGCGCGCGCGTCAGACTGGGTGAACTACGACTGGCTCGCGCTTTCGGGTGATCTCTCTCGAACGCCTTCCTCCATGCCCGGCGGCGATGCGCTGCGTTCGTACTGGCGGCGCTACCGCGGCGTGACGCGCCTGCGCGCCGCGTTCACGCGCGAGATCACGGCATCGCTCGGCGCCGTCTTTGCCGGGGAGAACCTGCTCAACGTGCAGACCGGGGAACCCGACAACGTGACGATCGTCCCCGGGCGCACACTCAGGGCCGGACTTCGGGCGAGATTCTAGCCGCGGGCGTCGTGCCGAATCGCGATGGCCTGAGCGCTTCGCGAACAGCTGCCGATTGTTGGTCAGCACGGACGGCGACGCGATCGTCAGGATCGACAGGTTCGTCGGACTAGGATATCCAGATGCCCAGCATCGGCGTGAGGAGCGAGAGCGCGATCGCGAACACGCTGCCCGTGCCCGCGACGATCGCCATGCCCTGCACGACCCGGCGCCATGCTCGCTCACTCCCACTGCGTTCGAGGACGATCCACGCCCCGAATGACGCGATCGCCACGCCGCCGAGCGCGACGCGCCACCACGAGGGTGCAAACGTGAGGACTGCCGCCGCGATGACCGCTCCGGCCCCGCACGCGATCGCCGCCTGCGCGTCGGAAAGCAGGAGCGACAAGCGGTGCAACTGCGCGCCGAGTGTGGGTTCTTCGGTCGGCAGAATGGGTCCGGCATGTCCCTGTTGGACCATCGCTACCTCCCGGTGGCCGGAGCCGCCAGTCGCCGCGTGAACACGATGTAGTCGCCGCGCCGGCGATGCGCGGCGAGATCCACCTGGTCGAGCGATGCGACGGGGATGGCGCTCACCACCACCGTCCGCGCCGCGGGCGCGCGACGGCGTAGCCGCGCGGCGGTACCGAGACCATAGTCCGAGTGGAACGCGCCGTCGTAATGCACCACGATAGCGCCGCGGCCGGCGCGCGCCAGTGCGTCCGCCACCGCTTCACCCATCGCTTCGTCCTTCACGCACTGCGCTTCATAGAAGCGCACCGTCATGGCGCGCATGGCCTCGGTGTCGGGCGCGTCGGCCGGGCCACCGCTGCCGTGGCCACGCATCTGCTCGGCAAACCGCGTGAAATACTCGTCGTCACGCGGGCACTGGTGGTCGCGCGCGATCCAGCGACGATCGGCGGTGGGGATGGTGTCAAGCGCGGTGAGTCCCGCCCGGCTCACCACGGCCGCGATCCGGCGCGGCACGTTCGACGCCACGACAGGCCAGCCGCGCACCCGGGCCAGCTCAACCATGCCGCGATAGTCGGTCGCGTATCGCTCCCAGGGGCGCGCGATGCTCAGGAACGCCGATTCGTCCGTGCGGCCGGCGAGGTAGTCGTCGAGCGGGCCCTGCACGTCGCGCTCGAACATCTCGAGCGACAACACCAGGTTGGGTCGCACCGCGCCAATGGCTGCGAGCAGCGCAAGTTCGGCCGCGTGCGTGACCGGGTCGTCGTGCTGTTCGCCAAAGAACACGACGTCGGCGGCGGCCACCTCACGGGCAAAGGCATCGAACGCCATCGGCCGGCCGGTTGCCGAACTGTAGACCCTCAGCACGGGCGACGGGTCGCTGGCGGAAGACGGCTGCGCCAGCGGGCGACAACCGATGGCGAGCAGGACGGCAGCGAGGAGGGCAAATCGGTGGTGTATCATCGAGAGTCGGGAACCGGAGCGAGACACCAGATCCACCTCGACTTCTCCTGGATACAGGCGGCCGATCGGAGGGTTCGAGGCACGGAACGCGGGTGTGCTGCAAGGTCGCCCCCGGCGCGGCCGCGTGCCAGTCGGCTACGATCCGACGATCGCCTCGGCTTCCATTTCCACGAGGTATTCGTCTCCCACGAGGTCGGCCCGCACGAGCGTGTTGGCCGGCTGGATCGTGCGAAAGCGCTCGCCGTGTGCGCGGGCGACCGCTTCCCAGTCCTCCAGACGCCGCACGTATACGCGCGTGCGCACCACGTCGGCGAGCCGTCCGCCAAGCGACTGGATGGCGCCCTCGATCCGGTCGATGATCGCATGCGCCTGGGCCGCGGGGTCGGTGCCGCCGACCACACCGTCGCGGTGCGTAGCGGTCGTGCCGGAGACCCGAATCGTCGACCCGGTGCGCACCGCGCGACTGAATCCGGCCAGGGCTTCCCATGACGTGCCGCTAAGCGCGATCTGCCGGTCGTCGCGCCGCTGCACGGGATACGGGGGCGGGAACGCATCGAGGTGGTGACTCAGATCCCCGCTGGCGGTGAGGTAAGGTGGCTTGCGATACTCATCGCCGCAGTCGCCGGGGATCGTGCGGAGGTCCGCGAGCACCCTGGCGATCTCGCACCGCGCCTCGGCGTCGATCTCGAAGGCGAACAGGCGCGCGTTGTCGCGGATGTGCTCGGCCTCACCCAGTCGCGCGCCCACGATGATGCCGCCGACTGCCGGCTGGTCGAGCATGTACCGGCAGGCGAGGTTGGCGATGGATACACCGAGTCGTGTCGCGTGGGCGTGGAGCACGCCGAGGAGCCGCTGCAGCGCGTCCCAGCCGCCGGCTTCGCCCACGTAGCGGCGGTACTTCATTTGGGACCACGTGTCGAGCACGTCCGGGTCCGGCTTGCCGAGCCATCGATCGCTCAGCAGCCCGCCGGCGACGGTGCCAAAGGCGAGGAGCTTCACCCCACGTTCCAGGCAGAGCGCGGTCATCCGTCCCGCGGCGCGCTGATCGAGCAGCGAGTAGCACAGCTGGTTGCTCACGACCGGGATGCCGCTCGCGAGCACGATGCGCAGGTGTGCAGTGTCGAAGTTGGTGAGGCCCAGGTGCCTGACGAGTCCTTCGGTGCGCAGTTCGTCGAGCCAGAAGAGGCAGTCGAGCCACGACGGGTCGGCGTAGTTCCACGCGTGGAACTGCATGAGGTCGATGCGGTCGCGGCGCAGTCGCGTGAGCGCTCGCTCGACCGCTGCGCGGACGTCGTCGCGGGTGACAGGGCCGGGTCGCGGGACCCACTTGGTGCACAGTTCGATTGGGCCGGTCCCGGCGCGTGACGCGAAGCGCCCTGCCACGTCTTCTGCGGACCCGTAGTGGTCGGCCATGTCGAACGTGGTGAACCCGGCGGCCGCGAAGGGCGCCATCGCCGTCGCGGTCGCCTCGAGGTCGATGGCTCGACCGTCGCGCTCCATGTCGGCGACCTGCCAAAGTCCGGTGACGACGCGGGAGATGGTGAATCCGGGGGCGAGCTCGATGCGGTCGACGTGGGTCATGCGGTGCGACGTTGACTGGGAAGTGTGCGGCTACTGCAACAACGTTCGCAGATCAGACGCCGAGTGCGCCACGTGCGTGGGGCGGTGAGCGCGGAGGTCGGCTTCACCAAAGGCGCCCCACGTGACGCCAATGGACGCGACGCCTGCGGCGTTGGCCGCGTCGAGGTCGAAGGGTGAGTCGCCCACATACACCGTCTCGGCGGCCGCCGCACCGAGGCGCTGCATGGCGAACAGCACCGGCTCCGGGCCAGGCTTGTGGGTGGCCGTCGACTCCAGGCCCACCACGATCTCGAAGCACGCATCGATCCCGATGCAGGTGAGGGCCCGGTGGGCCAGCGTTTCGATCTTGCTGGTAACCACGCCGAGCGGCCGGCCGTCGTCGCGCAGCCAGTGCACGACGTCGTTGACTCCGGCGTAGGGACGCGTGAGGCGGTCGTGGTTGGCCATCTGGAAGCTGCGGTACGCGGCGATGATGGCGTCGAGCTGCTGCGCCGAGCTGGCGTAGTCACCCAGGTGGGACGCGAGCGGCCGGCCGAGTCCGCGGAGGATCTCCTCGCGGGAGGGTGACCAGCCCAGGACGGTGGTGAAGGCGTGCTGGCCGGAGCGGACGATCAGTTCGATGGTATCGGCGAGGGTGCCATCGAGGTCGAACAGGACGACGCGGTAGGGCATTCGCCAATCTATCGCCCGCGGGTGGCGACCCGCCTCGGGAGGAGCAGGAGGAGGCATCGCACGCCTGGGGTGCTGCGCGTTGCGCTCGGCCTTGCGCGGGCGGCCAGCGTGGCGTGCAGCTCGGCGATCGCATGCACGCCGGGCGCCGCCCGACGGGTCCACGCGTCGAGCCAACGCTCGACGCCGACGCCGCTGGCCTCCTGCACCAGTCGGGTTGCCGCGACGATGTGCGGGGCAAGGGCGCGACGGGTGCGGCGGTCGACACGCGCTCCGAGTTGTGCGAGTCGGCGCACGGCCCTTCGCTGCACGGGTCCCAGTCCGTCGCCGAGGAGTTCGTGATGTCGGGCGCGCCGTCGGCACCACGCGTCGAGTGCCGCGACGTGGCGGCCCGCCTCACGCCGAACGGCATCGTTGATCTGCGGCTCGCGGTCATCGGGTGGCACACAACCGGCGAGCCGTGCGAGCACGTCGCCGGGGTCGCTGGAGATCGTGCCGTGGCTGCGCACCACGAGGTGCGGACCCTCGCCGGCGTCGACGAGCGCCACGCTTGCCGTGGTGGTGTGGTCGCCGTCCAGCGCGGCGACGATCGGGACGGGCGCTGTCAGAGCGTCGGCCGGCCGATCTGCGCTGACGGTCCAGTGGCGGAGCACCTCGCGCAATCGCGCCGCGGCATCGGAAGGTGAGGCTGCCGCCGCGCATCCAACGCGGGAATGCAGGAGTGCGGCGATGGGATCGGCCCCGACGAGGCGGGCCGCCACGCCCGCCTTGCGCGCGAGCCGCTGCGACAGACGAAGGAACCGCGCCGCGCCGCCGGGAGGTGCAAACGCGGGCTGACGGATGCGATCGTGTGTGGCGCCCAGCCTCCGCAGCCGTCCGACGCGCTGCTCCAGGCGCGCCATGGTCCAGGGGAGGTCGAGGTGCACGAGCACGCCGGCGTCGTGCAGATCCACGCCTTCGCTCATCACGTCGGTGCTGATGAGGACATCGACGCGCATGGCCTCGGGCGCCGACAAGGGGCAGTTGGCCGTGAACTGGGCGAGGATCTCCCTGCGGTCCGCGCGTCCCGAGGCGATGCGCGTCTCTGTGCCGGCGATGACCGCGCAGCGGACGGTTTGGGCGAGCGCGCGAAAGGCGGCGCGCGCGGTATCGCGACTGTGGGTGAAGCAGACGACGCGCACCGGCGCGGCTTGCGCGACGATCGTGGCGAGGCGCTGCCAGCGCCAGCGATCTGCCGAGCCGTGGGTGCGCACGCGATCGCGGAGCGCGCGCACGGCATCGAGGTGACCGCGCAGCTGTTCGAGCATGCCCAGCGCCGATCCGGGCGTGGCGAGGTCGTCGAGCGTGCCCGGGTCTCGTCCGGGCGTGGCGAGGTCGAGCGGGAAGCCGAGCTGGATCGTGCTGGTGTCGATGACCCAGCGCCGGAGGTCAGCCCGGGTGAGGGTTCCGCCCTGCATGAGGCGGCTCTCCATCGCGAGCCCGATGGCGAGCCGACGTTGAAGCGCGGCACAGAGCGCGGCCTCGCTCGAGGCCCACTGCCTGACGAGTCCGAGCGTGGCCAGGGCGTTCGCGGAGCCGCCGTCGGCGGGAGGCACGGGCGGTGGCAGCCGATGAATCGCGCGGAGCGTGTCGGCGTCGTCCTCCGGGGTGCACCAGTCCGGGGGATCCACCACCGGCTGGTGCGTGGGCGCGGCATCGAGGCGGCGGCACACGATGCGCGAGAGGAGCTCCGCCGACGCGTGTTGGGCGCGGGCTCCGAGAAAGAGTGAGCAGAGCGCGTGGAGGTCGGCGGCGCGATTGTGAATCGGCGTGGCGGTGAGCAGCAGGAGATCGCGCCCCCAGGCGAGCGTGGCCAGCGCGTCGAAGCGTCGCGTGGCCGGATTGCGCGCGTGATGCGCCTCGTCGACGACGATCAGGGCGTCACGGGGTGGGCCCGCGGGGCGTCGCCAGGCGTCATCAAACGACTGAACGGTTGCCGAGCGTTGCGCGGCCGTGAGGGCGGAGCGCCAGTGGGTGCGCAGCGCCGCCGGGGCGATGATGTGGACGTGCGCATACGACGCGGCGATCCCGAGCGCGACCCAGGTCTTGCCGGTGCCCACGGGATCGGCGAGGAGGGCGCCGCCCCAGCGGGCGATGGCGGCGCGGCACACGCGGACCGCTTCGCGCTGGTGCGGCAGCAGCGTGATCGTGCCGACGGTGACGGGGGCGTCGTGGGGCGGCCCCACGCCGTTCGCCAGTCGGGCGCCGGCGATCGACGCCTCGACCCATCGGAGCGCGCTGCCTAACGCTTGTGCCACGAGACCAGGGGTGCGAGGCTGCGCGGGCTCACGCCGTACGCCGCACAGGTGGCCTCGAGCAATTCGGCGTCACCGACGACCTCGCCCTCCACGCCCCTGGCGCCGAGCGGTGCGAGCACGGTGCGCGCGCGCGCCCAGGGGGTGGGCACGGGCAGGCACGCGATCGTCCACGCCAGGTATCGGCGATACCCGCCGCGCGCGGGCTCGGCGATGGCATCGAGCCACGCCGCGGCCAGCGGCGAGTTGAGCAACGCCACGAACGCGGCCGCGTCGGTGTCGTCCCGGCAGGGCAGCACATAACACGTATTCAGCGGGACCACGGGCGATCCGGCCGGCAGCACGGTGGCGCGTGGACCGCGCGACAGGTCCGCCCACACCACGCGCGGCCGATCATTGCGCGCGCCGTCGATGCGGAAGAGCGCCCACCATGGCTGCGACGGCCTGGCATCGGCGCGTGAGGAGAGTTCGCGTCGCCAGCGCGCGAACCATCGTGTCGTTGCCGGGGGCAGCGATGCGAGTGGGCGCCCGTCGCGGCCGTGGGTCCAGACGATGCACTCGCGGCCGGCAGCCGAATGCCAGCGGCGCACGTGTTCGCCGCGCAGCACGGGGCGCAGCATCGCCGCATCGACACGCACGTTGCCGCGGGCCGACGACACCACGGCTTCGTCATTGTCGCCAGCGCCCGCTTCCACGAGGAACGCTTCGTTGCACCCGCACTTCACGCCGAGCAGTGGCGCACCGAGTGATGACGCCTCGAGCGGCGTGCCGGCGGCGGCGAGGCGCGAGAACGATCGGCGGGCATCGGGAGGGAGCACGATCCAGGGCGCGCCGGTGGTGCCATCGAACGCCAGGTGGTCGTACGGGGCCTGCCACGAAATGGCGATCCGCCGCCGGTGGACGGTGACGCGCACCTCGCGGTTGTCGCGGAGCGCGCGGCGCACGACCACCAGCGACGGGTACACTGCGGCATCGAACGCCGCCGGTGCGTCGGACCAGTCCTCGAGCACGCGCAACTCGTGTTCACCTCGCAACAGGTGACGCACGCCGCCGCCGGCCAGCGATCGCCAGAGTTTCATCGGCAGCAACAACGCCACCACGCCGTCGCGACGCACCAGGCGCGTCGACTGCTCGGCGAAGAGCGCGGCAAGGTCCACCTGCGCGGCGAAGCCGGCGGGCGCCGGGCCTGTGTCCCGCTGCCACGCGGCCTCGCGGAAGACGCGGAAGCTGCGGCGGAACTCCTCGCGCCGCTCCACCGGGATGCGGTGGATGCGCACCCACGGCGGGTTGCCGATGACGAGGTCGAACCCGCCGGCCTGCAGGGCATCGGCAAAGTGCGAGGCAAATCGAAAGGGCAGGGCGCCGCCCGCGGTCACGGAGCGACGGTGGGCGCGCAACGCGCGTGCCGAGGCCTGGAGCGCGGCCCGTCGCTCGCGTTCGGAGCCAACGGAACCGCGCCGGCCACCAAACAGGTCGCGCCCGCGGGAGGCCGAGAGCAGGCCGCGGCGCTCTTCGGCGATCGCCGAGAGTCTGCGGTCGAGCACTGTGAGCGCGGCGCGTCGTTCCGCGGCGTCGAGCGATCGCGCGAGCAGCGCCTTGCGGCGTCCGGTGGCGCGCGCGTAGCGCTCGCGCAGCTGACGCACGGCCGGGAGGTCACGCCGCACGTCGATCCAGTCGCCGCCGTCCAATGCGTCGCCGGTGCGAATGTTCCGGTCGAGGTTGGGGAGCGGGGGCACCGCGAGGGGATCGTCGATGCGAAGGTCGATCACGGTGGCGAGCCAGAGGCGAAGTTCGCACAGCCACACCGCCATCGGGTTGATGTCCACGCCAAAGATCGACTGCGTGAGCACCCGTCGGGTGATCGTCGCCCGATCGCCGTCCTCCACGCGTTGGCGCAGGGTGGTGACGCGGTCGAGCAGGTGGACCAGGAAGGCGCCTGACCCACAGGCCGGGTCGAGGATGCGGAGCGGCGTGAGCGCGCGCCGCAGCGCCGCGGTCTCGTCATCGGCGAGGGGCTCGCCGGACGTCACGCGCGCGAGCAGTTCCGGGGGAACGCCGCGGTCGCCGAGGAGTTCGCCGAGCGCTGCCTCCACGGTGCGTTCGACGAGGTCATGCGGCGTGTAGAAGGCCCCGCTGTCGCGGCGGTCGCGCGACGCCATGAGGCTCTCGAAGGCGCGACCGAGCATTTCGGGATCGATCGCGGCCTCGGAGGAGTCGGACCGGTCTTCGTGCGGCGTGAAGCGGTAGCGCGTGAGCACGTCGTCGAAGAGTGTGGCCAGCTCTTCATCGCGAAAGCGGACGTGGCGGTAACGTGCTTCCAGCGGGGTGCGCGCAAAGAGGCCACCATTGAGAAACGGTACGGCGCCCAGTCGGCGCGCCGCCGCGGCTCGGCGCTCGACGCGCGTGTTGAGCGTGCCGAAGAACAGCGGGTCGAGCAGCCGACGGTGGACCTGTCCGCCGCGGTCGTGAGCGGCGTCCATGTGCCGGACGAGGAAGTCGGGATCGCGGTCCAGCCAACCTCGCGACTGCAGGAACGAGAGGAAGAGCAGGCGTGACGCGGTAGTGAGTGCGAGTTCGCGACGCGCGGCCGAGGGCGCGGCGCCCGTGGCGCCTTCGCCGAGCGAGACCACTGCGGCCTCGAGCGCGCGATAGAAGCGGGCCGACAGCGCCTGGCGGCCGAGGATTTCGTGGATGCGCAGGTGGACGAGGGGATCGTCGCCGCCGGCCGCCCCGGCGAGGGCGCTCAGCGTTTCGGCATCGCTCTCGCGCACTCGGCGCGGTTCCCAGCGGAGCAGGGCGCGGCGCACGCGGGTGCCGTCGTCGAGCCATGTGGCGAGTGTGGCTTCGGCGCCGTCGGTGCGGACGACGAGCACGAGCCACGCGAACTCCGGGGCGCGGCGTGCGAGGCGCGGGGCGAGGGTGGCGACCGTGTCGCGCGTGGCGCACGGGGGCGGCACGTGCAGCACGAGGGCGCGGAGCGTGCCGTCGCGCCGGGCTGCGCCTGTGCGCTCGACCGGGTCGCCAACCCCGAGGGCGGCGGCGCTGGCGCGATCGAGGAGGGTGGGCGCGCCGAACCCGAGGGCGGCGAGGAGACTGGAGGGGCCGCGCGGCGTGGCGACGGCAGCGAGGAGCGTGGAGGCAGCGCGAGGCGTGAGCACTGGCGCACGTTAGGTGCGCATGTTCCAGTCTCCTTCATCATTGCATTGCCGGGTGAATCGAAACCGCGCGCGTGGTGGACGTGCGTGGCGCGTGGCTCGACTCGCGGCCTGAGCGCGATTACCCCTCGAGGGTTGCTGTTCCGGGCACCTGCGCCGGAGCACCTACGGCATTGAGAGCCGACAGGAGAATCGGCGTTACTGTCGCCCCGTTCGCACTGTCTGTCGTACACGTGTTCACGACATGGCCGATCGGACGTAGCCTGGAGGAGCGTGGTGCGCGAGCTGTCTGGCCCGGTGCGGAAGGCTTCCGGCGTAAGCGTACGGGTCGAACGTAGTTATTCGCTCCACTCGCCGATTCCGCCACACCACGGCATGCTGTCCCAGCCGCCGCTTGCGCTCCGGTGCATCGGATACCGCTTGGCGCAAGGACTCCAGCGCTTCTCTTGCCCGAGCGGACACGGTGGTCATGCGCGCGCCTCTCGCGAGTTATCGTAGACAGCGGGCTGCAATCTGGACGCTGCCGAGGCTCCTGGGTGAAGACAAATGGGGTTGCCGTCGCTATGGCTCCTTGGCGGACACATACTGGCGTGGGCAGGTAGCGTGCGACATCTTCGCCCGTCCAACGGCCGGGGTTGCTCGGGATGACCAGACCTGCATGGCACTTCAGGAAGAAGAGAGCAGGAGATGTAGCGCGCGATCCCATCTCCTCAGAGTTCTTCAGCTCCGAGGCAGTAGAGGATGCGGCGCGTTCCGTCATACGAGAGGCCATCCAGAACTCGCTGGATGCCCGCCCGCGCCCGTTCACGATGCCCGCCTGAGCCTCCAGAACCACTTCGCGGCGCTGCTGAAGCGAGAACAGATCCCGTTCGATGAACAGTGCCGGACGGAGCATGGCGAGCGGCCCGATTTCCTGGTGCCCGGATGCGCTGCCTACAACGACGCGATGTATCCCTCTGACCGCATGCGCATGGTCGCCTGCAAGTCAGTCCTGCGCGAGCGATGGGATCAGATGCTGAACGAGGCGGAGCGGATCGCGGAGAAGTATCTCCTGACGCTCGACCTTGCGCTGACGGATGCAACCATCGAGGACATCCGGCGCAACAATGTGAGGATATTCATCCCCTCCATGCTTGCTGATGCAGCATATCGTAACCACGTGCGACGGTCAGAGATCGAATCTGTGTCGGAGCTGATCAAGAGGCTTCAGGCGTCCTGGACTTGACCCCAGTACCGTTTTACGAAGCCGTGAGACCTGTATTGGTTCAGCCAAAATCGCACTTTAGGACGGTTTGACGAGGCGACACTTTCCCTCACCCGGCAAGCGCACCGGGCGTGCGGTCGTCCAGTCGACGTACTCCGCCGAATCGCGCGTAGCCCAGAACTCCCGCTCTGCCGCCTCAGAGCGAAACGTCGGGACCGCACGGTGCTTACTGGTTGTCGGCTTCTTGCGCGCGCTCATAGTGCCCTCGCTCCCGTCGGGTCATGTCCCGTGCCGATATCACGCGGATGCGCTGGCCGCGCGGCGTGAAGACCACAAAGAGTCCACGATCGGCGGCGGTAAGTCCGAGGCCATGGAAGCGCTCCTTGGTCTGTGAGTGTCGCACGTCGTGGGCGACCAGCAAGAGCGAGCGAAGAAGACCGATCAAACGTGACGCCGTGGGCCCCGCTCAGAGCCTGAGCGCCCTCGGCCCGTCCCCGCGCGAGAACAAGGTGGTAAACGCGCTCGTGGGCGTGCTCGCCTTCACGATGTTCACCTGATCGGCATGCACGTCGAACAGCATCGCATTGTACACGCTCGCCGCATGGAGCGAACGCGCACTCCCGCACAACTCCAGCCACACCACGTCGCCCGTCCGTCGCTGTGAAACAAACGCCAGCGGCAACGGACGCCCGGCAATCGCGAGCACGAACGTCTTCGCCAGGTAGCGCGCAACCGCGGAATCGCTCACCACGTGATCGGGCCGCGGCGCCGAACCGGCGAACCGGCTCACCGCCGCACTGAAATCGTCGGCAAAGGTCCGCACGCGAATCGTGAGTGTCCCGCCGCCGGCAAGCACCACCTCGGTCAGGGTGGTATGAATGGGGTGCGCTCGTGCGGCCGCGGGATGCGCAACGATCAGCAGCGCGCCAAGCGTCAGGTGCATCGCACCCCAACCGTTCAGCAGCAGGCGCCGACCGGTGCGTGCGCGACAGCAGGTGCTCACCACGGCGCGCGCTCCACGGCCCAGCGGAGCGCCACCACCGCCACGACGCCCGAAACCGCCAGGGTGCGCAGCCGCGGCACGATGCCACGCTCCGCCGCGAGCGCGCGATCGACGAGCGCGAATGCCGCAAACGCGAGCCCAAGCACGAGCAACTGGCCCAGCTCGATGCCGACGTTGAAACCGAACAGCGGCACCGCAAGGCGCTCCACGAACAGGCTCCTGAGGTAGTTCGCGAAACCCGCCCCATGCACGAGCCCGAAGACGCCGGCCAGCACCGGGCGGTACCGCAGGCCCCGGCCCGCCCCCTCCCTGACGAACACGTTCTCCACCGCGGTCAGCACGATCGTGACCGGAATCAGGAACTCGATGAGCGACGCCGGCAACCGCAGCCAGCCGGTCACCGCCAACGCAAGCGTCAGTGAATGGCCGATCGTGAACGCGGTCACCACCCACACCACCCGTCGCCAGTCGCGCACGCCGTAGATGGCCGCCAGCGCCAGCAGAAACAGGATGTGGTCCGCCCCGTTGGGGTCGGTGATGTGCCGAAAGCCCAGGTCGATATAGGTCAGCAGCTCGGACATCTCAGCGTCCTCGGGTCCACGAGGGATTCACCTCGCGCGCGCGGGCCTCCAGACGGTCGGCCTCGGCGTCGGCGCCGACCGCGCGCGCAATGACGGCCGCGTGCGCGAGCAGTGGCGCGTCCTCCGTGCCTAACGCGATGGCTCGCTGCGCGGCGCGCCACGCGGCGCGGTCGTCGCCCGAGGCGTGCAGCGCCCAGGCGAGCAGGTCGTACCCGTACACGTCGCGGCGGCTCCGCTGTTCATCGCGCACGCGGGCGAGCACGTCCGCCACTGGGCCACCGTGGTCCAGCAGGTAGAGCCCCCACGCCCGGTGGATCGCGCCGGGCTGGGACAGGGCGCTCACGGTCATCGCACGCGCGTAGCTCTCCGCCTGCGACGTGTCGCCGAGCGCTCGCCAGGCGTCGGCGAGGAGACCGAGCGTGGCCGGATCGAGCTGCAGCGCCACGGCGCGTTCGCCGCGATCGATCACGGTCCGCCAGTCGCGGCGCGCCGCGGCCAGGCGGGCCTGCGCCGCCAGCAGCCGGTGATCGTCAGGCGCAATGCGGAGGCCAAACGCGTACGCCGCGTCCGCTTCGGCGAAAGCGCCACGCTTGAGCGCAAGATCGCCCACGCGCATCTGGAACCACGCCACCTGTTCGCGCGAGAGTCCACCGTCCAGACGCGCCACCTTCGCGGCGTACCGCGCCACGGCCTGCGCGTGGCTCAGGCGCCCGGTGATCTCGTACCAGCGCGCAAGTCGGGCGGCGATGGTCGGCTGACGGGTGTGCGCCTCGAGGGAATCGAACAACGGACGCGCTTCGTCGTACCCGCCGGTCTCGAGCAGCACCTCACCCAACATCGCGCGTGCCTGCGGCGATTCGGGGTCGCTGGCCAGGTAGCGGCGCGCGGCGTCGAGCGCACCGGTGAAGTCGTGGCCGGACAAACGTGCCGAAGCCAGCAACGCCCACGTCCCACCATTGTGCGCCTCCCGCGTGGCCAGCGACTGCATCGCCAGCGACTCGGCGCGCTCTGCGTCAGCGAACGCGCCGTTGCCGCGTGAGCGGGCGAGATAGAGGCCGCCCAGGCGCGCACGATCGGCAGCGCTGGCAGGATCCTCCGTGAGCCGCTTCTCGAAGAACGCGATGTCCGCGTCCCGCGTGGCCGGATCGGTGCCCGGTGCAATGACGAAGGCATCAGGGCCGGGGCGCCGGGCGCCTGCGGAGCAGGCGGTGAGCATCCCGAAGGCGATCAGGAGAATGCGTCGCGGAAACAGGGGGACTCCTTGGCAGGGCGGCCGCGCCGCCGGATACCCCTGCTACGTCCCTCGCCGGCTACCGGATCGGTCCCGCCGCGTATCCGCCGCGTGGACGCGTGGGCTCTGAAGCTCGGCGCTCCGCTGGTTCGCCGTTGGCCCGTAGGGTGCGGGCGATCTGGCGCTCGAGCATCGAGCGCTCCGGCCGTTAGTCCGCCACGGCGGCGGGCACCCTATCCTCGCCGCGCCCCAACACCGCCGCGGCCGCCATGTCCCCGGTCACGTTGGACGTGGTCCGAAACATGTCCGGAATCGTGTCGACGCCGAGGAGCACGCCCATGCCTTCCACCGGCACGCCGGCCGCGAGCAACACTGGCACCATCGCCACGATCGAGCCTGCGGGGATGCCCGGAATGGAGAAGGTCGTCACGACCACGGTGAGCACGATGCTCGACAGCTGCGCGGGTCCAAGATCGACACCGTACAGCCGCGCCACGAACAGCACCCCGCAGGTGATGCCGATGGTGCCGCCAAAACGGAACGTCGACGCCGCCAGGGGGAGAAAGAACGACACCACCTGCTCCGGCAGCCCGAGCCGCGCGCGTGCACTCTCCATCATGGCCGGCAGCGACGCCAGAGACGACCGCGCGCTGAACGCCACGGCCTGGGCAGGAAAGACCCCGCGGGTGAACGCGCCCAGCCGCTGTCGTCCGCCCACGACCGCGAGGGGATACAGGATCAACAACGAGAGCACGGTCGCGAGCGCCGACGTCACGACGATATAGCCGGCGAGCGCTCCGACCGCCGAGAGTCCGAGTCGCGCGGCAAGCGGCACCGCGAGGGCAAAGACGCCGAGCGGCGCCGCGGCGAGCACCCAGCGCACGAGCGTGAGCGCCGTGTCGGCGATGCCCTTGAAGAATCGCTCCAGCAACGCGCGTCCCTCGCCGGCGAGCCGCGTGATCGCGAGCCCGAACACGACGGAGAACACGATCAGCGGCAGCATGGCGCCGTCGGCCGCGGCTTTCACGGGATTCGTCGGAACGAGGTCCACGAGCCACTGCGCAAGCGTGGGGATGCGCTTGACGCTCTCGCCGGCCGCCTGTGATGCCGTGGTCGCCGTGTTGCGCAGGGTCGCGATGGCCTCCGGGTCCAGCGGGAGCATGCGGAAGAGCGGTGGGGCGACGATCGCCGTGGCAACGGCGCCGGCGAGGAGGAGCAGGACAAAGAGCACCAGCGCGCGCCCGCCGATCCTGCCAATGGTGCGGGCGTCCGGCGCCGATGTCACGCCGACGATGATGCTGCCCACGACGAGCGGGATCACCGTCATGCGGATCGCATTGATCCAGAGCGTGCCCACGGGCTCGATGACGGGGACGAGTGCCGCGAGCGTCGCGCTCCCGGACACGGAGATGCCCATGCCGAGGGCGAGCCCCAGTGTCAGTGCGATGAGGACTTTCGTCGTGAGTGTCACGCGGCGAAACTACCTCGGGGCCCAGGGCGCCGCGACCGTCGCGCGCCGGCCCCGTTCATTGGAGCCGAGATGAAGACCGCGACCGAACTGATCACCGAAGCGAAGGGCCGCATCCGCGAGGTCACCGTGGACGAGGCCATCCGGCGCCGGGCCGATGACCCGGGCGTGCTCGTGCTCGACGTGCGAGAGCCTAACGAATGGAACCTCGGCCACGTGCAGGGGGCCCAGCTCATTCCGCGCGGCCTGCTGGAGTCGAACATCGAGGCCGCGGCGCCGCGTGAGCGGTCGGTGATCATCTACTGCGCCAGCGGGAACCGCTCGGCGCTCGCCGCCGATACCATGCAGCAGATGGGGTACCGCGACGTGGTTTCGCTGCGCGGCGGGTTCCGCGCGTGGGCCGAAGCCGGGGGACCGATCGACGACTGAGTCGCTGCATCCGGTCCTCGCGCGCATCGATTCGGCGCTGCGCGCGCGCCCGGGGCGGGCCGCGGCCATCGACGGCGATCCGGCACGCGCCGCCGTCGCCCTCGCCTTTCGCGTGGATCGCGACGAGCCCGAACTCCTCTTCATTCGACGCGCCGAGCGCGGGAGCGACCCCTGGAGCGGCCAGGTGGCGCTGCCGGGCGGGCGATGGTCGGCAGGTGACGCGGACCTCGAAGCCACGGCGTTCCGCGAGACGCTGGAGGAAACCGGGCTCGATGTGCGCAGCCTCGGCCGCGTGATCGGGCGGCTCGACGAACTGCGACCGCGGACCGCCGTGTTGCCACCGATCATCGTGACGCCGTACGTCGCGGTGCTCCGCGCGGCCCCCACGGCGCTGGTGTTGAGCGACGAGGTCGCGCACGCCTTCTGGGCGCCGTGGTCGGTGCTCACCGATCCGGCGAACGACGTCGAGAGCGACGTCGCGGTGCGGGGCACGAGTCTTCGCGTCCCGAGCCTCGTGATCGGCGAGCAGGTGATCTGGGGGATGACCGAGCGGATTCTGCGTCAGCTGTTCTTCCGCCTCCGGCGGTAGTGAGCGCGCGGCGACGGGGCTAAGATCCGGCCGACTCCGCCTCCCCAACGCGCCATGTATCGCCGCCTGATCGGATCGCTCACGTTCGCCCTTGCCCTGCCACTCCACGCGCAGGCGCGTCCGGACTGGCGCGCCTTTGATACCTGGGTTGCGCGGGGCGTGCGCACGTGGGAGGTGCCCGGCCTCGCGGTCGCCGTCGTGAAAGACGATTCGGTGGTGTTCGCCAAGGGCTACGGCGTGCGGCAACTCGGCACGAGCGATCCCGTCGACGCACACACGCTGTTCGCGATCGGATCGACGACCAAGGCGATGACCGCGCTGTCGATCCTGATGCTCGCTGACGAGGACAAGGTGCGGCTCGAGGATCCGGTGTTGCGCTTCCTGCCCACGCTGCAGCTCTACGATCCGCAGATGACGCGCGAACTGATGGTGCGCGACCTCCTGACCCATCACACCGGCCTCCCCGGCTCCGATCTCCTCTGGACGGGCGGCGACTACTCGACCGCCGAAGTCATCCGGCGCATGCGATGGCTGCAGCCGGTGGGTTCGTTCCGGTCGGTCTACAACTATCAGAACGTGCAATACGCGATGGCCGGCGAGGTGGTTCGCGTCGCGGCGGGCATGCCGTGGGAGGCCTTCGTGACCAAGCGCATCTTTGAGCCGTTAGGTATGCGGGAGACCGTGCCCCTGCTGTCGGGCACGCGCGGTCGACCGAACGTGGCCGTGCCGCACCTGCGCATCGGTGACACGATTCGGGTGATCGAGAACCGTTCCGTGGACCCGGTGGCCGCGGCAGGCTCGGTGTGGTCGAGCGTGACCGACATGGCCACGTGGATGCGCTTCGTCCTCGATTCGGGGCGCGTGGGCGGGCGCCAGCTGGTGAGCACCGCGCGCTTCGAAGATTGGTTGTCCCCGCAGGCGGTGGTGCCCGTGGCCTCGTTCTACCCCACCTCGCGCCTGACGAGGCCGCACCAGGTGAACTACGGCCTCGGCTGGTTCCTCGAGGACTATCGCGGCATGTCGGTGGCCATGCACACCGGCAGCATCGACGGCATGGTCGCGATCATCGGTCTCGTCCCCGACCAGCGGCTCGGCGTGTACGTCCTGGCCAACCTCGACCACGCCGAGCTGCGCCACGCGCTGATGCATCGCGTGTTTGACCTGTACGCCGGTCCACCGCTGCGGGACTGGTCCGCCGAGTTCAAGGAACTGTACGATGACCTGGATGCGGCGGGGCGGGCCGCTGAGGCGCAGCAGCGCGCGTCACGCGTCAGCGGAACGCGGCCGGCGCTCCCGCTCGACCGCTACGCCGGCACGTACGTGGACTCGCTGTATGGCACCCTGATCGTTTCGCACGAAAACGGGCGGCTGCGCGCCCGATTCGGCAAGGGCTATGTTGGACCGCTCGATCACTGGCACTACGAGACCTTCGTTGCCACGTGGGACGACCGCCGTCTCGGCTCGAGCCCCCTCACGTTCGTCCTCGGCGCCGACGGCGCGCCAGCACGCATCGAACTGGTCGCCGGCGCGCCGGTCACGTTCCATCGCAAGCCCTGAACCCGGAGGCGATCATGCTCCCCTCGCGTCGGATCGCAGCATTCGTGTTGTCCGTCATGCCCGCGGCAATGGGTGCACAGACGAACCCGGTAAAGCCCGGGTGGCAGTGGTCCACCGACACCGTGTTCAAGGTCGTGAATGCGGTTCGCGCCGGCCGCAGTCTCGCGCCGAAGAAGTGGCCGGGCAACGCCCGCGTCGCCGTGCTGCTCTCCTTCGACGTGGACAACGAAACCGTCTCGCTGCGGTTCGGCGAGCCGACCATCGGCGCCCTCTCGCAGGGCCAATACGGCTCGCGCGTCGCCTTGCCACGCATCGTGAACCTGCTCGACAAGTATCGCATCCCCGCGTCGTTTTTCATCCCGGCCATGAGCCTGGTCATCGCGCCGCAGCAGGTGGCGGTCATCCAGCGGTCGGGCCGTCACGAGTTCGCCGTGCATGGGTGGATCCACGAGATGAACACGACGCTCCCGCTCGCCGTCGAACGCGACCTCGTGAAGCGCGCGATCGACACGCTGACCAGTATGACGGGCACCCGCCCGGTCGGGTATCGAGCGCCCTCCTGGAACTTCTCGCCCAACACGCTCACGATCCTCCGCGAACTCGGCTTCGAATACGAGAGTTCGCTGATGGCCGACGACAGCCCGTACGAGATCCTGCAGGACGGCCAGCCGACCGGCCTCGTTGAGCTGCCGGTCGAATGGATCCTCGATGACGCGCCGCTGTTCAACCCGCAAGGCAACGCCTACGCCAATCCCCGGGACGTCGCACAGGTGTGGATCGACGAGTTCGAGCGCGCGTACGAGGAGGGCACGATGTTCCTGCTCACCATGCACCCGCACATCACGGGGCATCGATCCAGGATCGTTGCGCTCGATCAGCTCATCACGCACATCCGCACGCGGCCCGGGGTCTGGTGGGCGACACATCGCGCGGCGGCGGAATACGTGCGTGCGGAGGCGGCAAAGGACGGCCGGGACTGAGGCGGCCCTGCGGTCAACGGTGCGCTGTTGGCTGCACCCGACGGTGCGTGCCCAGGCAGGGCGCGTTTCGGCTAGCAGACCTCGAGAGGGACCATCGCCGAGCGCTGATCCGGGAGGGGGCGCCACCAACTGTGAGTTCACCCCGGGCGTGGGCGAGCCGCGTTTGTTGAAGTGTCCGCGCCAGCCCTGAGTTGCGCGGGGGCTCGAACGAGAGTTAGTTACCACTAAATCCTCGCGCTCCTCCCCGAGCGCGGTCGTTCGTCGTCCACCGGCCCCACCATGACGTCACCGTCGCCCACTCCTGTTGCCGCCCCGGAAGCAGCCGACGCCGGGTGGCGACGGGCGCGCGAGGCGCCATCGCTCGCCGAGGTGCACCGAAGCGTCACGGTGCACGGATTGTCCAAATGGCGAAAGCTTCTGGCATTTGCGGGACCGGGCTATCTGGTGGCCGTGGGATACATGGATCCCGGCAACTGGGCCACCGACCTCGCCGGAGGATCGCGCTTCGGGTACACGCTCCTCAGCGTCATCCTCATCTCCAACCTCATGGCGGTGCTCCTGCAGGGGCTCGCCTCGAAGCTCGGGATCGTTACGGGTCGCGACCTCGCGCAGGCCTGCCGGGATCACTACTCGCGGCCGGTGAACTTTGCGCTCTGGGTGCTGTGTGAAATAGCGATCGCCGCCTGCGACCTCGCCGAGGTCATCGGGACCGCGATCGCGCTCAACCTGCTGTTCGGGATTCCGCTCGCGTGGGGCGTTGGCATCACGGCGTTCGACGTGATGATCGTGCTGTACCTGCAGAACAAGGGCTTTCGGCTGCTCGAGGCGCTGGTGATCTCGCTGATTGCGGTCGTGGGCGCGTGTTTTCTCTTTGAGCTGTTCGTCTCCCGGCCAGACCTGGGCGCCGTCGCGCGCGGGTTCGTCCCTTCGCCGGAGATCCTGCGCAACCGCGAGATGCTTTACATCGCGATCGGCATCCTCGGCGCCACGGTGATGCCGCACAACCTCTATCTGCATTCGTCGATCGTGCAGACGCGCAAGTACGAGGAGAGCACCGAGGGCAAGCGCGAGGCGGTGCGGTACGCGTTCCTCGATTCCACGATCGCGCTCTCGTTTGCGCTGTTCATCAACGCCGCGATCCTCATCGTGGCGGCGGCGACGTTCTTCCGCACCGGCAACACCCAGGTCGCCGAGATCCAGGATGCGTATCAGCTGCTCTCGCCGCTCCTCGGTGTCACGGCGGCGAGCGGCGTGTTTGCGCTCGCGTTGCTGGCGTCCGGCCAGAACTCGACGATCACCGGGACACTCGCCGGGCAGATCGTGATGGAGGGGTTCCTCAACATCCGCCTTCGGCCCTGGTTGCGTCGGCTGATCACGAGGGCCATCGCCATTGTGCCCGCGGCGATCACGGCCATCTTGTACGGCGAGGCGGGGACCGCGCGGCTCCTCATTCTCAGTCAGGTCATCCTCAGCCTGCAACTCTCGTTCGCCGTGTTTCCCCTCGTGATGTTCACGTCCGACAAGGTGAAGATGGGGCCGTTCGTGAACCCCACGTGGCTCAAGGTGTCCGCCTGGACGGTCGCGACGGTCATCGCGTCGCTCAACGCCTGGCTGCTCGTGCAGACGATCGGGGAGTGGATGGCCTGATGTATCGTCGCATCCTGGTGCCGCTCGAGAACTCGGCCACCGACGTGCACATCATCCAACACGTCCGCAGCCTGGCCCGCCACTGCGGCGCATCGGTCATCTTCATCCACGTGGCTGA
This sequence comes from Gemmatimonadaceae bacterium, assembly GCA_020846935.1. NCBI lineage: Bacteria > Pseudomonadati > Gemmatimonadota > Gemmatimonadia > Gemmatimonadales > Gemmatimonadaceae > Gemmatimonadaceae bacterium. The sequence continues at coordinate 137,712 of JADLCY010000005.1, forward strand.
CGGCTGGGCCGCGCGCAATCTGGGCCACCTCAAGTTACGGGACTCCGAAGAGATGCTCGGCGATCGCGAGTACATCGAACGCATTGCCGGGGAAAGCACGGGCACCGGACTGCAGGCCGAGGCCGTGCTGGCCACCGGCGATCCGGCGCGGGAGATCGTGGCGGCGGCACAGCGCGAGGGCTGCGACCTCATCGCCATGGCGACCCACGGTCACCGGCTGATCGGTGACGTGGTCTACGGGAGCGTGGCCAACGCCGTGCGGCACGCGACCACGGTACCGGTGCTGCTCGTGCGCGCTCCGGCGCGGGGCGACGCGTAGTGGGGGCGCGTCGGCCAAAGGCGGCCGCTGCGTCGCGCCGCGCCGCCGCGAGTTCAGCCGCGCAGGACCTCCCGCTGACCGCGCCGGTCGAGGACTATCTCAAGGCGATCTACGCGATCGAACAGTCGGGCGCCGCCGCGGGCACCAACGAGGTGGCGGCGCGGCTCGCCATCGCGGCGGCGTCGGTGAGCGGCATGGTGCGACGACTCGCTGACCAGGGGCTCGTGTCCTACGAGCGCTACCGAGGCGTTCGGCTCACCGAAGCCGGTCGCCGCGCGGCGCTACGCACCATTCGGCGTCATCGGGTCATCGAGGCCTACCTTGCGAAAGCATTGGGCTACGCGTGGGATCGCGTGCACGAAGAGGCCGAGCGGCTGGAGCACGCCGCGAGCGATGAACTGATCGATCGAATGGCCGAAGCGATCGGCGCGCCGCTGACCGACCCGCACGGTCACCCGATTCCCACGCGCGACGGCACGATCGACGAAACGCCGCACCGCACGCTGTCGGACCTCGTCGCCGGTCAGCGCTCGCGCGTGATGCACGTGAGCGATGAGGACGCCGAACTGCTGCGCTACCTCGCGCGCATCGGCATTCGGCCCGGCGTGCAGGTCACGCTCACCGAACGTGCCCCGTTCGACGGCCCGCTCACGCTGCGCGTGGGGAAGGGGAACGTGCAGGTCGGGCACGCGCTGGCGTCACGCGTCATGGTAGAGGTGTTGCCGGACTGAACGCGCGCCGCGCTGGATGCTGCAAGTGATCGTTGGTGCGAAGCGCGGTGATTGCCGCCTCGCGCGCGCGAGGCGGCGGAGGCGTCGCCACATGGCCCCGACGTTGGCCATGGGTTCGCTCATCGGTGCTCGGGCGGCCACGCGAACCGGCAATCGTCAGTCGTCGAGCGTCCGCTTCCAGAGCACGCCCAACAGGGCGAGCGCGGGTACGAGAATCGCGCCGAGCACGAGCCAGGGTACCGCGCGTCCGCGTTGGGCGCCCTGGATCGATGCGACCACCATGAAGACCACGCCGATCGCCACGAGGATCGTCGCCGCGATCGCGGTTCCCGTGCGCGCGGCGTTGGCGGACGGTGAGACCAGGGTCTGCACGGCGGCGTGTACCTCAAGATCAGTCGCCTTCGGCTGACTGGCGCGATACTCGGCGATCGTGGCTTGCAGCCGATCAGCCAGCGCCTTCGTGTGCGTGGACGGGTGTTGTGGCGGGATGATCATATCGATCGCGCCTAACGCCGAGTGTGCGCGACGATCCAGTCCAGCACCGGACCAACCACGTCGGCGCCGATGTGCCCGCTGGTGAGCGTCGTGTAGTTCGCCGGATTGCCGGTAACGTCGGGGAGGAAGAGGTGGTTGCGCTCGGGAAACACGCGCACGGTGACGTCGGTGTTGCCTGCAGCGCGGATCGCCGCGGCCAGCTCTCCGGCCTGATCGGCGGTCACTTGCTGATCGGAACCACCCTGCGCGATGAGCACCGGAACCTTGACGCGCCTCGCGGTGGCGAGCGGATCATAGGAAAAGAAGAACTGCATCCACTTGTCTGTGCGCGCCATCCGATCGAGTTCGCGCGCGGCTGCGGCGATCGCCGAGTCGCGTCGTGCAGGCGTGGACAGCGACGTGTCGTGTGTGATCGCGTACCGCTGCTGGAACCTGACGATCTCGAGTCCGTTGCGTGATGGCCCGGCGAGGAGGACGATCCCGGCGAGCGTGGGATCGTCGGCCGCGATCATCGGCGCGATGAGTCCGCCTTCGCTGTGGCCAAGGAGGACGACCCGGCGACCATCCACGTCGGGCCGCGCGCGGAGCCAGCGGATCGCGTCGCGGATGTCGTTGGCAAAGTCGGCCGACGTGGAGCCCCGGAACGAACCCCCGGATTCACCTGTGCCGCGGTCGTCCATGCGCAGCACGCCAATCCCGTGGCGCCCAAGCGTGTCCGCGAACTGGCGAAACGGGCGAAAGCCCGGGACCAACGGAATGTATTCGTCGCGGTCCTGCGGTCCGGAGCCGCTGATGGTGACGACGACCGGCACCGGGAAGCGCGCATCACGCGGCATGGTGAGCGTACCCACTAGCGTGAACCCGCCGCGTGATGCAATCGCCACGCGCTCGGCGCTGTACGGAGCACCTGCAGGTGCGTTGTAGTCCGGTGCACCCAGCGTGAGCGTGTTGAGCGCGCGACCCTCAACGCGCGTCATGCGGAGGTTCTGTTGCGCGAGGTACACCTCCTGCACGTGCCCGCTGCGCACCGACATCACCGTGACCTGCCCCGCCACGTCCCACGAGGCGCTGTCGCCCCAGGTGCGGAATACCGACGGCACCGTTTGCCCACCCGACGTCAGGAACACGGGAAACGTGTCAACCGGCGACGGTGTGGCGAGGGCGCGCGCCAGCGCGAGGTTCACCATCGCGCCCGAGGCGTTCACGAGCAGGAACGCGTGGGGTCCCGATCGGAAACGTTGCGTCGTGGTGGCGCCGGCGGGGTTGGTCATCTCCGCGCGCACCGAGTCGCCCACCAGAGTGATCTCGGCGCGCTGCAGCAGCGGCGCGTCGGCGGAGGCATCGCGCCAGGCGCGTATCGCGATCGAGGTGACCGCGCCCGTGGCGCCGGGCGTGGTGCGCCACTCCATGCGCGGCAAGCCTCGGAGGACGATATCGCCCGTCAGCGTGGCCCCCTGCATGGTCACCCGTTCCACACCGATGGTGTCTGCACCACGTCGGTAGACCATGGCGAACGGCGTGCCCTGGGCGGCGACACCGCTGGTCAGACCGCTCCCTGCCAGGACGAGCAGTCCCATCGCGGGCCGACGAATGCGTTCGAGGATCCGACCGTGCAGCTGGGCGATCAACATGGAGTCATTCTGTGGAAGAAGGGTCCGCGGGCGGCCGCTTGAGCCGGCCCGCCTGCTGCAGCGAGCGACGCAAGAGGAATTCGATCTGGGCATTGAGGCTGCGCAGGTCGTCGTTCGCCCAGCGCTGGACCGCGTCGAGCAGGTCGCGGTCCACGCGCAGGAGGAAAGGCTTGCGCTCAGCCACAACGCCTCACTGATATAGCGTACCCGTGTTCACCACGGGCTGCGCATCCTTGTCGGAGCAGAGCACCACCAGGAGATTGGACACCATCGTGGCGCGTCGCTCGTCATCGAGCGTGACGATGCCTTTGTCCGAGATGAGCGTGAGCGCGTTCTCCACCATGCTCACCGCACCTTCGACGATGCGCTGACGCGCGGCGATGATGGCATTGGCCTGCTGGCGACGCAGCATGGCCGCCGCGATCTCCGGTGCATAGGCGAGGTGGCTCAGCCGCGCCTCCACCACCTCGACGCCGGCCTTCTGCAACCGCTCCTGGATCGCGACCTGCAGCGCCTGCGAGACTTCGGCCGGATGCGCGCTGAGCGACACTTCGCCGACCGTGTGGGCGTCGTACGGATACGACTGCGCCAGCGCGCGCACCGCCGCTTCGGACTGCATTACGACATAGTGTGTGTAGTCATCGACCTCGAACATCGCTTCAGCCGTATCGACGACCTTCCATACCACCACGGCGCCGATCTCGATCGGATTCGAGTGGTTGTCGTTCACCTTGAGCTTCGCCGTCTCGAAGTTCCGCACGCGGAGCGAGATCCGCTTCTTGGCGAAAAACGGGTTGGCCCACCAGAGCCCCTGTTCGCGGACCGTACCGGTGTACTTGCCAAAGAGGGTCAGCACCTTGCCGTCGTTTGGCTGGACGGTAAAGAGCCCGCTCAGCCCGATGATGACCAGGGTGAGAACCGTGCCCCATAGGATGGCGGCGAAGGGGTCATCGGCGCGTGCGCCCTCGACAATGCGCCACATGGCGAGGCCGCCCAGTACGGCAAAGACCGTAAGGATCAGCAGGCCAGGCGTGCCCTTGCGGGTGACTTCTCTGAACATGGTGGTACTCGGTTCGAGTGGTAGCAAGATGATATCATAGCGATAGCGATATTGCAAGGCCTGAGGGCAAGTGGTGCTCAGCGGCCCCGAGCGCCGCACATGTGTCCATCGGACCCCTCGACTCCCCCGGGGAGCGCCACGGGCCGCATCGGAGGCCGGATTGGGGCGGGTTCCTGACGCTCTGGCCGCGGCAGGCTCGCCGGGCCGGCGCCAGCGCTACCAGTTTCCGTGGGTCCTGCTGGTGCGTCGCCGCCCGCTCCGCGCTCGCCCCTGCGCTTTCTCTCACGCACACGCACTCTCTCTCCCTCGCTCTCCTCTTGCCTCCGTGCTCTCGTTAGGTGCCCAGGGCTGGAACTACGACGCGTGGGTCGGGCCCTTCTATCCGACCGGCACACGCGCGGCCGACTTTCTGCGCGTGTACGGCCGGGCGTTCGACACGGTCGAAGTCGACGCGACGTTCTACGCCATTCCGCCGTCGGCGACCGTGGCCGGCTGGGCGGCGCGCGTGCCGCCGACGTTCACCTTCGCGCTCAAGCTCCCGCAGGAAATCACGCACGAACGCCGCTTGCGCCGCGCGGACGATGTGCTGCAGTCGTTCACCGAGCGCGCCCGCGAACTGGGGCCGCGACTCGGCCCCGTCCTCATCCAGCTCGGCCCCGCCTTCGCGCCAGACGAGCTGCCAGCCCTCGCCGCGTTCCTCCCGACGCTGCCGCGCGACCTGCGCTTTGCGGTCGAGTTCCGACACCGCGGCTGGATCTACGATGGCGTCATCGCGCTGCTGCAGGAGCACAACGTGGCCCTGGCCCTCACCGATGCGCGGTGGATTCCCCGGCGGACCATGCTGGCGCTCGCGGCCCGGCCCACTGCGGACTTTGCGTACGTGAGGTGGATGGGCCCCGATCGCGACATCGTCGACTATTCACGCATCCAGGTCGACCGCACGCGAGAGCTCGACGCCTGGGCCGACGCGATCCAGGGCCTCACCACGCGCGTCGATGCGGTGTACGGCTACGTGAACAACCACTTTGCCGGCCACGGCCCGGCAACGCTCCGGGACCTGCAGCAACGACTCGGTCTCCCGACCGTGGACCCGGATTCGTTAGGGGAGCAGATGTCGTTGTTCGGCAGCAGCGGCCGGGAAGGCAGCGCAAAGCACGCACGATAGATCGGTGCGTGACCATCGATGAGGGAAGAGCGTGGGGCGCGACGGGTGGGTCGACCCCGCCTCCTTCGAAGGTCCGCTACTTGAGCCCGCCCTTCGATGCGCGAGGACGCTCCGCCCTTCCTCCGGCTGCGCATCCGACCACCGGTCCATGTGTCTGTCCCGTCTCCTCCCGGTGTTCGTGCACCTGTCCATCCGCGCTTCCTCCACCTGCCCATCCGACCACCCGCCCATGCGGCGGTCCGTGCATCCGCCACGAACTCCCCGCCCAGGTGCTCGAAGGCCGCGGCGACGTCGGCCGCGGAGCGTGCATGGGTACCCTCACCCAGCGCCTGGGCCGCTCCTCTTGGTATTCGTGCACCTGGCCATCCGCCCGCTAAGATGAGATGTGCCGTCTGACGCCTCGTGATCCTGCCTCGCCGCTATTCCTGGTTCGTCGTCGTCGCCAGCCTCGCCGTCATCGCGTTCCTCCTGCTCGGTCGCTGGCAGCTCGGCCGGCTGTCTGAACGTCGGGTCGCGAACGCGTCGCTCCTCGCGCGTCGGAGCCTTCCGACAGAAGCAGCCGAACGACTCGCCCGCGACACGGCCGTCGCGCGCTTTCGTGCGCTGCGCGTGCACGGGCGGTTTGACTACGAGCATCAGTTCATCTGGACGGCCCGGTCGCGCGAGGGTGCGCCGGGCGTCGTCTTCCTCACGCCCATGATCGTGAGCGACAGCGGGCCGGCGGTGTTGGTGAATCGCGGGTGGGCCTATTCCGCCGACGGCATGGCGATCGACGAGCCGCTCTGGCGCGAAGCCGTGGAGGATTCGGTGGTCGGGTACGCGGATGCCTTCACCTCGGGCGTCGGGCCTGTCTTCATCGGTCGCGAGCCGCGCCGCATTCGGCGCCTCGCGTTCGATTCGCTCCAGGCTCGGCTGCCCTATCGACTGCTCCCGATCATCGCCGTGCAGCAGCTCGGCGCCGGGCCGCAGGTGGAAGTCCGGCATCCGTTTCGTGCCACGCCACCGCCACTCGATGAAGGGCCGCATCGGGGGTACGCCCTGCAGTGGTTTGCATTCGCCGCGATCACCATCGTGGGCACCGTGGCCGTGGTGCAGCGTGGGCGTCGTCCGGAGTGACGTCAGCGCGTCGTGCGGCGGAGCGAGCGAAGCCAAGGGCCTACTGAGAGAGCCTGACGAGAACGCGCAGGCCCGTGGTGTATCGAGGGCGCGGCTGCTGCGGTCAGGGTCCTCGTGATGCTGCGCCGAGTTGGAGCCCGACGACGGCCGAGAGAATGAGGGCCCCGCCCGCCACGATCGGCAGGGTCACGGGCTGGTCGAGCAGGATCGCGGCAAACGCGGCGGCAAAGAGCGGCTCCACGGTACTGACGATCGAGGTGCGCACCGGGCCGAGTGCCGCGAGCCCGACGAAAAACAGCCGGAACGCAATGACGGTGGAGATGAGGCCAAGCCCGGCGATCGCGCCCCAGCTCGCGCCATGGTTTGGCCACGCCAGTTCGCTACGGAGCATCGCCGCGACCACAAAGATCAGGACCGCGCCGAGCGCGATGACCAGCGTGGTCAGCGAGGCGTCAATGCCGCGTTGCAGGTGCCCCATCACCGGGACGTACGCCGCGTAGCCCACGGCGGCAGCGAGCGCGAGGCCCACGCCGATCGGATGCACGCCCGCCGTGCCGGGCCAGCCCACCAGCAGCGCAAGCCCGGCGAACGACATGGCCAGCGCCACGAGCCGACGTCGATCCAGCGGCTCGAGCCCGCGGACTGCGCTGATCAGCGTGACCCACGCGGGAAAGGTGTAGAACAGGAAGACGAGCGTGGCGGCCGGAATCCACGCGAGCGCGGAGAGCGACAGCGCGGCAACCAGTGCCTGACCGCTCGCGCCGATCACGACGAGGGGAACGAGTCGGCCCTTGGGCAGAGGATTGCGTCGTAGCCACCCGATGGCGGGAAGCAGCGCGAGCGCGGCGACGGCGTATCGGCCGGCGAGGATGATCGTGAGCGGCGTGCCGCGTTGCGTGGCGATGACGGTGAAGATGGGAATGAGCGAGAAGCCAAGCGCGGCGAGCACGACCTGCCGGATCGCGCGCCCTTCGGCACGCGGCGCCGCCGCGCCGAGGTCGACCGCGGTCATGCGATGTGCAGGATCTGGCGTGCGATCGTGAAATACGCGACGAGGCCGGTCACATCGACCAGCGACGCGACAAAGGGCGAAGACGCGATGGCCGGGTCGAAGTTGAGCCGCTTGAACAGCAGGGGCAGCATCGCGCCGACGACGGCTCCCACCATCACCACCGCGATCAGCGTGAGCGCCACGACGAGCGCCACGTCCGAGGCGGTGCCCCACATCAGTGCGCGCACATACCCGATCACCCCGAGCCCGGCGCCGAGCACCATGCCCTGACCCAGTTCGCGCCACAACACACGCAGCGCATCCGTGATCTCCACGTCACCCACGGCCAGCGCGCGCGTGATCAGCGTCGCCGACTGCGAGCCCGAGTTGCCGCCCGACGAGATGATGAGCGGGATGAACAGCGTCAGGGCCAGCACCGCGGCGAGCGTGTCTTCGTAGTGACGCATCGCGGTGCCGGTGAACATCTCGCCGATGAAAAGAAAGACGAGCCATCCGACCCGTTTGCGCGCCACGCTCCAGAAGCTCGCCTGGAAGTACGGCGCCTCCAGCGGCTGCACGGCGCCGAGGCGCTGCACGTCTTCGGTCTGGACGTCGTGGATGGCGTCGATGACGTCGTCGACCGTGATGACGCCGATGATGCGATCGAACGCGTCGACCACGGGTACGGCCACCAGGTCATACTCCGAGGTGATGCGCGTGACCTCCTCGCGATCGGCGGTGGCGGGGAGCTTGACGACCTCGGTCCATGCGATGTCGGCGAGCCGGGATCCCTCCGGGGCGGCCAGCAGCTCGCGCAGCGAGAGCACGCCCACGAGCGTGCCGCGCTCATCGGTCACGTACAGCGCGTGCATTGCTTCCTTGCGTCCGCTGCGCGCCGCGACCCGCACCTGTGCCAGCGCCTGTTCCACCGTGAGCTCCCTCGCGATCCCGACGAACTCGGTCGTCATCAGGCCGCCGGCGGTGTCCGGGTCGAACTGGAGCAGCCGCTCTGTTTCCTGGCGGGCTTCCTTCGGGAGGTCCTGCAGGATCTCGTCGGCGGTCGCCTCTTCGAGATCCTCGAGCACGTCGGCGCGATCGTCGGGCGTCATCGCGCCGACGAGTTGCGCCGCCTGCTCGGTGGTCATGTGCTCGAGCAGTTCGGTGCGGAGCTGCTCGTCGAGATAGCCGACCACGTCGGCGGCCCGCGCGGCGCCGAGCACGCGCAGAAAGTCGCCAAGCCGCTCGCGAGGCAACAGCTCGGCAACATCCGCGAGGTCCTTGGGGTGGATCTCCTCGGTCTCGACCGCAAGGTCGGCCGGCGACTCCTCGAGCAACGCGAGGATGTCGGGCGCGAGCAGCGCAGCGAGTGGCTTGTCGGATCCGTGTGAAAGACTCATGTGCCGCCAGCTGAAGGCGCCGCCGCGCGGCGCTTGGACGTCCTGCGGTCGTCAGGGCGCGCCGGCTGTTCGCAGGCTCGCCAGGACCGGTCGCGCCTCACCCGCTCACCACCGCGCACCGCGTCGAATCTGAAGTTCGCGCCGCGACGCCGCGCCTCCCACCTGCGGGCTCATCCTCGGTGCGGACGGCAACCTACCCATGTCGTCGAGCACGAACAAGCGCGCGACCCAGGGCCGACCAACCCTTTGCCTCCCGTCGCTGTCGAAGTCTGCGTTCCGCGCCCCGCGGCGGTTGGAGATCGCTCCGTCACCGCGATCGCGACGTGCCGAGCGTGCACCGGGCAGCTTGTCCCTGCCGACATCCCGATCCCATATGCGCCCTTTCGTCTGCGTTCCGCTTCTCATCGCCGCGGCTCCGCTTGGCGCCCAGCAACTGGCGCCACGCAATGACCCGGTGCGCGCGCCGTCGGCGTTCACCACCAGTGCCATCCGCGCCGACGCCGCGCCTGTCATCGATGGACGCGACCGCGACGCCGTATGGCGGAGCGCCCAGGTGATCCAGGGGTTTCGCCAGTTCGATCCCGTCGAGGACGCCGAACCGACGTTCAACACGGAAGCGCGGATCGCCTACGACGATCGGAACCTCTACATCCTGGTGCGCGCGTTCGATCCGCACCCGGATTCGATCATGGCGCTGCTGAGCCGGCGCGACGAGCGCACGCAGTCGGACTACATCCGTGTAACGATCGACTCGTACCACGACAAGCGCACGGGCTACCAGTTCATGGTCAACCCAGCCGGCGTGCAGCGCGACATCTACCTCTTCAACGACTCCGAGGAGGATCTGACCTGGAACGCGGTGTGGGAGTCGAAGACGGCGATCGACTCACTCGGCTGGACGGCCGAGTTCCGCATTCCATTGAGTCAGCTCCGGTTCAGTGACCGGGACGATCACACCTTCGGCATCGGCATCTTCCGCGAGGTGGCGCGGCTCAATGAGCGCACGAGCTGGCCTTTGTTCCGTCGGACGCAGTTCGGCATCGCGTCGCAGCTGGGCGAGATCCACGGTATCCGCGGCATCGGCAACAACCGGCGGCTCGAAGTCATGCCCTATTCGGTGCAATCCAACGAGTCCCGGCAGCGCGGCGCCGCGTTCGGCCGCACGCAGCGCTCCTCGTTTGGCGCCGACATGAAGGTCGGCCTGTCGTCCAACCTCACGCTCGACGCCACGATCAACCCCGACTTCGGTCAGGTGGAAGCCGATCCCGCGGTGCTCAACCTTGGTGCGTTCGAGCAGTTCTTCGAGGAGCGGCGTCCGTTCTTTCTCGAGGGCACTGGCATTTTCTCGTTTGCCATCGACTGCAATGACGGACAGTGCACCGGGCCGTTCTACTCGCGCCGCATCGGGCGTCCGCCACAGACCGGATTCCTCAGCCGCGACGGACTCGCCGTGCCCACGTCCTCCACGATCCTCGGCGCGGCCAAACTCACCGGTCGCCTCTCCAGCGGCCTCTCGATCGGCGTGATGAACGCCGTGACGGCGCGCGAGGACGTCGCCGACACGCTCACCGTCGAGCCGCGGACCAACTATTTCGTGGGGCGCCTGCAGCAGGATCTGCGCGGAGGACGCAGCGGCATCGGCCTCATCATGAGCGCGGTCAACCGCGACCTCGACGACCAGACGTTGCCCTGGCTGCGCCGCGCGGCCTACACGGGAGGACTGGACCTGCGCCATCGCTTTGGCCCCGGTGGCAACCTCCAGTTCTCCGGGCACCTGCTCGGCAGCACCGTCCAGGGCTCGACCGATGCCATCGCGCGCACACAGCGCAACGGCGTGCATTTCTACCAGCGACCCGACGACGATATCCAGTTCGACTCGACGCGCACGAGCCTCAGCGGTGTGAGCGGAGGGCTCAACCTGCAAAAGAGCGGTGGCGGCATCACGCGCTTTCACACCGGCGTCTGGTACAAGTCGCCGGGTCTCGAGGTCAACGACGTCGGGTACATGCAAAGCGTGAACAACATGGGCCAGTCGAACTGGTTTGCCCTGTCGTTCCAGGAACCGCGGGCGTTCTATCGCCGGTTGCAGATCAACTTCAACCAGTGGAACAGCTGGCTTTCCGATGGCACCAACACTGGGCACGGCGGCAACGTCAACATGAACGGCCAGCTCAAGAACATGTGGTTCTTCTTCGGCGGTGTGGGCGGCGAGATGGGCGCCCTGTGTGCCGCCTGCCTGCGGGGCGGCCCGACCTATCGCGAGATGGCGAGGATGTTCTCGTTCTTCGGGTTCACTGGCGACCAGCGACGGGTGGCTGTGCCCGAGATGTTCGTGAACTTCAGCCGGGGCGATGCCGGGCGGTCGCACAGCCTGAACCTCAACCCCAGCGTCGCATTCCGCCTGGCCTCGCAGTTCTCGGCGCGCGTCGGCGTGAGCTATTCGCGCAACGTCGATGACCGCCAGTTTCTCGGCAACTACGGCGTCATCGGCAGCGACACCGCGCACTACACCGTGGCGCACCTCGACCAGAAGACCGTCGCGGTCACCACGCGCGTCAACTGGACTGCCTCGCCCACGCTCTCGCTGCAGGTGTACGCGCAGCCCTTTGCCACCGGGGGCGAGTACTCCGACTGGCGCCGTGTGCGCGATCCGCGAAACCGCTCGTATGACTCGCAGTTCGAGCCCTTCACGCAGCGCGGTGAGCCGGGCGGCTTCAATTTCAAGCAGTTCCGCTCCAACAGCGTGCTGCGTTGGGAGTACCGGCCCGGGTCGACGCTGTTCTTCGTCTGGCAGCAGGGCCGCACCCAGGACGGGCTCGATGCCGGCTCCTTCCGACTCGGCCGCGACTACCGCAACCTGTTCGGCGCACACCCGGAGAACACCTTCCTCGTGAAGGCGAGTTACTGGTTCAGCCTCTGAGCCGTCGGCAGTCGCATGAGAGCGCCCGTCCCGGCGACGGGCGCTCCGGCGTTCAGGGGGCGTCGTGCATCGGGAGGACTCGACGCGCAGTCCTCCGGGTGGTGAGCCGGTAGCCCACGACATCCAGGGCCGCCTGGATCCGCGCATCCGGGACATCGCGATCGCACTCGATCTCAGCGCGCCCCAGGGCGACGTCGGCGCGACGAATGCCGTCGACTCCGGCCAACGCCTGAAAGACGGCGCGCACGCAGTGGACGGTGGTCATGCCGTCGATCTCGAGCGCGATGTGCAGCGTGGGACGGCGAGGAACTTCCATAGGTCGCGACGAAAGGTAGCTTCGTGACTGGCCGCCCGGGCCGATCTTCCCGTTTCGCCTCATCGCATGTCCGTCTCCTTCCTCGGTCTCGGCGCCATCGGCACGCCGATGGCCTCTCACCTGGCCGCGCGCGAACCGCTCGTCGTCTGGAATCGCACCACGGCCCGCGCCATTGCATTTGCCGCCGAGCACCGCGCGACCGTTGCCGCCACGCCGCGCGAAGCGGCGGTTGGGCGCGACGTCGTGATCACGTGCCTGCCCACCTCGGCGGAGGTCGCGGGCCTGTTGGACGGCGACAACGGTCTCATCGCCGGCCTCAAGGCGGGAAGCCTGCTGATCGACTGCACGTCGGGTGACCCGGCGTCATCGCAACGCATTTCGGCCCGTCTCGCCGAGCACGGCGTGGGATTTCTCGATGCGCCGGTGAGCGGTGGAACCAGCGGCGCGGTGAACGGCACGCTGACGGTGATGTGCGGCGGTGACGAGGCCACGTTTGCCCGCGCCCGACCCGTGCTCGAGGCATTCGGACGCAAGATCGTGCTCGTGGGGCCGGTCGGGGCGGGGCACGCGCTCAAGGCCGTCAACAATGCCTGGCTGGCGGTCCATATCTGGTCGGCCGCGGAGGGACTGGCCGCGCTGACTAAAGCCGGGGTGAAGCCGAGCGCTGCGCTCGAGGTGATCAACGCCTCGAGCGGGCGATCGAATGCGTCGGAGAACCTGATCCCGCAGCGCGTGTTGACGCGCGCGTTTCCGCGGACGTTCAAGCTGGCGTTGCTGGAGAAGGACGTGGCGATCGCCGCCGACTTCCTGCGAGAGCAGCGCGTGCCGTCGTCGCTGACACAGCACGTCGCGGAGTTGTTCCGGGTCGCGCGCACCGAGCTTGGCGAAGATGCCGATCATGTCGAAGCCGTGCGCCTGATCGAGCGTTGGAGCGCGGTGGACATTGCCGACTGACTTCTGCCCTTACGGCCGGACAAAGCGCCAGCGCACGGCAGGGAAGGATGGAAGGCGACGTACGCCGGCACCACGTTGGGCTGGCACATGAAGCCTGGGAGCGGGAACGGCGCCCATGTGGCTGCGCGAAGCAGGCGGTCCGGCTACCGTGCCGCCCATCTAAAGAATGGTGCATACGGTCTTCAACCTTTGGCGTGCAGGTTCCACCACGTCCCTCATGAAATCGCCTGACGAGATCCGCGCCCTCTTTCCGGCGCTGGCCCGCGTGCATCGCGGACATCGCGTGGCCTACTTCGACGGACCCGGCGGCACGCAGGTGCCGTCACCCGTGGTGGCGGCCATGACCGACTACCTGCTCAATCACAACGCGAACACCCACTGGCTCTATCCGTCGAGCGTGGAGACGGACGCGATGTTGTGGGCCGCACGTGAGTCGGTGGCGGACTTCCTCAACTCGAGCCCGCACGACGTCTCGTTCGGCAACAACATGACCACGATCACGTTTCACCTGGCGCGGGCCCTCGGTCGTGCGTGGGGACCGGGCGACGAAGTGATCGTGACGGAGCTCGACCACCACGCGAACGTCGCGCCCTGGCGTGCGCTGGCTGCGGAGCGCGGGATCACGGTCCACACCGCGCGGATGCGGCCCGAACAGGGAGTGCTGGACTGGGCGCACCTCGAGTCGCTGGTCTCGGCAAAGACGCGCCTGCTCGCGATTGGTGCGGCGTCCAATGCGCTCGGGACGGTGAACGACATACCGCGCGCCGCCGCGCTCGCGCGTGCCGTCGGGGCGCTGCTCTTCGTCGACGCCGTGCATTACGCGGCGCACGGCGTCATCGATGTCAAGGCGTGGGACTGCGATTTTCTGGCCTGCTCGTCGTACAAGTTCTACGGTCCGCACGCCGGCGTGTTGTACGCGCGACTGGCCCTGCTCGACGCGCTCGACGTGCCCAAACTCGATCCCGCGCCCGCCGAAGCCCCCGAGCGTATCGAAACCGGAACGCAGAATCATGAGGGTATCGTCGGCATGGGCGCGGCGGTGGAGTTTCTCGCGTCGCTCTCCGAGGGTCCAACGCGTCGCGATCGGCTCGTGGCGACGATGCATGCCCTGCACGAGCGTGGGGAACTGCTCCTCGCCCAGCTCTGGCAAGGCCTCTCGGCGATCCCCGGCGTGACGATGTACGGCACGCCGCCCGGCGCAACGCGCACGCCCACGGTGTCCTTCTCGGTGCAGGGGCGGCGCTGCGACGACGTGGCACGCGGGCTCGCCGAGTCCGGCGTGTTTGCGTCCAATGGGGACTTCTACGCCACGACCACCATCGAGCGGATCGGGCGCGCGGCCGACGGTGTGGTGCGGGCGGGGTGCGCCTGCTACACCACGGCCGATGAAGTCACTCGACTCGTCGACGGCGTGCGTCGCCTCGCCTGACGAGACGCGCACCTCGCGCCCGGGGTGCGATAGCTTTCCGCCCATGTTTCGGGCTCGCGGTCTTTCGCTCGTCCTGCTCACCGCCGTCGCCTGCGGCGAGCCGGCCACCTTCGTTCCGGCGTCGTTCCTCATCGTCGCCGGCGACTCCACGTTCTGGGTGGAGTCCGCGGCGTCCGGTGTGGTCACTCGTCGGTCGCCGATGATGCTCGCGAACGTCGATGGGCGGTTTCATGAGCTGTACGTCGTCGATGAAGACCTCTCGTATCGCGATGCCCTCATGGTCGGGCAGCGCGTCTTTCGACGCGACATCCTGTCCGGGGACTCCGCCCTGGTCCGCTACGACACGACGATCGCCGGCATCGCGATGACGTGGGCGGCACGCAATCCTGACGATCGCCCCCTCGATCCCGACGAGGAGGTGAGCGATGACCCCGTGGTGCAGGCCACGACCGACACGGAATTGCTGGACGTCACCGGGCCGTTCCTCAGCTACGAGTTTCACCTCGACGTCGACATTCACGGCGAGCGCGACCAGCACCTGACCCAGCGAGGCGTGGTCGATGTGCGCGACGGCTCGCCCGTCGGTCTCGAGCGCCTGACGAGTGAGGCAGCGGCCGCGCGCACGCGAGACGAGGGGCGCGCGCGCTTCAGCGCTGCGCTGGATTCCGTCCGACGCGCCACGGACGCACGCGCCGGACGCGCGCGCCAGGCGATTGACGGCTTCGCGTTCGACGCCGCATCGTTCGAACTCCTCGTCACCGGCGACGGGCCGGCCATCGCTTTCCTCGTGCCCGGGCGCGGCGCACGCGCCGGCGGTTTCTCCCTCCCACTCGGCGAGATCCCGATTGACCGCGGCCCCTGGTGGAGTGACGTGGCGCCAACGCTGCCAACATCGGCGTCGCCCTCCACGGTGACCTGGAGCGATACCGCCTACGACGTGGTGGCGACGGTGGACAGCGCGGGAACGTCCGCGTCCCTCGAACTCCATCGCGATGGCCGCTCGCAGCTGGTGGCGTCACTTCCGCTGCCCGTGCTGCGCCTTTTTCGGTTAGGCACCGCGCCAAGGGACGTGCCGATGCGCCGCGCCCTGTCCCGCGCCTTTGACGAGGCCGCCGCGTATGGTGGTCTCACCAACCCGACGTCAGGTCCCGCGCGCCGCCCATGGCGCCGCCTCGCGTCCCAACGAGTCCGACGCACATGGAACCCCGTACTCCCCGCGACAGCGAAGCCACGGTTGCCGACCTGATGATGCCGCACCAGGCCAACGGCCTGAAGCAGCCCTCCGTCTTTGGCGGCGTGATCATGAGCATGGTCGACCGATGCGCAGCCCTTGCCGCCATGCGACACAGCGGCGGGCAGGTCACCACGCTTTCCATCGACCGCATCCTCTTCAAGGAGCCGATTCGCGTCGGGGAACTCGTTGAGGTGCGGTCGCGTGTCGTGTTCGTCGGTACGACCTCGCTCGCCGTGGTCGCTGACGTGTACGCGGAGAACGTGAGCGCCGGATCCAAGCGACACACGAACGAATGCTGGCTCACGTTCGTGCATTTGGGCGAAGACGGAGCGCCCGCGCCGGTGCCGCGCTTGCAGCTCGAGACCGCCGCCGACCACGAGTTGCATGCCCAGGCGGCGCGACGTCGGGCGCACTCGCTGAGCGAGGCGCGCTGAGCACACGCGACAAGCGAACCGTCGGCGACCGGACGGTGCGTCTCGCCGCTCCGGGCGCTTGACTCTGACGGGCACACCGCGTCACCCTTCCTTCATGCCGCATTGCTTCACGCTCGAGATGGCGAATCGGATGCTCCCGCTCGTGAGCCGGATCGTCCGCGACATCCTCGACCACTACCGCACGTGGCAGCAGACGGTCGAGCAGTTCGAGATGGCGACGGCCCTGAGCCGATCCGATCGTCCGACCGCGGAAGCCGAGGCGCTGCAGCACCGCGCTCAGGAGCTTGCGCACGAGATCCAGGGCTTTCTCGCCGAGCTCACGAGCCTGGGCGTCGAGTTCAAGGGATTCGAACTCGGTCTCGTCGACTTTCCGGGCGACGTCGACGGACAACCCGTGCTGTGGTGCTGGAAGTTCGGTGAGCCTTCCGTGCAGTATTGGCACGACGCCGCCTCGGGTTATGCCGGCCGCCAGCCGGTGGAGACCCTGCTCGCCGCACCGCGACACGCCTGACCCCTATGAGCAAGATGACGCCCTATCGCGCACCGGACGGGACCCTGTGGGGCGCTCAGGTCCGCATGCCATCCCACAGCAGCGCCATGGTGATCTTTCATCACCCCACGGGCGAGACCGCGCGGCTCAACCGCTACGCATGGTTGAACGTGCGGTCGGCGACTGCGCAGGACCCGAGTGCGCACCTCGACGCCCATACGCTGGCGGGCGGGCTCAATGAGGCCGAACTCGCGCGCCTCTTTCGCCGTTCGCTCCCCATGAACACGGAACGGCCGGGCTGGATCGTTTCCTAGCCGCTGGCGCCCGACGCGCCGTCAGTCTCGAACGGCACATCGATTTCCATCCCGTCGCGCGCGACGGTTGTCGCCGCAAAGACGCTCCGCGCTTCGGTCTCGAGATCCCGAGGGTCGCGCGTGTAGCGTGCTGACAGGTGCGTGAGTACCAGCCGCTTCACCTCGGCGTCGCGTGCCACTCCGGCGGCCTCGCGCGCCGTGGAGTGACCCGTGTCCACCGAGCGCTCGGCCTCTTCGTCGCCAAACGTCGCTTCGTGGATCAGCAGGTCCGCGCGATGCGCGGCCTCGATCGTGGCATCGCAGGGCCGCGTGTCCCCGGTGATGACGATGCGTCGCCCGCGTCGCGTGGGGCCCACGAGCGTGGCGGGATCGATGGTGCGACCATCGGGGAGCGTGATGGACTCGCCGCGATGCACGCGACCCCACAGCGGCCCTTCGGGGATACCTAACGAGCGCGCGTGGTCGGGGTCAAAGCGGCCTCGGCGTTCGTGTTCGATGAGCGCCCAGCTCAGGGCGGGCCCACCGCGGTGCACCGCGTTCACGGCGCGGATGTCGTAGTCCTTGCGCGGTACCGCTTCGCCGGGCTCCAGCTCGGTGATCTGCACCGGAAACGTGAGCCGATCGCCGCCAAGCGTTTCGCAGCGGCGCAGGAGTCGCTCGGCGCCTCTCGGTCCCCAGCAGCGCAACGGTTCCGTTCGCCCCTGCAATGCGAGCGTACGCATCAGCCCGACGATCCCGAGAAAGTGATCCAGGTGGAAATGCGAGAAGAACACATCATCGAGCGCGAACGAGACGCCGTATCGCATCATCTGTCGCTGCGTGCCTTCTCCGCAGTCGAACAGCAGCGTTTCCCCTTCACGGATGAGGGCGATCGAAGGGGCGCTCCGCTCGACCGTTGGGCGGGAAGCGGACGTGCCGAGGAAGCGGATGGTGAGGGGCATGACGGCGGGAATATAGCGGCTGAGTTCGGTTCTATCTCGCGAGAGATATTGACGGTAAGTCGTGTTGCTTCATTGTGATGTACATCGCTGAGCCTGCTCCAATCCGGTAGCAATTTGCCATCGAGCAAGGGAAACGAGCAGCACGCTGGTGGGTAGTTGAGGTCGACGCGCCTTGTCGCGTCACGCAGGGGTTGTCGAGCACGGAATCGTGGATGAGGCCGCATCGATCCCACTGATGATCGATTGCAGGCCCGGCCGTTTGGTCGCCCACCGATGCTCAGCCCCGTGAGGCAGAACGCGCACTGCGTGCAGGGAAGAGGATCCCTTCCAGGTCTACATTCGCATTGGCAGGAGGAGTCACGTCATGACAGGAAAGAGCAAGCGAGGATTCGCCTCGATGGATCCCGAGCGGCAGAAGGAGATCGCGAGCAAGGGTGGTCGCGCCGCGCACGCCAAGGGCACGGCCCATGAGTGGTCGCGGGATGAGGCGCGCGCCGCGGGTCGCAAGGGCGGCGTGATCGTGAGCCGCGATCGCGAGCACATGTCGGCGATCGGACGCGAGGGCGGTGAAGCGCGTGGCCGTGCCAACGCGATCGCGCGCGCTGCCGAACATGGTGGTCGCCGGTTTGTGGAGCGTGAATCCCGCGTGGTCACGGGCCGCGACCTCGAGGCATCGTCAGACCGGCCCTCGGCGCTCGACACGACGTCGCTGCAGGGCGACCTCCGCCGGTAGGCCCCGCACCGGCTCAGTCCGCGGTGCGGCCCTGGCGCCCGCCGCGGCCGCACGGGGGAGTGGCGCATCGCGTTGGTCGCGCCCGCATCCGGCTTTGGGGCCACGGCTTCCGGTCGCTCGGGAGGGCGGACGGGGGACCGGGGCGGTGCCGGTCGCCGGGCCGCGAAGGCGGCGCCGTCCAGGGAGCGCTCAGCCGTGACCGTCAAGACAAGCCACACCGCACCACGCGCGATTTGGCGGTTCTTTTCTCGATTCCGGCCGTTCCTTCGGGAACCTTCTCGCCAGCGCGCGGTATGTGAGTGCAAGTGATTGCGACTACGGCGCTTGCCGCGCGTGTTGTTGACTTTCCAGACAGTCGGACTACCTTTCGCCGCAACCCGGTACGGCTATTGCCCGTAGGGTTGTTACGATTGGAGTGCGACCGTCGTATAACAAGCGGAGCGTTCTCCTCGTCGGGGCTGTAGCTCAGTTGGGAGAGCGCTGCAATCGCACTGCAGAGGTCAGGGGTTCGACTCCCCTCAGCTCCATAGATGTGTCGGTTTCGCGATTCGGGTTGGTTGATTTGGCCAGCCGTCGTTCGGTAGGACGCAGAGTTCCAATGACGACGTGCTTGGCACCTCCCCCGCGAATCCGCACTCCCGCAGAAACGGCCGCCCCAGGGCGGCCGTTCGATTTTCCGGCGTTCTCGCTACGGCCTGAAGTCGCCCACGTCGCGTCGCAAGGACTCGAACACCGCGGCGAGGAAGCGATTCTCCTCGATCTCCGTCGCGCCCTCGAAGTCCCCGAACGCGGTGGCACCGAGCCCGTTGAGCCAGCGCATGATGGCGCTTTCGTTCACCACCGTTCGGATGTGACGGAGGCTCATCGTCTGGGTGCCCAGGTCATCGCGGACGCTCAGGCGCATCTCGGTGCCGCGTCCCTCGAAGGGGCGCCGCAGCGGTGTCCTGATGAGGTGGCGAATGGCCAGCGGAAAGTGCCACTCGGGCTCGTCCCGGAACCGCAGCATGAGGCCGCGCTCGTGGACGCTCCGTTCGATGATCACGTCGCCGACCAGCCTCTCGAAGCCGACGCGAAAGATCCTGAACTTCGCTGACACTTCGGCCGTCATGCGGAGCGAATCGGGGAGCGGGCGCGGCGCGCCGTTCAGGGCAACGAGCCCTCCTGCGCGTGCCCGCGCATGAATGGTGATGGCTCCCGGTCCGCCGATCACGTCGAGGTAGCGCACGCCACCGTGGTCGTGGACCTGGAGGCGCCACGTCGTGGGCATCACGTAGCGGTCGACCCACGCCGCAAACGCCGGACTGCCGCGGCGCATGGAATCGGGTTGCCATCGAATCGAGAGCGCAAGCCCGGTGGATCCGTCGGCGAGTTGCATCGTGCGAAGGGAGTCCACGCGAAACAGTCGCCCGAGCTGTCTCGCCGCACGGGGGAACGTGCCGCGCATGTCGGCGAGTGTTTCCACGCCGCTCCGGCCTTCGAACGCCGTGACGAATGCGCCTAACGCATCGCCCACCCGCGCGGCCGGCACCGGCCCGATCCCGTGATCGACGATCGTGATCCACTCGTAGTCGCCTGTGCCGAGTTTGGCGAGCCGGATGTAGTGGCGTTCGTCACCGAGGCGGCGCGGGTAGGGCGCGCTGGCCCGGGCGCTGAAGAGGTAGCGGCCCTGATCGAACGTGGCGTCGAGGTAGAGCCCCTGGGAGGAGTCCGGTGCGTGGTGGATGGTCCAGAGACTTGTGTCCCGATACAGGCGGGCCGGCGTGAGCGCGTAGCGCCCCATGATCGGTCGAGCCGCGGCGAACTTCGCGTCACGCTGGACGTTGGTGAAGCGGACGGCGAAGCCCGCGAACGCGTTGTTCGCGTTGAGTCGAGCTTCGGCCAGGGTGGGTCCCCACGCGGGAATCGCGTCCCGGCAGGCCCCGAGCGCGGCGGCGCAGAGGATGGGAAGCGCACCCGCGCGCACCGAGCGTAAGCGGTTCAGGGGCAATGGTATAGGTCGTGGTCGCCGCGCGCGGCCGATGATGCGGCGGGGTTGCCGGGAGGCGAAAGCCCGGGTTATTGTGCTACGCCGGAACGCGCAGGAAAGTTCGGGCCTTCTGCCCCTTGGTGTAACTGGCAACACGTCTGACTCTGGATCAGAAGAGTCCTGGTTCGAGCCCAGGAGGGGCAATCGAGAAGGGCCGCCGAAAGGCGGCTCTTTGCGTTTCCTACGCCACGCTCCCGTGGGCCACTGAGCCGCTGGCTCCCCCGGAATCCCGGCCGCCGCCCAGTGGCGCGCCTGGCCAGCGCGCCCCGGTGACGGCACTCCCCACTCGCCCGTCTCATACGTAATCGACCCCTCTCAGCAGGGGACGCGCTGTCCTTTCGCCGCCCGCTGTGCACACTCCCCGCGCCACCAGCCTCCACGAGTTCGACGAGAGCACTTCACAGGTGCTCCAGGCGCAGTTTGCGCTGGCCGAGCGATCGGTGAATGGGGTGCGCATCCTGGTCATTGGCGTGCTGGCGATCGCGGCGATCGCGTACGGCCCGTATCTCGACGCCCGACTCAACCTCGCCAACCTGTTCGCACTGGCCCCGATGCTCGCCTGGGCCGTGGGACAGCACTTCTGGTGGCACGCTCGCGGCGCGCAGTCCCGCACGCTCTCCACGGTCAACGCCCTGCTCGACGTCTCGGCCGTTTCGATCCTGGCCACGTGCTATGGGCTGTTCGGTGATCCGAACTTCGCGGTGAAGTCACCGATCCTGAGCGCGTATTTCGTGATCCTCGCGGCGCGGCCGTTCACGGGTTCGCCGCGCCTCGCGCTCAGCACCGCGCTCACGGCAACGCTGCAGTACGCGGCCATCGTCGTCTTCTTCACGGCCACGGGTCGCCTGGCGCTCAACGACGATCCGACGGCGACGGTGACCACCCGCGGCACGTCCCTCCTCGACGAAGGCGCCAAGACGCTGCTCCTGCTCATCGCTGGCGTCGTGGCCACCTACGCCACGGCGTGGAACGAACGCACACTGCGCCAGGCCGTCTCGCTGCGCCGGAACTTCGAAGCGCGCTTTCGCGCGGTGTTCGAACACTCCGCGGTCGGTGTGGCGCTGCTGAACGAGCAGGGCGCGGTCCTCGAGGCCAACGGCGCGATGACGTCCATTGTGGGCGCGTCGAACATGCAGCTTGTCGGCCGCCGCATCTCCGACTTTGCCACGCCAGAACACGAACAGACGAGCGAGCGCCTGATCCGCGATCTCGTGGATGGCGAACAGGCGAGCGCCACAGCCGAGGTACTGTTTGCGCGGAGCGATGGCGCCGAGGTCTGGGGCTCGGTCACGGTGTCGCACGCCCAGGGCGCCCGCGACGTGCGGCTGATCGCCATCGTCGAAGACGTCACCAGCCGCAAGGCGCTCGAGGCCAAGCTGCTGCAGCAGGCGTTCTACGACGGCCTGACCGGACTCGCCAACCGCTCGCTCTTTCGCGATCGCGCCGAGCACGCGCTCACGCGCGCGATGCGCGATCGGTCCGAGGTGGCGGTGCTCTTCCTCGACCTCGACAACTTCAAAAACGTCAACGACACGCTCGGCCATGGCGCGGGCGACTGCCTGCTCCAGGTGGTGGCCAACCGCCTGCTCAACGCGACACGCGGCTGCGATACCGTCGCCCGGCTGGGCGGGGACGAGTTCGCGGTGCTGCTCGAAAACGTACGAACCGAGGCCGACGCGAGCGTGGTCGCGGAACGCATCACGCACGCGCTGCGCTCCCCGATCGAGCTGAACTCGGGGAACACGGTGCGAGTCTCGTCGAGCATCGGCATCGCGCGCGCCGAAGACTCGTCGACCGTGGACGACCTGATGCGCAACGCGGACGTGGCGATGTATGCGGCCAAGTCGGCATCACGCGGCACCTTCGTGTTCTTCGACCGCTCGATGCACACCGCGCTGGTCGATCGCGTCATGCTCGAAGTCGACATGCGCACGGCGATCGAGGGTCGCGATTTCTGGGTGGCCTACCAGCCGATTGTCGACCTGGAGACCCGCGAACTCACGGGCATGGAGGCGCTGGCGCGCTGGCGTCATCCGCTCAAGGGCCTGATCCCGCCGGCGTCGTTCATCCCGGTGGCCGAGGAAACGGGGCTGATCCTCGCGATCGGTCGGCTGGTGCTGGCCGACGCGTGCCAGCAGGCCGCGTACTGGAATCGGCTCCCCGGGCGCACACGGCCGCTCTCGATCACGGTGAACCTGTCGGGAAAACAGCTGCAAGCCCCCGACCTCCACCAGGACGTGCGGGAGGCCCTCGCGAGCAGCGGGCTCGACCCGTCGCACCTGATCCTCGAGATCACCGAGTCGGTGATCATGGAGAGCGGACGGAGCGTGCTCGAACGTCTGCGCGACCTGAAGGAACTCGGCGTTCGACTCGCGATCGATGACTTCGGTACCGGCTACTCCTCGCTGTCGTACCTGCAGCAGTTTCCGGTGGACATCCTCAAGATCGATCGCTCGTTCACCACGGGACTCGCCCGCGGGCCTAACGAAGATGCGCTGGCGCGGACGATCATTGCGCTGGGCGACCTGCTCACGCTCCGGACGATCGCCGAAGGCGTCGAGCACGAAGGTCAGCACGAGCGACTCCGGGACCTGGGCTGTGACTACGGCCAGGGCTACCTGTTCGGCAAACCGATCTCCGCGCGCGACATGACGGCGCTGCTGCGCACGGGACAGCTACCCGAGCTGGTCGAGGAAGAGGAGCAACGCTCGGTCCCGAGCCAGGGCTGAGCGACCCCGCCGGCTTCGAACCACGATCAGTCCGCGGCGACGGGAGAGAGTTGCCGGGCGGCCCCCGATTCGACCAGGAATCGCAGCAGGCGTCGCAACGGTTCCGCGGCGCCCACCGCAGTCAGTCGGCGGCGACGGGCGAGAGTCGCTGCGCGGCCCCCGATTCGACCAGGATTCGGAGCATGCGCCGCAACGGTTCCGCGGCGCCCCACAGCAGCTGATCGCCGATCGTGAAGGCCCCGAGGTACTCCGGGCCCATCGCCAACTTGCGAATGCGCCCAACCGGGACCGTGAGCGTTCCGGTGACCGCGACCGGCGTGAGTTCCCTGAGCGTCGCTTCCTTCGTGTTGGGCACCACTTTCACCCACGAATGGTCGGTCGCGATCATCGCCTCGATGTCGGGCAGAGGCACATCGCGCGTGAGCTTGATGGTGAGCGCCTGACTGTGGCAGCGCATGGCGCCGATGCGTACGCAGAACCCGTCGACCGGAATGGCCGGCGTCCCGAACCCGTCGCCGCGGCCGAGGATGCGATTGGTCTCGGCCATGCCTTTCCACTCCTCGCGGCTCACGCCGTCGCCGAGGTCGCGATCGATCCAGGGGATGAGCGAGCCGCCGAGCGGGACTCCGAAGTGTGCCACCTCGGCGGCCTTCGCGCCCTGCTGCCGCGCGAGTACGCGCCGGTCGATCTCGAGGATCGCGCTCTGCGGGTCGTCGAGCAGATCCTTCACCGAGGCGTGGAGCGCGCCGAACTGCGTGAGCAGCTCGCGCATGTTCTGCGCGCCTGCGCCCGATGCCGCCTGGTAGGTCTGCGTCGACATCCACTCGACCAGCCCCGCCTTGTAAAGCGCCCCCACGCCCATGAGCATGCAGCTCACGGTGCAGTTGCCCCCGATCCAGTCCCGACCACCGCGGGCGAGCGAGGCCTCGATGACCGGCAGGTTGACCGGGTCGAGGATTATGACACTGTCGCCGTTCATGCGCAGCGTCGACGCGGCATCGATCCAATGCCCGCGCCAGCCAGCGGCGCGCAGTTGCGGATACACCTTCGAGGTGTAGTCGCCGCCCTGGGCGGTGATGATGACTTCACACCGCCGGAGTGCGGACAGGTCGTACGCGTCGAGGAGGCGCGTCTCGTTCCGGGCGTCGGCCGGGGCCGGACCTCCGGCGTTGCTGGTCGAGAAGAACAGCGGCTCGATGTGCGCAAAGTCGTCCTCGGCGCGCATGCGATCCATGAGCACGGAACCAACCATGCCGCGCCAGCCTACCAATCCTGTAACAACCACGTGCCGTGTCCTCGGGGTCCGGGGCCTCTGTCGGAAAGTCGCGGATCGGGGTTGATGGCGGCAAGTGGGTGTCGCGTGTTCAGTTCAGGTACTCGAGGAGGAAGCATGCAACACAGCGCCGAGCCGATGGGCTTTCTGGTCCGCGGGATTCCCGTGGTGGTGGAAAATACGCGGCCCGACATTGCCACCGCGGACGTCATCGCCAGGCTCGACGAAGCGCTCGGCCTGATCGAGGCGGTCCAGCCGTGGCGGCTACGGCACCTGCGCCGTGACCTGCGGTGCATCCGGGTCGTGCGGTTCGCCTGCCGCGGCGCCTACGTCCCCGACGAGCGCGTGTGCATCACGGAGCTGACGTTCCTGAATCGACGCGACATCTCGGCGGCGCCGGTGGCTTCATCGATCATCCACGAGGGCATGCACGCCAGGGTCGACGTGATGGGTGTTCGACGCGATGGGCGCGACCGGGCGCGCGAGGAGCGACTGTGCCGTCGCGCGGAGCTGGCGTTTGGCCGGGCGTTACCGCCCGGGCTGGGCGCTCCGGTGGTGGAGCGCGCACTGGCGTCACTCGATCTGTCGGACCACGACGTGGCGCCGGTGGTGGACTGGTCCGAAGCGCAGCGACGCATCGACGCGGTGGACGGATCTGGCCGCTGAACACGCCGTCGATCCGAACTCGTTCTTGAGCACCGTTCGTGGCGAACCGCAATGCGGACAAGCCACGGTGTGCTGCCAACGCAACGCTACGATATTCAGGCCGAGCGCGGGAACCGCTTGAGGGAGCGCTCGCGCCCTTTGCGCGCTTCGACCTCGCGATCGCGTGGAGGCGCGGTAGTCACGAGTGAATCGATCAGACGTCGGGCCGCCGCGCTGACCTCAGCCACCGCGATATTGAATGCCTCCTCGTTCGCTCGGGATGGCTTGGTGGTTCCGCTGAGCTTTCGCACGAACTGCAGCGCCGAGGCATGGACTTCGTCTGTGGTCGCCGGTGGTTCAAAATTGGCGAGCGTCTTGATGTTGCGGCACATCGTCGGGGAGGTTGGACGGTGGTGTGGCGAGCTTGTGCTCCGCCTCCTTCACGGCCTCGTAGCCAAAGTAGCCTACGAGCCCACCGCGGGAGCGCGGCAGGTGCGGAACGGGGCCACGGTGGTGGCGGGAGCCTCGACCAATCTACCGAACCTTCGTGGCGTGGCTTAGGTCTCTCCTCATGACGAGAGCCGTGCACTGCTGGATCGGGACGATACTCTTCGCGGCTGGATGCCTGTCGGCGTGTGACCGCCAACGGACCGCGGAACCTCAGGCCCTGAGCGTCTTCAACGCGGCGGCGCTGGGCCCGCCCTTTCGCGACCTGATCGCCGCCTTCGCCGCGCAGAACCCTGGGCTCGTTCACGACCAGCTCAACGCGCCGAGTCTGGAGGCGGTGCGCATGATGACCGAGCTCGGCCGCGTTCCGGACGTGTTGGCCGTGGCCGATCGCGCGTTGCTCGATTCGCTCGTGTTGCCGAAATACGCAACGTGGTACGTGGCCTTTGGCACCAACGCCCTCGTACTCGCCTATGGTCCAAAGGCGCGGTTCAGGGACGAGATCACGACGGAGAACTGGTGGCAGGTGCTGCTGCGTCCCGGCGTGGAAACGGGTCGTTCCGACATGCGCGTGGACCCCAGCGGCTATCGAGCAGACATGGCGATGCAACTGGCTGAGCGCCACTACGGCGTGCCCGGCCTCACGGCAAAGCTGCGCGCCGCGATCCCCGAGCGGAACGTGCGTCGTGCCGAAGCAGACCTTTCGGCACACCTCGAGCTGGGCGAACTGGACTACGGGTGGACATATGAGTCGCTGGCCAGGGCGCACGGTCTGGCCTATGTCAAACTCCCGGCAGCGGTGGACCTCAGTGACCCGGCTCTGGCGTCGACCTATGCCTCGGCACACGTCGAACTACCCGAGCCCGGGGGACGCGCGCCGATCGTGTTGCGCGGTGCTCCGATCGTCTTTGCGGTGACCGTGCCGACCCAGGCGCCGCACGGCGATGTGGCGCGCCGCTTCGTCACCTTCCTCCTGTCGGCCGAAGGGCGCGAGATTCTTGGCCGATCGGGTTTCAGCGCGCTGGCAACACCGGATGTGGTCGGGACATTGCCGAGCGACGTGATCGTCAGGCGCTGAGCTGCGGGAAGCGCGCGAGCGCGTGGCGCGCGATGTCGTGCGTGGTGCTCCCGCGCGCGATGAGGTCGGCCACGATCTCGCCAACGACCGCGGCGAACTTGAAGCCGTGTCCTGAGCAGGCGGACGCGATGAGGACTTCGGGGGACCCGGGGAGCCGGTCGATGATGAAGTCTTCGTCGGGCGTGTTGGTGAAGATGCAGACCTTGGCCTGCAGCACTTCATCCTGGGCACCCGCGAAGCACGCACGCACCAGGGGGCGCAGGAGCGCGAGATCGTCGTCGTCCACATGCGCACGGTCCAGCCGCTCGGGGTCGACGGCTTCACGCCGGTGATGGTAGCAGCCGACCTTGAAGCCAGGGGCGCTGAACTCGGGAAAGCCGTACCAGTGTTCGCCTTCCCACTCGAGGTTGAATACCGGAAATCGCTCGGGCGCAAAGGCATCGCGATCCGCCACGTCGAACCAGGCCACGACCTGACGTTCAGGCGTGAGCAGCGGACCTAACGACGGCACGAGCGCCGGTGCCCAGGCGCCGGCGGCAACGACCAGTTGGCCCGCCTCGTAGGTGCCGCGCGCGGTGTCGACGGTCACCGCGCCACGCTTCGCCTCCCAGCGGACCACGCCCTCGGCGGGGCGAACGTCCGCTCCGGCCACTCGCGCGAGCTCGAGGCTCGCGGCGATGCAGCGCTCTGGCACGAGGAAGCCCCCGTCGGGCTGGAACACGCCGACGTGGCCCGCCGGCAAACGGTACGCGGGAAAGCGCGCCGCGAGGTCGCCGGGCGTCAGGACGTCGTACGGCAGGTCGTGCTCCCGGCACGAGCGGATGGAACCGCTGACGGTTCGCGAGTCGACGGGACCGGCGTCCAGCGAGCCGGTGACGTGGAGGATCGGTTCTCCTGCCTGCCGCTCGAGGTCGCGCCACAACTCGAACGCACGGCGCAGGAGCGGTACGTAGGACGGATGCTCGAAGTAGGCGAGCCGGATGATGCGCGTGAGGCCGTGGGACGACCCGCGGTCGTGCGCCACGCCGAACCGCTCGAGGACGAGGGTACGCTGGCCCTGCCGAGCGAGATGAAGGGCAGCGGCGCTCCCCATGGCGCCGGCGCCGAGCACGATGACGTCGTAGGGCTTCACGTGTGGACGAGTCCGCCGGGTGGTGGTGGGTCGAGCGCGACTCCGCGTTGACGACGGCACGCGCTCGTGCGTCCGTGATAGCAGCGGCCGGAGGCCTCGTCAGGCGCGTGCCGTCGGTCAAAGTGTCGCATCGAAAATGTGTGACGCAGGTCGCAAGGCCATGGGCCATGCTGGCTCTACAATTGTCCGCCTCGTGTGCCGAGACAAGAAGGGGTGGGGTCGTGAAGACATCGCCATTGATGGTTCGTCCCCCATGCAGCCCCTCTTGCCTTGACTGTCCCGTCCGAGCTTCCGCTCTCAGGTCAGACCGACGCACGTGATCCCGTTTTGTTGGCGGGCACGCTGGCGGCGTCGATGGAGCAACTGGCGCGCGTGTGCGTCGCGGCCACGGGAGCCGATGGCGCCGTGGTAGCGCTGCTCGGCGCCGATCGGCGCAGCTTTTCGGCTGGGGCCGTCGCGCCGTCGTGGATGGCGCACGATAGCGGCATCCTCATTCGCACGGGTCTCGTCGCCGCCGCCATCGAACAGGGGGGCACGCTGGCGCTCGACACGTCGATGGGCGAGGACCGCGATCACGGTCATCGCGTGTTGCGCGAGCTGGGCGTTGGCGGCCTGCTCGTGTCGGTGCTGCTGCGCGACGACGGGACGGTGCTGGGCGCGGTCGTTGCCGTGTCGCGGGCGTCGCGGGCATGGAGCGACGATCGCATCAGTGCGCTGCGCGACCTTGCTGCGATCGGTACGTCCAAACTCACGCTGCGCCTGGCGCTCGCCGAGCGCGAGGTGCGCGAGCAGCGACTGCGTCACGATTCGCAGCATGACCCGCTCACGGGCCTCCCGAACCGCGCGATGTTCCTCAAGCGCCTCGCCGACGCCTCGCTGCGCGCGCGACGCGGCGTCGACGGGATCTTTGCGGTGCTGTTCCTCGACGTCGACGACTTCAAGCTGGTGAACGACAGCATGGGTCACCACGTCGGCGATGAAGTACTCGTCGAGATTGCGCGTCGGCTGGAAACGTGCATTCGGGGCGGCGATCTGGTGGCGCGGCTGGGCGGCGACGAGTTCGCGATTCTGCTGGAGCGCGTGACCGATGCGCGCGAGACGGCCATCGTTGCCGAACGCGTGCACGAGGCCGTGCGTGTCCCGATGACGATCAGTGGGTACGAATGGACGTCGACGGCCAGCATCGGGGTGGCGCTCTCGTCCCCCGGCAACGAGGCGCCCGACTACCTGCTGCGCAGCGCGGACATGGCCATGTACCGGGCCAAGCATCAGGGGCGAGGCCGCTTCGAGCTGTACGATCGTGGGCAGCACGCGCAGGCGCTCACGCGACTGCAGACGGAGACGGAGCTGCGCCGCGCGATCGATCGCGAGGAGTTCGAGCTGCACTACCAGCCCATCGTCGCGATGGGGGACGGACGCACGGTCGGCGTCGAGGCGCTCATCCGGTGGCGTCACGCCGAGCGTGGTCTGGTGGCGCCTAACCATTTCATCCCGGTGGCGGAGGAGACCGGACTCATCGTGCAGATCGGGCGCTGGGTGTTGCGCCGGGCGATCAGCGACCTTGCCCGATGGGACCGCGACCTCGCGGGTCTCGCCGAGCTGACGATGGCCGTCAATCTCTCGGCGCGCGAGTTCGCCCAGCTCGACCTGGTGAAGGTCGTCGCCGACGCGCTCACGGAGAGTGAGCTGGCGCCATCCCGCCTCAACCTGGAGATCACCGAGAGCACGATCTTCAGTCAGCAGAATGTGGCGCTGGACACGGTGAGCGAGCTCAAGGCGCTGGGCGTGCAGATCCACATCGACGATTTCGGCACGGGGTACTCGTCGCTGTCGTACCTCCAGCGGTTGCCGGTGGATGCCATCAAGATCGATCGTTCGTTCGTGCGGGCGATCGAAGTCGAGGCGCGCTCGCGTCATGTGGTGCAGAGCCTCGTGTCCCTGGCGCGTGGCATCGGCCTCGACACGATCGCCGAGGGGGTCGGGAGCGACGGTCAGGTGGACCTGCTGCGCGGGATGCAGTGCACCTTTGGCCAGGGATTCCACCTCGGTCGACCGGTCCCGGGCCGGGAGATCGTGCAGGGGTTGCTGCGCAGGGCCGAGCCGGTGGCGCTGCGCCGGCGGAACGACTGACGGCGCACCGCTCGCGGGCGCCTAACGTCACGACTGCCCTGCCGCTGGCGTATCCTGTACGCGCGAAGCCGCCTACCGCGAGACCTGCCAGTGGTCGGCTATCGTCTCACGTTGGGCATCACTTCCGCGACGTCCAGCGGCGGGGGTGCCGCCTCGCATGATGAATGGCGAACACCGAGACTCCGGCCGGCAGTACGACGAAGTACACCACATACGGGAACCGCCGCAGCGGCGCCTTCCGAATGTCGTCGAGAGCCACCGGGAAGTGCTCGGGCGCGCGCTCGATCGCTGCCAGGACCACGCGCACCGTTCGCAGGAACTCGAAGCCCAACCCAATCCGCCGCTCCTCATACCAGTCGAACGCCTGCCGCAACTCGTCCTTCGCCTCGCTGCGAAGGAACAACGCTCGACTCACGCGCCGCCGCGCTCCAGCTCATCCAAAGCCTGGCGCCACGGTTCGCCCAACGTTTCACCACCTGCCAGTGCAGCTCGGCGGCGGCGCAACTCGGTCGCCTCCTCCGCTGTTAGCCCCACCGCGCGCACGTCGAGGGAATCCCACAGTTGCTCCGCGAGCTCGATGCGCTCCTCGGGCGTCAGGTGGCTGAAATCGAAAATCGGCGCGCTCATGCTCCAATCTTGAAATGGCCTCGACGCCGCGCAAGGCGTGGAACCTCCCCGAGCGCGGCAGCGGGGGCGCCGCAGGGGTACTGCCAGCCACGCTCCGCGCAACACGTTCGCGACGCCCAACCACGGCCGGGCACAGCCATGAACTCGAGTCCCTGCAGGACGCCTCGACCGCTGGCGCCTAACGCTTCTTCGTCGGCCGTTTCGCGCTCGGGCGCTTCCTGCTCGGGCGCTTCGTGCTCGACCGCGCGGGGCGCTTTCGGGCGCCGCCGCCCGGCTTGTGCCGACCGGAGGCGCCGGCCGCGGCGCCGCGGCTCCGGGTGCGTGACCGCGGCCCGCCAACGACGAGAGGGCGCCCAAGCAACCACTCGCTCAGCTGCGCGATCACGTCCGGATCGCGGAAATACGTCGTGTGGATCGTGCGACCGTTGGGCGGCAGCGCGCGCACCTGTGCGGCGGGCAGTGCTCCGAGGCCCACGTAGTTCATCGACGACGTGTTCACCACCAGGTCGTTGGCGCCCTTCATCTGCGCGTCCATGATCGCGTTCGCCGCGCGCAGCTTGAAGGGTGCCGGCAGCACCACACCGTCAGGGGCCGCGATGCCCGGCTCGTAGTCGTTGGTGAGGGCACGATACGACGCCGAACCGGCCACGGCTCGCGCGTTGAACTGCTGCACGACGCTCTTGTCAGGGTCCATCGCCGTGAGGCCCGGGACGCCTCCCTTGTCGAGCAGCGCCGACGCAAGAAAGCGCACCAGCACCGATAGCCCGCGCGAGATGGTTTCCACCCACACCGCGGTGACCGCCGCCGGTGGCACGGCGGCACTCACGCCGCGGCAGGCGGCAATGGTGATGTTCGTGTAGATGTCGACAAAGTTCTTCCACTGCTTCTCCTGCGCGAGTCGCGTGCCGTTGAGCGTGCAACCCACGAACACGGCGCGGCGCACGCGACCGTCCCACGGGGTGCCCGGCATGACCTGCTCGAGCAGCGAGCGGAGCACCAGGCCGCCGCGGCTGTACCCCACCGCGTCGATCGACGCGCCGCCGGGACCAAACAGTCGGTCGAGCCCTTCCAGGATCTGCTCGGCGTTAGGCCTCGGCTCCTCGCTGAGCGTGCGGTGGTCCCAGCCAATCACGTGGTCGTACTCGCCGAGGCAGGCAGTGAGCAACGCGACGCCCTGGTCGCTGAACGACAGCCCACCGTAGCTGCCGACCGTCGAGCTGAACGTGCCATGGATCAGCAGGAGCACGCGCGGGATGGCACCGGACTTCGGTGCGGCTTTCGGCAGCTTTCCCTTGGTGCCGAGCCGAGGCCACTGGGCCGACAGCGTACCGTTCACCTGCACGAGGCCGGGTGTCACACTGCGCTCGAGGTGGTCGATGAGCCGCTTGGTGACCCGACCACGCACGAACTTGAAAACGAAGCCAAGGACGCCGGCGGCCACCTTCTCCGCCAGACCGCGCTTGCGGCCGCGCGCCGGAGCGGTGCGGGCCGCGATCGTGAACGTCACGCGTCGCGCGCCGCCCCGCGCCGCCGAGCGTCGACGGGCAATCGACTCGCCCGATGGCAACACCCAGTCGACGTCGTCGTTCGCGTCCACGGTGAGCACCACGGCGTCTTCGTTGGCGCCAAGATCGACGCCGACCGTGCTCGGGCCGCCCTCGCCCGCCGCGGCGCGTCGGCGCTTCTGCGGCTGCGGTTCGAGCGAAAAGCGCCCGGCGAGCGTGAGGCCCTGCTGCGCAAGCGCACGCACGAGCGGTTCGAGATCCAGCGACGGTGCGGGAGCGCCCGTCGCCACCGCGGCGCGTGAACGTGTGCGCCGGACGGCTCCGGCCGTGGCCTTCACGTCATCAGGATGCGAGATGGTCAGGCCGTTCGTCAGCGTCGTATCGAGCATGGGGCCTCCAGTCGGGAAAACTTCGCGTCGCTCTGGCCGGGACGACGTGGTGCGCCTAGGCTATGGCGCCCCGACTGCGCGCGCCAGCTTGTCGCGCTCGCCCCACACCAAACGGCCACGTCGCATGTCCACCTCCGAGTTCCGCGCCACCGACCGTCGCACCTTCATCAGGCAGGGCATCGCCTCCGGTGCGGCGATCGCTGCCGCGGGGTGCGCGCCATCTAGTGACGGACAGCAAGACACCCGCCCCGCCGCAACGGCTGGTACCACGACCGCCGTGCCGGCCTTCGAGCTGTCTGAGCTTGGAGTGGGCGACCTGCAGGCGGCGATGGGCAGCGGGAAGTACACCTCCGGGCGACTCGTCGAGCTCTACCTCGAGCGCATCGAACAGGTCGACCGGACGGGCCCCGCGATCAACAGCGTCATCGAGCGGAACCCGGAAGCCGCGGCCATCGCCGAGGGGCTGGATCGCGAACGCAAGGACGGGAATGTGCGCGGTCCGCTGCACGGGATTCCGGTTCTCCTCAAGGACAACATCGACACGGCCGATCGCATGCGCACCTCGGCGGGGTCGCTTGCGCTCGCCGAGTCGATCGCGCCCAGGGATGCCGGCCTCGTGCGGCGACTGAGGGAGGCGGGGGCGGTGATCCTCGGCAAGGTGAACCTGTCGGAGTGGGCCAACATCCGATCGTCGCGCTCGACCAGCGGCTGGAGCGGCCGCGGAGGCCTCACGAAGAACCCGTACGCGCTCGATCGAAACGCCTGCGGCTCGAGCGCGGGGACGGGCGCGGCCATCGCGGCGTCCCTGGCGACTCTGGGCGTGGGCACCGAGACCGATGGATCGATCGTGTGTCCCTCCAACGCCAACGGCCTCGTCGGTATCAAGCCCACCGTTGGACTGGTAAGTCGTTCGGGCATCATTCCCATCTCGCACACGCAGGACACGGCTGGCCCGATGTGCCGCAACGTGCGGGATGCGGCGGCCCTGCTGTCGGTGATGGCGGGCGCCGATCCGGACGACCAGGCCACGGCGACGAGTGCGGGTCACGTGGAGTCCGACTACACCTCGTTCTGCGTCCCTGACGGCCTGCGCGGCGCAAAGGTCGGCGTGGTGCGCGCCTGGTTCAACGCCGGGCCGCACGTGGAGCGCGTCATGCGCGGTGCGCTCGAGGCGATCGTGAGTGCGGGGGCGACCCTGGTCGATCCGATCGCGATCCCGAGCATCGCCGAGCTTGGCGATGACGAGTTCACGGTGCTGCTGCACGAACTCAAGGCGGACATGAGCACCTACCTCGCGACGCTCGGTCCGTCGATCCCCTACCGCACCCTTGCCGACCTGATCCGGTTCAACGAAACGAATGCTTCGACGGAGATGCCCTACTTTGGCCAGGAGACGTTCATTGCCGCCGAGGAGAAGGGGCCTCTGACGTCGCCTGCGTATCTGCGTGCCCTGGAGCGGTGCCGGCGGCTTTCCCGCACACAGGGCCTCGATCGCGCGTTCGCGGGCGGCGCCGTGGACGTCCTGGTGGCGCCCACCGGTGGGCCGGCCTGGGTGACCGATCTCGTGAACGGAGACCACTTTGGCGGAGGGAGTTCGACGGCGTGCGCGGTGTCGGGGTATCCGGCGATCACCGTACC
Organism: Gemmatimonadaceae bacterium; assembly: GCA_020846935.1. Lineage (NCBI taxonomy): Bacteria > Pseudomonadati > Gemmatimonadota > Gemmatimonadia > Gemmatimonadales > Gemmatimonadaceae > Gemmatimonadaceae bacterium. The sequence goes on from JADLCY010000005.1 coordinate 172,001, forward strand.
CGCGGGTCAGGTGTTCGGGTTGCCGGTCGGGCTCACGTTCATGGGGCCGGCGTGGAGCGAAGGGCGGCTCGTTAGGTACGCGTTCGCGTTCGAGCAGGCCACGAACGCGCGCCGTGCCCCGACGTTCCGGCCGCACGCCGAGGTCCCGGCCACCTGAGCGTTTCCCACATTGCCGCCGGGCATGATCGCGGTAAGTTGGCACCAGCCGCGGTCGTTCCTTCGGCCGATTGCGCGAACCACTCCCTGACCCGACCCTCGTGGCCACTGACCGATTCTCGTGGAGCAGCATCGGCATCCGCCTCCTGGCGGCGTTGCTGCTCGTGTTCGGCACCTACAACGCCGAGGGGTGGTCGTACTACCACTGGGCGCTCGAACCCCTGCGCCAGGGGGTAGGGTCGTTCAACGCGCTCAAGTTTCTCGTGGGCGTGTTGTTGATCGTCGGCTGGGTGGTCGTCCTGCAGGCGGCCCGCCGTTCGATCGGTGTGGTCGGTGCGGTGCTCGTCATGGCCGTGTGTGGCGGCGTGATCTGGCTGCTCATCGATTCGCACCTCGTGAGTGCCAACAGCGCGACCGGCATCACGAGGGTGGTTCTCATCGCGGTGGCCGTGGTGCTGGCGGTCGGCATGTCGTGGTCGCACCTCAATCGTCGGATCACCGGACAGACGGACACCGACATCGTCGGCTGACGTATTCTGCGCCTGCATGCGGAGGCATCGCCCATGCCTGACGAGGTCAGTCCCGCGCGTGTGATCGCCATCGTTGGCGGGAGCGGCTACCTCGGTCAGGTGCTGACGAGGGCGTTGCTGGCTGATCGGCGCGGGATCGAACGCATCCTGTTGCTCGATTTGAGGCCGCCGCCGCAGGAGGTGGCCGGTCAGGTGGTGTTCGACGAACTGGACGTGCGGTCGGCGCGTCTGGGTGAGGTGCTCGCCGAACATGCGGTGGATACCGTGGTGCATCTTGCGGCCGTGGTCACGCCGCGACCCGGAATGACGCGCAACGAGCACTACGCGATCGACGTGGACGGAACCCACAACGTGCTCGACGCGTGTGTGGAGCATGGGGTGCAACAGGTGATCGTGACGAGCAGCGGCGCGGCGTACGGGTACCACGTCGACAATCCTGCCTGGCTCGACGAGCAATGCCCGCTGCGTGGTAACGAGGAGTTTGCATATGCGCGGCACAAGCGGCTCGTCGAGGAACTGCTCGCCCGGTATCGCGCACGGTACCCGGCACTGCGACAGCTGATCTTTCGCCCCGGGACGGTCCTCGGCCGTGACGCGCACAATCCCGTGACCGCCCTCTTTGAGCGTTCGGTGCTCCTGCGCATCACCGACGGCGATTCGCGCTTTGTGTTCGTGTGGGACGAAGACGTTGCCTTGTGTATCGCGAAAGGCATTCACGAGCGACGCTCGGGCGTCTTCAACCTCGCCGGTGACGGTGCGATGACGCCGGAGGAGATCGCCTCGATCACCGGGGCGCGCGTGATCGCACTCCCCGCCACCGTGCTGGCGATCGGGTTGCGCGTGGCGCGCTGGTTCGAGCTGACCGACCATGGGCCTGAGCAGGTGCCGTTCCTGCGGTATCGACCGGTCCTGTCGAACGCGGCGCTCAAGCGCGACTTTGGCTACACTCCCTTGCGGACCTCACGCGAGGCGTTCGAGGAGTTCTGGCGATCGCGAAGGCCACAGTGAGTGGCACGAGCGGCTCGGACGACGGGTGCCATCGACGCTCAGGCAGGGGCCAGGTTCGGCGGCTTGACACTTCCGTCAGCCGACGTGCGGCGGTCACCCACCTGCCAGCGGGTTGATTCGACCCACATCGAACGTGCCTGACGCGACCCACACGGAGGCGGTAGTATCCTCCGCATCCCTCACATGCGCTCCGATGCTCCGCCTTGTTGCTATCTGTCTCCTCCTAGTCGCGCCGGTGTGCCTTCCGGCGCAGTCCACCCGGCGCCCGCTCCGGCTGGACGACCTCTTCAGGATCAAGTCGGTGCGCGATCCCCAGGTCTCGCCAGATGGGCAGTGGGTCGCGTACGTGGTATCACAGCTCGACTCGACGCGCGACAAGTCGAATGCCGACATCTGGATGGTCTCGTGGGACGGCACTCGCACCGTGCAGCTCACCCACACTCCTGAGGGCGAGAGTGCGCCGCGCTGGAGCCCCGACAATCGCTACCTCGCGTTTGCCGCATCGCGCGGTGACAGCAAGGCGGGGAGTCAGGTCTGGGTGCTCGACCGACTCGGCGGCGAGGCGCGCCAGCTCACGAGACACAAGGGCGGTGTGAGTTCGTACGCGTGGTCGCCGGACGCCTCGCGACTCCTCTTCATTGCGCAGGACCCCGACTCCGCGGAGCTGGCGGACAGCGCGAAGAAGTCGACACCGCGTCCGATCGTCGTCGACCGCTATGCGTTCAAGCGTGACGGCGAGGGCTACCTGAGCAATCGACGCGCGCACATCTACGTCCATGACATCGCGAAGGACACGACGATTCAGGTCACCTCGGGCCCGTATGACGACAACGCCCCCACGTGGTCGCCCGACGGTCGATCGATTGCGTTCGTGAGCGAGCGGGGCAAGGATCCGGACCGCGACAACAACAGCGACGTGTTCGTCGTCGAGGCGCGCGCCGGGGGCACCGTGCGGCAGCTGACGACGTTCCCTGGCCCAGACACCGGTCCGCTCGCGTTCAGTCCCGATGGCGCGTGGATCGCCTATTCACAGGGGAACGAGGCCAGGTTGTACGCCTACTCCATGGATCATCTCGCCGTGGTGGCGTCGAGCGGGGGGACGCCAAGAGTGTTGACGGCTGCACTCGATCGATCGGTGGGCGATCCCGTCTGGAGCGCGGATGGTCGAAGCATCACCGTGTTGCTCGAGGACGACCGCGCCGTTCACGTGGCTCGCGTCGACGTCGCTTCGGCGCAGCTCGAACGCGTACTCCAGGGTCGCCGCGTCGTGCAGGAGCTGGCCGAAGGACCGGGCGGAAAGCTTGCCGTGCTGGCTGGCACGGCCGACCGTCCGTCTGAAATACACGTGTTGGAGTCAGGCGCGCTGCGACCGTTGACCCACGCGAACGATGCGTGGGCCGCCGAGGTGCGGCTCTCGACCGTTGAGGACGTATCTGCCAAGGGGAAGGATGGAACCGTGGTGAACGGCCTGCTTGCGCGCCCGGCCGATGCGCCACCAGGCCGTCGGATGCCGACGTTGCTTCGCATTCATGGTGGTCCCGCATCGCAGGACCAGCACGCATTCAGCTTTGAGCGCGAGTTCTTTGCGGCGAACGGCTACGCGGTGCTCAACGTGAACTACCGGGGGAGTACGGGACGTGGATCGGCGCATCAGCAGGCGATCTACGCCGACTGGGGGAACAAGGAGGTGCAGGACCTGCTGGCGGCCGTGGACCACGTCGTCGCGACCGGTGTTGCCGACCCCGATCGCCTGGGTATCGGGGGATGGAGCTACGGCGGTATTCTCACGAACTACACTATCGCCACCGACACACGCTTCAAGGCGGCTATCAGTGGCGCAGGCAGTTCGATGCAGCTGACGATGTACGGCACCGACCAGTACATCTATCAGTACGAGACAGAACTCGGCGCCCCGTGGCGCAATCCCAGGGCGTGGGAGAAAGTGTCGTATCCCTTCTTCAAGGCCGATCGCATCACGACGCCGACGTTGTTCATGGGTGGCAAGGACGATGACAACGTTCCGATCACCGGCAGCGAGCAGATGTACCAGGCGCTCAAGTCACTCGGTGTGGAGACGCAGCTGGTGGTGTATCCGGGCCAGAATCATGGGATTTCGCTCCCCAGCTTCCAGAAGGACCGGCTTGCGAGGTACCTGGCGTGGTATGATGCGCACCTGAAGCATCGGACGTGAGGAGGAAGTACTGCGGACGGCCTATCGGTCGTGAAGATCTCTGCTTTGGCGTTCACGACTATCCTGTTTCGCGCCAGGAATGGCTCCACCTTCCGCCCTCACTTTCAGTGGTTGTCCCGGGCAGGCAATCGCAACCTAAGGTCAGCTTCTGCTGTGAACGCTTCAACAAGAAACAGTTGTGGGGCGGCGCTAGGCCGTCGCATGTGAGTACAAGGCGGCCGCCCCACAACTGTATCCGCACCCGCGTGCTGTCTCGTGTCGCCTTGCGACACGCGACCCTCATCAGGTCGAGTTAGGTGGCTGGCGGCTCGCTTGTGCGGCGAAAGCGCTCGTCGGGAGGGAGTTGCAGGAACTCCGCTACCTGACGGCAAAGGATGTTCCATTGCTCCTCGTGCTGTGCGTCCTCCTCGGCGAGCTGTTGCACGATGGCCGGCGTCGCCGGCTCCTTCGGCGACAGACCCGCGGCAAACATGGCGTTCTGCTCGCGCGTAGCACGGGGCATGCGCTGACCGATGCGCCACTGCGTGACCCGCTCGTCGAGCGCCGGCTCGAGCGCAGCCACGAGGGCAAACCAGAAGTCTGGAATGACAAGGTACTCCCGGCTGATCGCCGGCGGCACAATAGAGAGCGACATTCCTCTCGCATTCGCTGCGATACCACTCGCGAGCTCGCCCGCACGCGCTGGCCGGTATGCGAGTTCGAGCGCGCATGTAAGCTCACGCTCGGTAAAGGGACAGTCGTACTCGTGGATGAAGGTCACGCGGACCAGGGGAAGCCACCTAACGACAAAATTTCAGCAGCGGCGCGAGCGCAGCCCCGCGGCATGCTCCTTAGCTCCCGCCGTCCGCTGCAGATTCTGTTAGGCATCAGGGTCGACGATCTCCAAGTCGCGGCAGATCTTGCGGGCGAGATAGTCGTTGGTCTCGCGGTGTCGCGGCACCGTCGAAGTCCGGCGCGTCGCCGGGTTGAAATACACACTGTGGCTCGCCCCCTCCAGCAGCAGGTGACACCCGCAGGACTCCAAGTGCCGCACGAGGTCGATCCGCTTCACGCCGTGAGGCGCAGCGGCTCGCGGATCACAGCGGCACCCGCCAGATCTTCCTCGGCAAGCGCGCGATTCGCTTCCAACACGAGGGCGACGGCTTCCCGGAGATTCTCCCGGGCCTCCTCCAGGGTAGCGCCTTGGGTATTAGCCCCGGGAAGCTCTTCGACGAACGCGATAAACCCTGCCGGTACTTCACGATAGACCGCGGTCAACTCAACGCTCATGCTGGCTCCCGGGCGGTAACTGCGTAGCAATCTAGCTCGACGGCGTCAAGCACGCATCCGCGGCCACGAGCGCATCAACTTACCGCTCGCGGGCAGCTCGCCCTCCCCAACGCAGGACCGCACACGCTCTCTCGTGTGATGCCTAACGCGTTTGAATTCTGCTGCGCGGCCCGGCGGGCCGCACACAATGATGCCGAACTGCAAAGCCGGAGCGCGAGAGTATGCAGAAGTGGCCGAGCCGCGTCAGCAGCAATTCATTGGTTAGCTGGCCGCGCCGCTGAATCGCCGGACGAGAGATCACCGAATCGGGCCAGATAGTGCCAGACCTTCTTGAGATCTTGCGGATGATGACGCTCCGTGCGCACCGCCGTCTCATGGATGGCTGGTGTCAGCCATCCGTCGACAGCCACCAGCTGTCCCAGCGCCACGTACTCCGGACCGCGAAAGCTGGGATGCTCCGCCATCTCGTCGACATGGAGGCGAAAGCCTGGATGCCATTCGAGAGGACATGAGAGTTGGCGCGCGAACACCTCGACCTCGGTATCGCGAAAGCACGGGTCGAGGACCAGCGCCTCGACGTCGAACGCAAGGCGAAGGGGGCCATGAACGTGCGCTTCAACGTAGTCGTCGAGTCTGTCCCGCTCTTCCGCTGCGGCGAGGTCGATGAGACTCATTCGAGACACCGTTCCGAACGCGGACGGGTCGAAGCAGGAATCGGGAAAGCAGAATGTGGAGCGCGAAGCGATCTCCGGCCGCAATCGCAAGTGAGCGGAACCGAAGCGCGGCGCCGCTCCGGTCTTGCGGTGTCGGAAGTTCAGTGCGCCGACTTTCGGGCGCTCGTTGGTGGGGGCGGTGTCATAGGCGCCACCGAATAGCCGAGCCTCCCAGTGCCAGCGATCGCCTCCCGGGTAGGCCGTGAGGCCTCCGCTGCTCGTGCCGGTCACGAACTGCGAGCGGTACTCCCCATCGTCCGCGAGGCAACGAAGCAGCGGGACGCCGCGGTGGAGCCTCGCGGGATGAAAGTTGACCGTTACCCGAAGTGTCGGATCAAGCGGATCACCGCTGCTGCGCGCCGCCACGTGGGCGAGCGCCTTCTGTTGTGGAGAATCGGACGGCGGAAACCAGGCGTTGGTGTCCAAACTGGCAATCAGGATCGGATGGTCCAGCTAACGAAGCTGTAGAAAAACCCGGCGCGGCCTCGCGAGCGGCAGAGACTTTGCAGGGGTTGGGGTAGAAGGTAGAGCGTGGTGCGTCGCCCGTCGAGGAGGTCCATGGCCCGCTACAAGTACATCGATACCCAGCCGCGTTTCCTGCCGGTTGACCTCGCCCAGCAGCTGCTGCCCGGCACCTTTGAACATGCCGTGCATCATTTGGTGACGCACGCGATCGATCTCTCGCACTTCGACACGCGGTTCAAGAACGACACGACCGGCGCCCCGGCCTATCCGCCCGCGACCCTGCTGCAGCTGGTGTTGGTGGCCTACGCGCGCGGTGTCGTGAGCAGCCGCGGGATCGCCCGCCTGTGCGAGACGCACGTGACGTTCATCGCGCTGTGTGGGGATCAGGCGCCGCACTTCACGACCATCGCGCACTTTGTCAGTACCCTGGGGGACGATATCGCCCGCGTGTTCGCCGCGGTGCTGGCGATCTGTGACCAGCAGGGGCTGATTGGGCGGGAGATGTTCGCCATCGATGGCGTCAAGCTGCCCAGCAACGCCGCGAAGCAGAAGAGTGGAACACGGGCCGAGTGTGAGCGGCAGGCCGACAAACTGGAAGCGGCGGCCGCGGCGATGGTGGCGCGGCATCGCGAGACGGATGCGCTCCCGACCGAGCCGAGCTTGAGCGCGAAGGAAACGGCCCGGCTTGAGCGGTTACACCGGGATGCGACGCAGCTGCGCGCGTGGTTGGCGGCGCATCCCGAGGAGCGCCGGGGGCCGAATGGCGGGGTGCGGAAGAGCCATCGCACGGACCACGAGCGTGCGAAGATGGCGACGGGCAAAGGGGTGATCCAGGGCTACACGGGCGTGGCGGCGGTGGACGCGAAGCATCAGATCATTTGTGCGGCGGAGGCGCATGGCACGGGGTCCGAGCAGGAACTGCTGGTCCCCGTGGTCGACGCGCTCACGCCCGTACTCGCGCCGACGTCGCTGGTGACGGCGGACGCGGGCTACCACAGTGAAGACAACCTGCGTGCGCTGGACCAGCGCCAGGTCGACGCCTTGATTGCGGACCGCGAGCTGCGGCGGCGGGACGAGCGCTTCTCGACGCAGCCGCTGCACCATGCGACCAAAGATCCACTGCATGACAAGTCGGACGCGGAGGAGGCGCCCCGGCGGTTCCAGCCTAGTGACTTCACGTACGATCCGGTCGCGCGCACGTGTGTGTGCCCCGCGGGGAAATCCCTCTATCGGAAGGGCCGAGCGAATATCACGCGCGGGTTTGTCTCGGAGCAGTTTCACGGGACCAAGCGCGACTGCCTGCCGTGCCTGCTCCGTGCGCGATGTCTGCGCGACCCCAATCAAGCGACCCCGCGACAGGTGGCCTTCTTCCGGGGCCGCGCCGCGCCCGCGCCGGAGACCCGCACGGCGCGGATGAAGCGCCGCATCGATCAGCCTGGGGAGCGCGCCCGGTATGCGCAGCGCTTGGGCACGGTAGAGCCGGTGTTTGCCAATCTGCGCCACAACAAGCGGCTCGATCGCTTCACGCTCCGGAGCCGCGTGAAGGTCGAGGCGCAGTGGCGACTCTTCTGTCTGGTGCACAACATCGAGAAGCTCGCGCACACCGGATACGCCACCTAACGCTTCTGGACCGCCCGATCGGTCGCGCTCGTCCCGACCTGCGGTCGATCCGGAACCGCCAGAGACCTAACGATTCCAGCAATCCCACCACTGGCTCAACCGGGCGCTGATCGACGTCATGATCGCCGCCGCACGACCCAAAAGAGGCTTTTCCTACATCCTGAACGCCCCAGCTAAGCTGCGTGCGAGTCAATAGGAGCGCGCACCGGAGGTGCGCGCAATCCGCAGATCGTACGTCAGCTTCAGCGTTCGTTAGCCAGCTGCGGCGCGATGCCAGAAGAAACAAAGCGCAGACGTGATACTACAACATCAAGAACGGTGAATACTCACCTATCAACGGCGGCAACGGGATATCTCGGCCTGGGTCAGCCGCATCATCCAATCGCCAAGTTGTTCGATGGCCCTCGCACCGGTCTCACCGCCCAGATTCTGCAGCACAATGATTCCGATACGTTCCTGCGGACGCAGGAACACGCCGGACGAGTGTCCATCAATCTCGCCCGTATGCCAGAGTAGCGGCGTAGCGGATACGGAATCGGAGGCAATGCGACGGAACCAGCCCAAGGCCATGTCGTACCGTCGTCCCGATGTTGTTTCGACATGCAGTTGCGGTTCAGCCATTCTCGCGGCCACGTCGCGAGAAAGCGCGCGGCGATCGTCGGCCGTCGTTCCGAGATGGGCGATCAGGAATCGGGATAGATCGCGGACAGTGGAGGTCATGCCTATGAAGCCCGCGACCTCCCCGAACCGTGCGTGCGTGCGCTGCTCAACGCGCGCGTCATCATCTTCCCAATAGTCCGCCGCCCGCCTGCGCATTTGCGCGGCGCTCATCGTGATCCCGGATTCCGTCATGCGAAGTGGTGCGAGCAATCGCGCGCGAAGCAATTGCTCATACGGCTGCCCGGCCACGCGCTCCACGACATGGCCGAGCAGCGCGTAGCCATAGTTCGAGTATTCCATGGTCTCTCCGAGCGGGCCGGACAGCTTTGTCGCGGCGAGCGCGGAATACAGATCGGACACGTCATACGCGTCCCAAACCCCTGGGTCGATGGGACCACTGATCGGCTGATTTCGGCGATTCGGCGGGTTCCTCGGTAGTTGCGCGCTGTGGGTGAGCAGGTGACGCGCAGTAATGCTATGCCCCGTTGGGTCCAGAGGCACGCGAACGGAGTCGGGCAGATAACGCGAGACCGGCGCTTCGAGATCAAGGAGGCCGTCAACTGCCAGTTGGATCGCGAGCGTCGCCGTGAACAGCTTGGTGACCGAGGCGACGTTGTATGGAGTGTCGGCCGTGGCTGGGATGCGCGCATGCCGGCTGGCGTACCCAATGCCATCGGCATAGACCATCCCGTCGTTTACGACGACACCGACGCTAACGCCAGGAATGCCGGCGATTTCTGTGTATCCCTCGATTGCGCCGCGGATCCGCGCGGTAAAGCTCTCGCCGAAACATCGTGCGGCGCGCAGGCCTGTTCCTGACGCTGCCTGGGCGAATGTGATGCGGCCGAAGAGGCCGGTCGCGCACAGGGCGCTCAGCATCATCGTACGCGCATGACAGGGAAGCATGATCTTCGTCGACCGCGGATCAGAGATGTCAGATTGCTGGCTAACGTTCCACGGGCACTTGCGGACCCGGGTTAACAAAGGCTGTCCCGCCCGGGCCGCTCCTTGAATAGTCTACCACGGCCCGGGCGGGACAGCCAGTCCCTCGATCAAGGGTCCGACAGGTGCAACGTGTGGTTAGGTGGCGACTGCGCGAGCACACGTCAAGGATTGCCCCGCTGATCTTGCCGCGCGCGACCCGAATACTCGCACGGGTGAACCGTCCATCCCGCACGTTCGCGTTTAAGGGAGCAGCGCCACAGATTCGCATGTTCGGCCACTTGGGTGCCCCACGCCATCTGCTCATCTGGGCCAACCTCGGTCACGCTGTCAAGTAGCACGCCAGGCCAGACCTCGGCAGCAGTATCTGGGGGCGTGCAGTCGGCGAAAGAGCGCGCGTTGGGATACGCTCGCTGAATACGCTGCCAAGCCCGCAGGCTCGGAGCACGCGTGACCTCCGACCCGGGTGCGGTGACACCGAAGCAAACGATCGCGGAGCTGGGCAAGATCGTGGTCGAATCCGACGCCAGCGCCACGAGCGCGTGTAGTGGTTCAGCCAGAATCGCACTTTAGGTCGGTGTGACGAAGTGACACTTTCCCCTCATCCGGCGAGGCGCCGGACCCTGGAGGGATGAGTGATGAGCAGGAAGGCTGACAAGGCGCGGCGAC